>DASPHN010000066.1:0-11588 GCA_035629655.1 Saccharimonadales bacterium (SeqCode) | reverse complement strand
GAGTCCAGCACGATGATGTGCCAGGTGCCGAGCTCGTACGAGTACCAGGTCGCGCCGTCGGGGCCGGTCGCCGCGTCGCCGAAGTAGCCGAGATAGCCCGTCGCGCGGCCGGTCTCCCAATCGTGGTTGCCGGCGGCCGGTCGGGTCCGTGCCTTGTGCCGACCCCAGCTCGGGTCGTAGCAGTCGCGGAAGCTCTCCTCGGAGCCGGACGGATACGCGTTGTCGCCGGCGGTGAAGACCGTCCCCGGCAAGGCGTCGAGCAGCGCCGCGGTGGCCTCGTCACCGTCGGTGCCGCAGTCAGCGATGTCGCCGGCGCCGACAAGGGTCGCGGCCGTCGGCTGGGGCGCGATCGGAGGCACCGCTGAGGGTGAGCCCGGGCCATCGGACCCGGCCACGGATGGCGACGGGGCGGGTCCCATGCTCGTGCTGGCCTGCGGGCTCGCATCCGGGCTGGCAGCAAGGCTCGGAGTGGATGACGCAGCCGGGGCCGTCGTGGCGGGTGCCATGGCCGACGCTGTCCCACCCGGCGTCGAGGCCGGCGCGGGTCGCACGATCGCCGTCGCACCGACCAACAGCAGCAAGGTGGCGATGAAGACGACCGCCCCGAGCGCGACCTGACGCGGGATGTCGGACCGCACGTCCGGACCAGGAGTCGGCTCGACCGGCTCGGTCGGCACGTCCGGCGGCGAATGCACGTCCGACGCGGGCTCGATCGGCTGCTGGGGCTCGGTCGGCGGGGTCCCGTCGGTCATCGAGGCGCAGCCTAGCCGAATGCGCCCGGCGCAGCCCCGGACCGGCACCGGAACCGTCCTGGTCGCCGCTGTCGCAACGACCGGCGAGTCGCGGGGACCAGCCGCTAGGCTGTCCCGATGGAGCACGCCCGAGTGGTCATCATCGGCGGTGGCGTCGGCGGCACGTCCATCGCCTACCACCTGACCGAGCGGGGCTGGGGGGACGTCGTGCTCGTGGACCGGGCGGAGCTGACGAGCGGCTCGACGTTCCACTCGGCCGGCCTCGTGGGCCAGCTGCGCGGCTCGGTGACGCTGACCCGGATGATGATGTACGGGGTCGAGCTCTATCGCCGCCTCGCGGCCGAGACCGGTGTCGACCCCTCGTGGCACGAAGTCGGCTCGATCCGGTTGGCATCGTCGCCGGAGCGGATGGAGGAGCTGACCCGCCAGGCGGGCTGGGCGAAGACCTTCGGGCTGCCGATGGAACTGATCACGCCGGGCGAGGCACAGCAGCGCTTCCCACTGATGTCGACCGATGGTGTCATCGGCGGGGCGTGGCTACCGACCGATGGCTGGCTCGACCCGTCGGGTCTTGCCCAGGCACTGGCCGCGGGGGCGCGCACACGCGGGGCGACCATCAGGCCGCACACCCGGGTGGTGGAGATCGCGACCGAGCGCAGCCGCGTGACCGGCGTGACGGTCGAGCATCGTGGCGGGCGCGAGTCGATCGCCGCAGACGTCGTGATCGACGCGGGCGGGATGTTCGCCGCCGAGATCGGCCGTCTCGCGGGCGTCACCGTGCCGCTCATCCCCATGGCGCACCAGTACCTCTTCACGGAGGCCATCGACGGGGTCCACCCCGGCCTGCCGCAGCTCCGTGATCCCGATCACCTGGTCTACTTCCGCGAGGAGGTCGGTGGCCTCTGCATGGGCGGCTACGAGCGCGATCCGGCGCCATGGGCGCTCGACGGCATCCCGTCCGACTTCAACGGTCGCCTTCTCGCACCGGACATGGACCGCTTCGGACCGATCATGGAGGGCGCGATCCGCCGCGTCCCGGCGATGGCCGATGCCCGCGTGAGCCGGGTGATCAACGGGCCTGAAGCCTTCACGCCGGACAACGAGTTCATCCTCGGCGAGTCCGAGGTCCGAGGCTTCTGGGTCGCGGCCGGATTCTCGGCGCACGGGATCGCGGGCGCGGGCGGGATCGGCCGCCAGATGGCGAGCTGGATCGTCGATGGCGAGCCGGAGCTGGACCTGTGGCGGATGGACATCCGCCGGTTCGGAGCGGCGTATCGGTCACCGGCGTACACCCTGGCGCGCTCGATCGAGAACTACGCGACCTACTACGACATCCACTACCCGAACGAGGAGCGGGAGGCTGGCCGACCGCTGCGCACCTCGCCGACCTACGAGGTGCTTGCCGAGCTCGGTGCCGTGTTCGGCGAGAAGTCCGGCTGGGAGCGCCCGAACTGGTTCGAGCCCAACGCCGACGATCCGCGTTTCGGAGGCCGTGCCGCGCTCGAGGCGCTCCGCCCCGACGGCTGGGCCGGTCGCCACTGGTCGCCGGCCATCGCCGCCGAGGCGCTTGCCACGCGGCAGGCTGCCGCCCTCTTCGATGAGAGCTCGTTCGCCAAGCTCGAGGTGGTCGGGTCGGGCGCCTGCGGGTTCCTGCAGACGGTGGCCGGGAACGACATCGACCGTGCCGTCGGGAGCATCGTGTACACCCAGCTGCTCGATCGACGCGCGGGGATCCAGGCGGACCTGACCGTCACGCGACTGGCCGCGGACCGGTTCCTCCTCGTGACGGGCACGGCCTTCGGCAACCACGATGCCGCCTGGCTGCGCTCGCAGCTCCCCGACGATCCGGCCACGGCCGGGGTCGAGATCCGTGACGTGACCTCGGCCCGTGTCTGCTTCGGGCTGTGGGGCCCGGCCGCTCGCGACATCCTCGCCGGCGTGACGCGCGATGACGTCTCGGACGCGGCCTTCCCATATCTCACGGCTCGCGAGATCGCCGTGGGGTCCGTGCCGGCGCTCGGGCTCCGGGTGACGTACGTCGGCGAGCTGGGATGGGAGCTCTACGCCCCGGCCGAGTACGGTCGCTCCCTGTGGTCGACGCTCTGGGACGCGGGGCGTGCGCATGGGCTCGTGGCAGGTGGATACCGGGCGATCGACTCCCTGCGCCTCGAGAAGGGCTACCGAGCCTGGTCGTCGGATATCACCCCGGACGAGGACCCGTTCGAGGCCGGGCTGGCCTTCGCGATCGCTCCGTTCAAGGCCCCGCCATCGCACGCCGATGATGCCCTCAGGGCGGCGCGTGTCGCCGGACCGACCCGGCGCCTCCGCTGCCTGGTCCTGGCCGATCCACGGGCCGTGGTGCTCGGCAACGAACCGGTCCGGATCGATGGCGGCATCGTCGGCCGAGTGACGAGCGGCGGCTACGGCTTCGCGGTCGAGCGCTCGATCGCATATGCCTATCTGCCCCATGATCGCGGGGTGGGCACGCACGGCGAGATCGAGCTGTTCGGTCAGTGGATCGGATTCGAGGTCGTGCGTGAGCCGCTCTACGACCCCGGCAACGAACGGATCCGGTCGTGAGCGCGATGGGCGATCCGGCCTTCGGTCCCGAGTGGTCGGCCGCGTTCCGGCGCGGCACGGACGCGGAGCTGCGCCGCTGGCTCGCGGTCGCACAGGCAGCCTGCGACGAGGCCGACGCCCTCGCCCGCGCCGCGTTCCGCCGCGACCTCGTCCTGGAAACGAAACCAGACAAGACCATCGTGACCGAGGCCGACCGGGGCATCGAGGCGCGCATCCGCGAGCGGCTGGCCGATGCGTTCCCGGCGCACGGGCTCGTCGGCGAGGAGTACGGGACGGAGGCCGGTGACGCGTCGGTCCGCTGGTACATCGACCCGATCGACGGGACCCATAACTTCATCCGGGGGGTCCCGTTGTTCGGGACGCTCCTGGCCGTCGAACGTGACGGGGAGCTGCAGGCGGGCGTCATGTCCGCGCCGGCGCTCGACGAACGTTGGTGGGCGCACCGCGGCGGCGGCGCCTGGGCGCGCCACGGGACGGGCTCCGAACCGACCCGCCTCACGACGTCTCGAGTGACCGCGCTGGCCGATGCCCAGGTCCTCCACGGCTCCATCCGTGACATCACGGCCTCCGGTCGAGCGCCGGGCTTCGGGTCCCTGCTCGACGACGCCTGGCGCGAGCGCGGCTTCGGCGACTTCTGGGGCTACGCGCTCCTCGCCGAGGGAGCCGCCGAGGCGATGGTCGAGGTCGGGCTGCACGCCTGGGACGGGGCGGCGCCGTTCGTCGTCATCGAAGAGGCCGGTGGCCGCGTGACGGACTTCGACGGCGGCCGCACGATCGACCGCGGGACGATCCTGGCGACCAACGGCCACCTCCATGACGAGGTCCTGGCTCGGATCGTCAGCCCCGAGACGGCTCCAGCTCACGGCGCATGAGGATGCGTGGCCGGTTCGCACTCCTCGCGTCGGTCTCCACGACGCGCTCGAAGCCGGCCGCCTCGAACATCGGCGTGAACCCGACGTAGGAGAACCCGACATCGAGGCGCGCCCCCTCGGGATCGATCGGGTAGCCCTCGATCGCCGGGGCGCCGTGGCGGCGTGCCTCGGCCACGGCCGCCTCGAGCAGCGCCCGGGCGACGCCACGCCGTCGGAAGCCGACCCGGACCTTGAAGCAGACGATCGACCACACCGGTCGGTCGTCGATCGTCGGGATCGTCTTCGACCGCACGAGGCGCTCGTAGCCCATGCGCGGCCCGACGCCACACCAGCCGGCGGGCTCGCCGCCGACGTACGCGAGCAGACCGGCCGCCGGTTCGGAACCGACTGCGACCGCCTCGACCTGGGCCCGCAGGTTCCGTTCTCCCGATCCGGGTCCACCTGACGAGTAGACGCCGCTCGACTGCCGCCAGTACTGACACCAGCAGCCGCGTGGGCCGTCGCCCTCGAACAGCACACGCACGTCTGCCCAGCGCTCGGCCGTGGCCGGGACGACGTGGACCTCCCGCGCGTCGTTGACCGCCCCCATCGCGTCAGTCAGGGCGGATGGCGTCGGATCCGCGCCGGCGACGGAGAAGGGTCAGGAGACCGGCGAGCAGCACGAGCACGACGCCGACGGCCCAGGAACCCGACAGGAAGGCGACCGCGATCACGACCGCCGCCACGACGACGACCAGCCAGCCGGTCGGGCCGGTCGAGGCTGCCGGACGGATGGCGCGCGCCGTCGCCTCCGTCATGTCCACCGACGCTGGAACGGCCCGCCCGCGATCGACGAGCTCGAAGGCGCTCGACAGCTCGGCGATGAGCGCCTCGGAGGCATACGGCTCCACGACGACGGCCATGACGGCGTCCTCGGCTGCGCGGATCGTTGCGACCCGATCGGCCGTCGTGCCCTCGGACAGGCCCCAGTTGAGCCCGACCATCGTCGGCCGGTAGTTCGCCGTGTCGTAGACGTGGAGCATCGTCTCGCGGACGGTGCTGCGGGCCGTCTCCAGGGTCGTCTCGAGCCCGGCCTCCCGGGCGACGTGTGCCGCCTCATGTCGCGCCGCCTCGCGGGCCGGCGTCTCGGTCGACTCGGCGAGGGCCGTCTGCATGAGGGCTTCGGCGTCGAGGCGACCCAGATCCTCGAGGAACGCCCCGACGCGCGCCTCCGCGGCCATGCGCGCGGCGATGACCGGGTCGGTCGTGTCGGGTCCCTGGGCGGTCATGCGCCGGCGCCCGCCAGGGAGGCATCGAGGACGGCCAGCGCGCGATCGACCTCGTCGGCCGTCGTGACGAGTGGTGGGATGATCCGGATGACGTTCACGTAGGTCCCGGCCGTCAGGACGAGCAGCCTGCGCTCGAGCGCCTCGGCCTGGATGCGCTTCGTCAGCTCGGGGTCCGGCACCCGGCCGTCGCCCTCGCCCGGCTTGACGAGCTCGATCGCGACCATGAGCCCGAGCCCTCGGACGTCGCCGATCGAGGCATAGCGGCTCGCCAGCGCCTGGAGGCCGGCCAGGAACTGCCCGCCGCGCTCGCGGGCGTTGGCGACGAGGCCCTCGTCCTCGATGACGTCGAGGGTGGCGTTCGCGGCGGCGCACGAGACGACGTTGCCGCCGTACGTGCCGCCGTGGGATCCGGGCGTCCACGCCGCCATGAGCTCGCGCCGGGCGATGAGTCCGGACAGCGGCAGGCCGCTGGCGATGCCCTTGGCCATGACGAGGATGTCTGGCTCGACGCCCCAGTGCTGGACGGCGAAGAGCTCGCCGGTCCGCCCGAACCCGGTCTGGACCTCGTCGGCGATGAGCAGGATCCCATGCTGCGCCGTGATCTCGCGCAGCCGCGGCAGGAAGCCCGGCGGCGGGACCAGGTAACCGCCCTCGCCGAGGACCGGCTCGATGATCACGGCCGCGACCCGGTCCGGGTAGATGAACTGGTGGAAGGTCAGGTCGAGCTGGGCCTCCCAGTCGCACGTGCAGGCCGACGGGTCATGCGCGCCACCCGGCGCCCGGTAGCAATACGGGTAGGCCGTGTGATAGACGGACCCCGGCAGCGGCTCGAAGGCGGCGCGGTAGACGTCCTTGGCGGTCGTGAGCGCCATGGTCTGGGCCGTCCGACCGTGGTAGCCGTAGCGGAAGGCGAGGATGGCCGGTCGGCCCGTCGCCGCGCATGCCAGCTTCACGGAGGCCTCGACCGCCTCGGCGCCCGAGTTCGACAGGAATGCCTGCCACGGTCCACCCGGCAGCGATCCGGCCAGGCGATCGTAGAGGCGCAGCCCGGGCTCGTGATACAGGATGTTCTGCTGGCCGTGGAGCAGTTTGGCCGCCTGTGCCTGGATGGCCGCCACGACCCGTGGGTGGGCGTGGCCCGTGTTGGTGACCCCGATCCCCGAGGTGTAGTCGAGGTAGCGATCCCCGTCGCGGGTGATCAGCCACGAGCCCTCGCCGCGGTCGACGTCCAGGTTCGTGATCCTGCCCCAGACGAGAGGCACGACGGCGTGGTCGGGGAGGGGAGCGCTGACCACCGGATCGCTCTGTGGTGGCGTCTCGAGCATACGAAGGACCTCCGGTCGGTGGCTCAGCGGATGCGCGGTGCCCGGCCCGATCGCAACGTGGTGCCGGCCACGAGGAGCACGGCGCCCAGGAAGATGATCGAGCCGATGACGTTGATCTGGACAGGCAACGCATTGCGCTGGATCGAGTAGACCCAGATGGGGAACGTGTTCGTCGTGCCGGAGACGAAGTTCGTGATCACGAAGTCGTCGATCGACAGGCTGAATGCCAACAGCGCCGCGGCCATCACGCCCGGCAGGATCAGCGGGAGGGTGACCTTCCAGAAGGTCGTGATCTCGTTCGCGCCAAGGTCCATCGCCGCCTCCTCGAGCCGTCGGTCGAAGCCGGCAAGCCGGGCCTTGACCGTGACGACCACGAAGCTGATGCAGAACATCACGTGCGCGATGAGGATCGTCTGGAAGCCGGTCGGGTAGAGCGTCGGAACGGCGCCCTGCAGTGGCGGCAGGGCCGTCGCGACGAACAACGTCAGGAGGCTTGCGCCCATGACGATCTCGGGGGTGGCCATCGGCAGGAAGATGATCGCGTTGAGCGGACCTCGGCCGCGGAAGTGGTAGCGGGTCAGGGCCAGGCCGATCATCGTCCCGAGGATGGTCGCGATGATGGTGGCCAGGATGGCGATGCCGATGCTGGTGACGACGGCGTCACCCAGACCCGGCCAGTCGAAGGGGTGGAGCCAGCCCTCGATCGAGAAGGTGTTCCAGGTGTAGTTGAACTTGCCTTCGGGGTCGTTGAACGAGAAGACGATCATCACCGCGATCGGGATCATCAGGTAGATGATCGCGAGGACCGTGAAGACCGGCAGGAGCCAGCGGTCGATGGTGCGTAGCCGCGAGCCCCGGGGCCGCGCTGCGGCGGTCGGCACCTCGCCGACCGCGGGCGGGCTGGCGGCCAGATCGGTCGTGCCGGACGTCGTCGCCATCAGCCGGTCAACTGCTCGGTACCCAGGGCGCGGGCGTAGATCGTGACGGCGATGAGGATGGCGGCCATGAGGATGAACGACAGCGCGGATCCGACCGGGTAGTCGTTCTGGATGAGCAATCGGTTCTGGATCACGTTGCCGATCATCCGGGTGCTCGGGTTGCCGAGCAGCTCCGCGTTGATGTAGTCGCCCATGGCCGGGATGAAGGTCAGGAGCGAGCCCGCGAACACGCCCGGGAGCGCGAGCGGCAGGGTGATCCGGCGGAAGGCGGCCGCGCGGTTGGCGTACAGGTCGCCGGCCGCCTCCAGGATGCGGACATCGATCTTCTCGAGCGCGACGTACAGCGGCAGGATCATGAACGGCAGGAAGTTGTAGGTCAGTCCGAAGAGCTGGGCGACGGGTGTGCCGAGCAGCGAGAACGAGCCGGGCAGGATCCCCAGGCTGTGCTTGAGCGGACCCAGCACGGGTCCTTCGTCACCGAGCAGGATCTTCCAGCTGATCGTCCGGATGAGGAAGCTGGTGAAGAACGGGGCGATGACCAGGAACAGGATCAGGCTCTTGTAGCGGCCGCCGCGGAAGGCGATCGTGTAGGCCACCGGAAACCCGATGAGCAGGCACAGGATCGTGGCCAGGCCGCCGTAGATGATCGAGTTCAGGAATTGCGAGCTGAAGCGGTCGAGCGCCTCCGCGTAGGCGGAGAGGCTGAAGGTCATGGTGAACCCGGTCGCGAGGTCGCCCTCGGAGATCGAGTAGGTGAACATCTGGACCGCTGGCAGGACGTAGAAGAAGAGCAGCCAGAGCAGCCCGGGCGCGAGCAGCAGGTATGGCAGCGCACGCCCGAGGCGTGCCCGGATCGTGGGACCCGGGCGCGGCGCGGGCGTGGCTGCGGCGGTCATCGACGCGGGGAGCGGCCGGTCATCAGGTGCCGGACAGGTCCGCGAAGCGCTCGTTCATCAGGTCTTCCATCTCGGGCGTGAGCGACTGGAAGTTGTGCTGCTTCGCGACGATCTCGGGCGTCGGGAAGAGCAGGGGATTGGTCGCGGCCTCGGGGTCGAGCGCCTTGATCTCCTCGTCGGCGCCCTTCACCGGTGAGACGTAGTAGACGTAGTTCGCGATCTGAGCCGCGATCTTGGGGTCGTAGACGAAGTCCATCATCAGCTCGGCCGTGTACTTGTTGGCCGCGCCCTTCGGGATGAGCATGTTGTCGGTCCAGATGAGCGTGCCTTCCTCGGGGAAGATGAACTTGTCATCCTCGCCGCCGGACGAGGCGAGGTCGCCGGACCAGACGAACGCGCCCCAGACCTTCTTCTGGCCGAAGTCCTGGAGGTACTCATTGCCGGTGAAGCGCAGTCCCTTGTCCACGAGCGGCTGCATGTCCGCGGTCGCCGCGTCGATCTGCTCGGCCGTGACCGTGTCACCGTTGGCATCGATGCCCATCTTGAGCAGGACGAGGCCGAACGTGTCGCGCGCCTCGGACAGGAACGTCAGCTTGTCGGCCGGGATGTTCCACAGGTCGGCGATCTTGGTCGGCTCGGCGATGCCGTTATCGGCGAGGGTCTTGGTGTTCACGCCGATGCCGGTCATGCCCGACTGCCAGGGGTAGTGGTAGGCCATCTCGGCGTCCCAGGTGACGCCCTTGAGCGAGTCCTGGACGTTGGCCACGCAATTCGGGACGTTCGCCGGATCGAGCGCCTCGGCCCACCCGTTCGCGATGACCTGCGAGGCCATCCAGTCGGTCAGGACGATCAGGTCCCAGCCGGTGGCGAGGCCGCCGACGAGGGCCGGCTCGATCGTCGCCATGAACGACGAGTTGTCGCCGATCTTCTCCTGGTAGTCGACCTCGATGCCGTACTTGCCGGCGAACTCCTCGAGGGTCGGCGAGGAGCCCGCGGCGTACTCGCCCGCCTCGCCGGCGTCGCCGGCGAGGTCGATGTACGCGGGCCAGTTCGCGAACATCAAGGGACCGGTCGCGGTCTGCGGCGTGGCCGGCACCTCGGAGGCTGGTGCCTCCGATGCAGCGGCAGACGCGCCCGGCGCCGCCGACGCAGCGGCAGAGGCGCCCGGCGCGGCGCTTTGTCGCGTGCCGGTGCAGGCGGCCAGGAACGCGGCGACGCCGGTGAGGGCGGTGCCCTGCAGGAAGCGGCGACGGCCGAGGCTGGCGGGGCGCGGGTCGTGGTTCGGCATGGGTCTCCTCGCGTGGACTGTCGTGGTGGGGCCGGGTCGACGATTCACGCCGTCGCGGCGGGCTCCAAGGCTTCGTTCGGGCCGGCGACCGGTTCGGTCGTGCCCACGTCATCGCCGTCCCCGCTCGGCGCATCCCCGCCACGGACGACGAAGCTGTGGTCGGGCTGCCAGGTCATCTGGACGGCCTCCCCGCGTTCCCACAGCTCCGCACGCGTGGCGCGTTCGACGTTCTGCTCGTAGACGGTCAGGGTACCTCCACCACTTGCTTGCACCAGGTATTGCGTGCTGACTCCCAGGTACGACGCGTCCCGCACCACGCCCGTCAAGGTGTTGTGGCCGGTCGGGACGTCGCCGTCGGCCTCACGCAGACGGATCTTCTCCGGCCGCACCCCGATGTCGACGTGGTCGCCGGTCGTGCCCCCGACCAGGGTGCGCGGGGCGCGAACGAGCGCGCCATCGGCCAGTCGCAGCGTCGCGTAGGCATCGTCGGCGCCCTCGATGACGCCGGGCAAGAGGTTGCTGACGCCGAGGAACCCGGCCACGAATCGGGTGGTCGGTCGTTCGTACAGGCTCTCGGGATCGCCGAGCTGCTCGTAGTGGCCCTGGTTCATCACCGCGATGCGATCGGACATCGTCATCGCCTCCTCCTGGTCGTGGGTCACGTAGATGAACGTGATCCCGACCTCCTGCTGGATCCGCTTGAGCTCGACCTGCATCTGCTTGCGCAGCTTGAGGTCCAGGGCGCCGAGCGGCTCGTCGAGGAGGAGGACGGCCGGTTTGTTGATCAGCGCCCGAGCCAGGGCGACGCGCTGCGCCTGGCCGCCCGAGATCTGGGTCGGCTTGCGCGCCTCGTAGCCCGGCAGCTCGACCAGCTCGAGCATCTCGGCGACGCGGCGCTTGACCTCGGCGTCCTTGACGCCTTTGCGCCGAAGGCCGAAGGCCACGTTCTCGTAGATCGTCAGGTGCGGGAAGAGGGCGTAGTTCTGGAACACCGTGTTCACGTTGCGCTTGAACGGCGGCAGCCACGTCACGTCCTGGCCCTGGAGCTCGATGAGGCCGGAGGTGGGCTGCTCGAAGCCGCCGATCATGCGCAGGGTCGTGGTCTTGCCGCAGCCTGACGGGCCGAGGAGGCTGAAGAACTCGCCCTTCTGGACCTCGAGGTCGATGTGGTCGACCGCGACCGCCTCACCGAAGCGCTTGACCACGTCCACGAGCCTGACGTCGACGGCGGGCACGTTCGTTCGCACTCCTGCGTCCGTACGGGGGCGTCTCGAGACGCGAGCGGACCCGGCGCACTCATCCGTGTCGCGCGGGTGAGCCGATCCGCGTGGCGGGCCGGATGCGGGCGAGGATATGGGCGCATCGTCGAGAGTGTCAAGGACGCGAGATTCGTGGTCCCGCGCCCTGCCCGACGTGCGAGATTCGCAGGTCACTGCGCGACTGGTGGACGGACTCGTGCAGCCACGTGGGCGCCGAGGCGGAGCCCGCGTTGGACGACGCGTTCGTAGGTCGCCGTCGCCCGATGGTCGGCTCCACGCCGTATCGGCGACTTGCTCGTGAGATGTCCCCGACTGCACGGGCTTGATCGGCACGCTCCATGCGTGGTCGCTGGAACGTGATTCGGACCGATCGACGCCGGAGAGTCGTCGTGGTCGGGTTCATCCGTCGT
>DASPHN010000065.1:0-3787 GCA_035629655.1 Saccharimonadales bacterium (SeqCode) | reverse complement strand
GTCGACGCCGCGGTCCTTGTCGGCATCTCGTCATCGTCGGGGCCCATGGTCCTATTCGCGGCCGAGCATCCGGACCGCGTCCTCGGCCTCGCGTTCATCTGCCCGTCCTCGCTGATCGGGGATCCCGGTCGCTCGGTACACGTGCGCTTCGAGGACCGCCTGGAGAGCGACGAGGGCTGGAACAAGGAGAACATCCACTTCTGGCGTCGCGACTACCGGGCCTACCTCGAGTACTTCTTCGGCCAAGCGTTCGGTGAGCCGCACTCGACCAAGCAGATCGAGGATGGCATCGGTTACGGCCTCGACACCGACCTCGAGTCGCTCGCGACCACCAAGCGCGCTCCGCCGACCCTCACCCCCGAGTCGTTGACGGCGATCTGTGCCGCGATCCGGGTCCCGACGCTGGTCATCCAGGGGACCGACGACCGGATCACCGACGTCAGCCAGGGGAGCGGTCTCGCCCGCGCGATCCCGGGAGCACGCCTGGAACTGGTCGAGGGGGGCGGTCACATCGTCAACGCCCGCGATCCGGTCCGCGTCAATCTGCTGCTTCGGGACTTCATGGCCGGCATCGATCGGGGTGCCGGCGGGAGGCCGCGCTGATGCGGGCGGTCGAGCCGGCCGAGACCGGCATGGCCGTGAGCCCGGATGGCGTCCACCTCGCCTACGAGGTCGTCGGGGCGGGCGACCCGACGATCGTGTTCCTGCCATCCACGCCGATCGTCCACTCCCGCCAGTGGAAGGGCCAGGTCCCCGACTTCAGCCGCCGGCACCGGGTGGTGACCTTCGACGGCCGTGGCAACGGCGGCTCGGACCGGCCGACCGAGGCTGCCGCGTACCACGACGATCGGTTCGTCGAGGATCTCGGATCGGTCATGGACGCCACGGAGACGCCGCGCGCGGTGCTTGTCGGCCTGTGTACCGACTACGTCTGGAGGGCGATCCGGTTCGCCGCCGACCACCCCGAGCGGACCCTCGGGATCGTGGCCTTCGGCATCGGGGTCCCCCGCCTGTCACCGCCGCAACCGCACTACGTGGCCGCGGCTGCCACGTTCGACGACGAGCTGCCCGACGCCCACGGGTGGGCCAAGTACAACCGCCATCACTGGCGGCGCGACTACCCGGACTTCGCCCGCTTCTTCTTCGAGGAGGTCACCTCGGAGCCGCACTCGACCAAGGTGATCGACGATGCGGTCGAGTGGGCGCTCGACGGTTCGGTCGACGCGATGCTGGCCGAGGCCGAGGCGACCTTCCCGTTCGACCAGGCGGCGGTGGAACGCATCTGCCGGGCGGTCACCTGTCCGATGCTCCTCATCCATGGCAGCGAGGACACCTGCCAGCCGCTGGCTCGTGCCGAACGCCTGTCCGAGCTCACCGGGGCACCGCTCGTGGTCGTCGACGGGGCCGACCACATGATCCCGGCCCGCCATCCGGTGCTGGCCAACCTGCTCATCCGCGACTTCGTCCGATCCCTCGCAACGGAGGCCATCCCGTGACGGCGCCAACGACCACGACCCGAACCTGGACCCGCGCACTGGCCCGCCGCCGTCGCGCGCTGTACATCTCGTCGCCCATCGGGCTCGGGCATGCCCAGCGTGATGTCGCGATCGCGGCCGAGCTTCGGACGCTGCACCCGGATCTCGAGATCGACTGGCTCGCCCAGAGCCCGGTGACGAGCGTCCTCGAGGCGCACGGCGAGCGGATCCATCCGCTGAGCGCGGAGCTCGCATCGGAATCGGCACACATCACGGCCGAGTCGTCCGAGCACGACCTCAACGCGTTCCAGGCGATCCGGCGCATGGACGAGATCCTCGTCGCCAACTTCATGGTCTTCCACGACGCGGTCGCGGACGGCGAGTACGACCTCGTGATCGGCGACGAGGCCTGGGACGTCGACCACTTCCTGCACGAGAACCCCGAGCTCAAGCGGACGGCCTTCGCCTGGATGACCGACTTCGTCGGCTGGCTGCCGATGCCGGCCGGCGGCGACCGCGAGGCGTACCTGACCGCGGACTACAACGCCGAGATGATCGAGCACGTCGAGCGCTTCCCGCGCCTCCGCGACCGCGCCATCTTCGTGGGCGACCCCGACGACATCGTGCCCGACGACTTCGGGCCGGGGATGCCGGCCATCCGCGACTGGACGGAGCGCCACTACGAGTTCAGCGGGTACGTCACGGGGTTCGATCCGACCCCGCTCGTCGAGGGGCGCGAGGAGCTCCGCCGCGAGCTCGGCTACCACGAGGACGAGCGCGTCGTCATCGTGACGGTCGGCGGCTCGGGTGTCGGCGAGGCCCTCCTCCGTCGGGTGATCGCGGCCTATCCCGAGGCGGCCCGTCGGGTGAACGGCCTGCGCATGATCGCCGTCGCCGGGCCGCGCATCGACCCGGCCGTGCTGGGCGCGCCGGCCGGCGTCGAGGTGCGGGCCTACGTGCCCGACCTGTATCGGCACCTGGCCGCGTCCGATCTCGCGGTCGTCCAGGGCGGGTTGACCACGACGATGGAGCTCGCGGCGGCCCGCCGGCCGTTCCTGTACTTCCCGCTGCGCGACCACTTCGAGCAGAACCGCCACGTCCGACACCGCCTCGAGCGCTACGGGGCGGGGCGGTACATGGACTACTCGGCCTCACCGCCGGAGGTCATCGCCGAGGCGATCGCCGAGGAGATCGACCGGCCGGTCGCGTCCCGGCCCGTCGCCACCGACGGCGCCGCGCGGGCTGCCGCGCTCATCGCCCCGCTCCTCTAGGCGGGCAGGCTCTCCTCGAGCACACGGAACGCATTGCCGCCCATCACCTTCGCGACGGCCGTCTCGCCGAGGCCGGCCGCGAGCAATGCATCGGTGATCTGGACGAGGCCGGTGGCATCGATCGGGGTCGTGACCGCCCCGTCGAAGTCCGACCCGAGGCCGACGTGGTCGATGCCCGCGACATCGACGGCGTACTCGATCGCCCGAGCGATGGCGGCCACGTCAACGCCGCCGGTGGCCGTCTCCCAGAACCCGATGCCGATGAGGCCGCCTGACGCCGCGATGCCGCGCAGGTGCTCGTCGGAGAGGTTGCGGGCGTTGTCGGCCGTGCCCCGGACGCCGGTGTGCGAGGCGACGACCGGCCGGGTGGCCATCGCCAGCACGTCGTCGATCGTCGCGGACGAGGCATGGGCGATGTCGACGACCATCCCGAGCGCCTCCATGCGCTCGACCATGCCGCGACCCATCGGCGTCAGCCCGCCCTTCGCGATCCCGTGCGCCGACCCGCCGAACGCGTTGTCGAAGAAGTGGCTCGGCGACATCATCCGGTAGCCGGCCGCATAGACGACTTCGATGTTGGCCAGGTCGTCATCGAGCGCATGGGCACCCTCGATGGACAGCAGGCCGGCGGTCAGCTCCGGAGTGGCGGCCCGCTCGGCCCGGTACGTCGCCAGCTCGCGGGCGGACCGGATCAGCCGGAATCGGCCCTCGGACCCAGCCGCGAGCGCGGCGGCCTTATCCGCCAGGTGCGTGGCCCGGGCGAGACGGCTGCGCCACGTGGCCGGCGGCCAACCGCTGGCCAGCGCGACCAGCGTGATGGCGTCGGCCGCGTCGTCGTTGCGCTCGATGTTCGGCTGGCGCGGCGACTTCGTGGACGCGGCGAGCACCTGGAGCGCGACATTGCCCTCGATCAGGCGCGGGACGTCGACGTGGCCCTGCCCGCCGCGGACGAGGAGGTTGCGGCCCCACAGCAACGAATCGGCGTGCAGATCCACCACGTCGAGCGAGGCATGGAGCGCCCGCGCCCGATCGGAGGCGTGA
>DASPHN010000064.1:0-2324 GCA_035629655.1 Saccharimonadales bacterium (SeqCode) | reverse complement strand
GGGGAGGTGCTGGACGTTGCCGAGACGGATGGCGCGCGCTATCTCGAGGGAGCGCTGGAGTCGGTCGCGTGAGCGCGCCGCGCGCGCGCATCGCCGTCGGCGTGTCGGGTTCAGGCTCGAACCTGCGTGCGCTGCACGCGGCGGCCAGGCGCGGCGACCTGGGCTGCGAGATCGTGCTCGTCTTCGCCGATCGCCCTTGTCCGGCGCTCGACTGGGCGGCCGAGCAGGGACTCGAAACGGCGCTGGTACCCGCCGGCGACGACGCCATCCTCACCGACGTCCTGGCGAGCGTGCGACCCGAGCTCGTCGTGCTGGCGGGCTACCTCCGGCTGATCGGACCGGCCGTGCTTGAAGCCCACGAGGGGCGCATCGTCAACACCCATCCGAGCCTGCTCCCGGCGTTCCCGGGTGCGCACGCCGTTCGCGATGCCCTCGCCCACGGCGTCGTCGTGACCGGCGTCACCGTCCATCTCGTCGATGCCACGCTCGACGGGGGGCCGATCATCGCGCAGGAGGCCGTTCCGATCCTCCCTGACGACGACGAGGCCAGCCTGCGTGGCCGGATCCAGGCCGTCGAGCACCGACTGTTGCCGCGGGTGGTCGCCCTGCTGGCCGCGGGCGCGGTCGGGGTGGGTGGAGACGGCCGCCACACGACGATCGACCTGGCCCGGGCCGACGCCGTGGTCCCGGTCCCGCGGCGCGCGTTGCTGTCGGTCTCGGACAAGGCCGGGCTGGTCGAGCTGGGGCGCGGCCTCGTCTCGCGCGGTTGGGAGCTGGTCTCGACCGGGGGCACGGCGCGTGCCCTGCGCGATGCCGGTCTGTCCGTCACCGACGTCGCCGGCGTCACCGGGACGCCCGAGATGCTCGACGGTCGGGTCAAGACGCTGCATCCCCGCGTCCATGCCGGCCTGCTCGCCGACCGACGGCTGGACGACCACCGCCGGCAGCTCCTCGCCGCCGGCATCGCCCCGTTCCAGCTCGTCATCGTGAACCTCTACCCGTTCGCCGCCGCCCTCGAGCGACCCGGCATCACCACCGACGAGCTGATCGAGGAGATCGACATCGGCGGACCGTCGATGGTCCGTGCCGCGGCGAAGAACCACGCGAATGTCGCGATCGTCACGTCTCCGGCCCGCTACGAGGCCGTCCTGGCCGCGCTCGACGCCGGGACCGGCATCGACGACCGACTCCGCCGCGAGCTCGCCCTCGAGGCCTTCGCGCACACCGCCGCCTACGACGCGCGGATCGCGGCCGAGCTGCCGGGCCGCCTCGTCGCCGCTGGCCTGCTCGACGCCCCGGAGGACCCCTATCCGCCCGTGCTCACCCTGCCCCTGGAGCGGGTCGAGGCGCTCCGCTACGGCGAGAACCCGCACCAGCCGGCGGCCCGCTACCGGCGCCCTGGGGCGACGATCGACGACGGGCTCTTCGCCATCGACCGGCCACCGCTCCAGGGGAAGGCGCTCTCGTACAACAACGTGCTCGATGCGGCGGCCGCCTCGACCCTGGGCCGCGCACTGCGCGGGCCGGCGGTCGTGATCGTCAAGCACACGAACCCATGCGGGGCGGCGGAGCGGGCGAACATCCATGAGGCCTGGGTGGCCGCCCTCGAGGCCGATCCGGTCAGTGCCTTCGGCGGCGTGGTGGCCGTGACCCGGCCCGTGGACCGCGCGCTGGCCGTCCGGCTCGTCTCGATCTTCCTGGAGGTCGTCGTGGCGCCCGCATTCGACGAGGCGGCCATGGCCGTCCTCGCCACGAAGCCCAACGTCCGGCTGCTGCTCGACGAGCGGCTCGGCGACGACCCGCCGCTGACCGGGGCGATCCCGTCGCCGCTCGGGTCGATCCGCTCGGCCGGCGGCGCGCTGCTCGTCACGGCCGCCGACACCCGGGCAGACGACCCTGCGGCCTGGACCTGCGTGACCCGGCGCGCGCCGACCGACGCCGAGCAGCTCGACCTCGATCTCGCCTGGCGGCTGGCCCGTGGCGTGACGTCCAATGCGATCACCCTCGTCCGGGATCGGCGTCTCATCGGGCTGGGCAGCGGGCAGACCTCGCGGGTCGATGCGGCGCGCCAGGCCGTCGCCAAGGCCCAGGCGATGCTCGGCCCGGTGTCCACGGTCGGGGCGTCGTGCGGCAGTGACGCGTTCTTCCCGTTCGCCGACGCCGTCGAGGCCTGCCTGGCGGCCGGGGTGACCGCGTTCGCCCAGCCGGGCGGCTCGCTCCGCGACGCGGAGGCGGTCGCCGCCGTCGACGCCCGGGCCGGCACGATGCTGCTGACCGGTGTCCGCCACTTCCGCCACTGACGCGGCCCTCGGCCGGGCGTGTCG
>DASPHN010000063.1:0-4461 GCA_035629655.1 Saccharimonadales bacterium (SeqCode) | reverse complement strand
CGCGAGCCGGTGAGCTGCCGAAGGATCGGCCGCTGCTCATGGTCTGCCATCTCGGTGGCCGGTCGGCCGCTGCCGCCGGCTTCCTGCTGCGCAGTGGGTGGACCGACGTGCACAACGCGGCCGGTGGCATGGACGCCTGGGAGCGGGCCGGCCTGCCAGTCCGACGTGGTGCGCCCGATCCCGACGAAGGAGCGCTCCCCGGCTGACCCGCCGGCGCCGGGTGCGCGGGGACGCTCGAGCCGTCTCGACTCGGCTCAGCGGCGGCGGCGGAGCCGCTCGATGAAGCCAAGGGCCTGCTGCTTGTGGGCGAACGCCCACCCGATGAGCAGCAGGATCACGAAGTTCACGGTGCCGGCGCCGGCGGCATTGAGGTAGCCGAGCTGCTGGCCGATCTCTCCGTCGATCTTCAGGCCGGGCACCGTCGCGCCGACGAGGCCGAGCTGGAAGAACGGGCTCTGCGGCGCGACGTTGGCGCGGACGGACGTCGTCAACACGCCCTCGGCCGTCTCGCCCCCGACGATGATCACGTTGGGACCACTGATCACCGGCGCGCCGCCCGTGATGCCGGCGGGCAGGTCGCTGACCGCGAGATGCTTCCACTCCGGGATGTCGCCGGCGTTCGTCGGGACCGACCAGTACAGCTCGGGCTGCGGGCCGGAGGCGTCCTGCCCCCCGACGAGGTACAGCGAGCCGTTCGCCGACCAGGTGGCAGCATCGTCGCGCGCGGCGGGCAGGTTGGCCGCGGCGTTCGTCGCCCACTGGGTGACCTTGCCCTCATCGGGATTGTCGGGCAGGCCTTCGGCCGCCTCGAGACCGAGGTCGCCACGTTGGACGACCGCCGTCGGTCCTGCCTCGTCGTGACCGCCGTAGACCCACACGTGGTCGCCGACGATCGCGCCGCCCGCATCGGCCACGCCGTGGGCCATGGGCTGCTCCGGCTCCCACGCCCCGAGCTCACCGGTCGTGCCGATCAGACTCTTCCAGGTCGTGTCGACCACGCCGTCCGGTCCCTCGCCGCCGATCAGCAGGATGCCGTCCGGGGAGGCCAGACCGATCGCCCCCGCCCGCGCCTCCGGCAGGATCAGGGCCTCTGGTGCCTCGGCCCACTCTCCGAGGTCGCCGGTCTGGCTGTCGGGCTGGAGGACGTAGACGGTCGTGGTCGGCGCGCCGTCGGCGTCATAGCCGCCGATCGCGTAGATGCTGCCGGACACGAGCACGACGCTGGCATCGGCACGTGCCTCGGGCAGCGGAGGGCCTTCGCTCCACGGCGCGAAGTTGCCGGTGCCGACGACGTCGGCCACGTAGACCGAGGTCTGCGCGGCGGTCCCGTCAGAGCCACCGACGTACAGCAGCTTCGTCCCCACCTGGACGACTGATCCGTCGGTCCGTGCCGCCGGCAGCGCCAGCTCGGCGGGCGACGGATGCCAGGGCACGACGGCCCCGACCGGCGCCGGGCAGGGCAGGGATTCATTCTCAGGCGGACAGAGATTGATCGGCGACCAGACGAGCACGCCCAGGTCCACCGTGGAGTTGACCGTCAGGTAGTACGCGCGGTCGGGGATATACCCGAGCATCAGGATGATGATGACGAGCCAGACGAAGGCCTTGACGCCGGCCCAGCTCCACCCGTCCGCGTCGAGCAGCCCGAACAGGGCCCGCTTGCGCGGCACGATCGTCCCGGGTGCGAGCACCTGTTGCGCCATCGTCCTCCATCCTCATCCGCTCGTCGGCCGAAGCCGTGCGGTGGTCGTCGGTTTTCAGCCTGCGGTCAGGGTCCCCGTCATGTTCGGGTGCACGGTGCACAGGAACGGATAGGTCCCGGCCGCCAGCGGCCCGACCTGGTAGTCGCGAGTCGCGACGCCCGGGAAGACCTCGCCCAGGAAGGCGACCCCGCCGGAGGCGTCCTTGATCTCGACGTTGTGCGGGATGCTGGCGTCCTGGTTGTCGAAGTGGATCGTGAAGTTCGTGTCGGCTGGCGCGGTGACGTTCGGCGTGGTGAACGCGACGCCCGACGCCACGATGTCGACGACGTCCCCGCCCGCGGGCGCCGAGGGTGCGGCCGAGCCGCTCGGCGCGCCGGAACCGGCGGGCTCGCCCGAGCCGGTGGGCGCACCCGAGCCGGTGGGCTCGCCCGAGCCGGTCGGCTCACCGGACGCGCCCGGCGAGCCGGACGGGGTGGCGAAGGCATCCGACCAGCACGCCGGGAACGGGGTCGAGCCCGGGGCCGGCTCGTAGTTCGGATCGACCCAGCCCGTGAACGTCTCGACCTCGCCCGTGACGGGATCGATCTTCGGGTCGAGCAGCTCTTCGTCGCGCACGATGAACGTCTGGTCGCTGGGCGCCCGGATGAACGCGATGAGCTCGTCGATCTGGCGGTAGTTCAGCGGGCCGGGCGGATGACCCGTGTCCGCCCAGACCGGCATCAGCGAGTCCGGGTTGCCGCACACGTACCGACCACCAGCCTCGAAGACGTTGCGCAGGTAGTCCTCGTTCAAGTGCGCGAACAGCTTCTCCTGGCTGTTGAGGACCGGCCCGATGCCGCCCTCTCCGTCCACGCCGTGGCAGCGCGCGCAGTTCGCCTCGTACAGGTTGTAGCCGCGCTCGACCGCGGTGACCTGCTGGGCCGCCACCTCCGCGCCGTTCTCGCCGATCCGCGGCTGCGACCACCCGAACGGCAGCCCCAGCTCGTAGAACCAGTAGATGGCCACGAACAGGATGACTGCGACCACCGCCAGGAAGCCGACCCAGCGCGCGTTCGACGACTGGCGAACGACCTGCGCCGCCCGCTCCGGGGTCAGCTCGACGGTCCGCACGGATCGGGACGCGGTGAAGCGCTCGACCGGCGCGGCCTCGGCCGGCGGTCGGACGGCGGGCAGGCGTTGCTCGGGCTCGTGCCCCTCGGGCTCGTGTCCGGGCGTATCGGTCATCGATCTCCTCGACGTGCGGCGCGGTGGGTCACGGGCGTCAGATGCACCCGGTCGGGGTGCGCGGCGGGATGATCCCCGGCTGGCCGAGGGCGACCGGCAACGGCCCGAGCGTGATCTTGCCGGTGTCGATGGTCAGGATGCCGCCGCCGTCGACGGCGACCGAGAAGCGATCCATGCTGCGCGGCGCCGGGCCGTACTGCGCGCCTGCGGCCTTGATCCCCAGGCGGTCATAGCGCGAGCCGTGGCACGGACACTCCAGCCAGAAGTTCTTCGCGCACGGGTTCGGCTTGCAGCCGAGATGCGGGCAGCGCTGGTAGAGGGCGCGGACGTTGAGGGCCGTGCCGTCGCCGGTCGTGTCTTCCCCGGGCACGAATCGCTGCTGGGCGGGGTCCACCAGGATCACGAACGAGCGGGCGAACGCGAAATAGGCGGGGAAGCCCTCGGCGATCGGCAGGTTGGAGTTCTGGGTCTTGACGTCGTCGAGGGTGCCGATCTGCAGCTTCCCACCGAAGCCGCCCGCCAGGTTGGGCCAGATGAACCCGATCGTCCCGGCGCTGATCTCCAGGAGCCACAGACCGAAGGCCGTGCCGATCGCGAAGCGCATCAGCTGTCGGCGCGACAGGCCATCCACCTGCTGCTTGCGCAGCGACTTGATGGCCTCCTTGGTCAAGGCCCCAGGCTTGGCGGCGGGTTCGACGTGATAGTTGCTCATGCGCGCTTGGTAGTCCTTGGCTCGTTCAGAGGGCGAAGTAGACGCCGGGGGCCGTCACGAACGGGATGACGAAGGTGTAGCCCGGACCGCGGAAGAAGATGGCGACGAAGGTCAGCACGAGGCCCAGGACGCAGAACATCGTGAACAGCGCGACGGCCGTCTTGCGACTGGACGGGCGGATGGCCTCGGGGTCGCCGCGATCGACGTAGGGGATCAACGCCGCCCCGACGAGCACGAAGGTCGGCACGAGGACGCCGGCCACCGTCGGGTGGAAGTAGGCGAGCAGCTCCTGGAGGCCGAGGAAGTACCACGGCGCCTTGGCGACCGCCGGCGTCACGTTGCCGTTCGCCAGCTCCTCCAGCGGGGCGTTGATGAACAACCCCATCATCAGGACGAAGATGCTCATGACGCCGGCCGCGAGGAACTCGATCGTCAGCAGGTGCGGCCAGGTCATGACCGTGTCGTCAGGCTCCTTCTGGACCCGGACGACGGCGTCCTGCTTGACGAGCGCGAGCAATCGATAGGGCCGCGCCGACATCGGGACGCGCTGCTTGTCGATCTCGGTCCGCCGCGTCGGGTCGACGGGCAGGACCTCACGCCGCTCCGGCGGCGCCTTCACATCAGACATGGCTCAGCTCACAGCGGGCCACTGATGCCACCGTCTTTCCTGATCCGCCAGAAGTGGACCGCGAGGAAGATCGCGGCGACCAGGGGCAGGACCATGATGTGCAGTACGTAGAAGCGCAGCAGCGTGTTCTGGCCGACCTCGACACCGCCGAGCAGGATGCGCGACACGGGCGTGTTGAACAGCGGCGCGTAGCC
>DASPHN010000062.1:0-6374 GCA_035629655.1 Saccharimonadales bacterium (SeqCode) | reverse complement strand
GACGGCCGCGACGACATCGCACTCAGTGCCGCGAGCGGCAACACGATCTACGTCGTGTCCGGTCGCCTCGACTGACCGTTCGCCGGTCCGGTGGCGTGATCCGGCTCCGCATCGAGCGGAGCCGGAGGCGCCTGTCCGGATTTCTCGCGGTGGCTGCCGAGCGACGGCCGGTCGTAGACTTCGGCGATGAGCATCCCGGTCGCCCGCCTCAACCACGCAGTCCTGTATGTCCGTGACGCGACCGCGTCGGCCGAGTTCTACGGTCGGGTCTTTGGTTTCGAGGTGGTCGAGCGCGCCTTCGGCGGGCGAGCCGTCTTCCTTCGCTCGGCAAGCGGCGACAACCATCACGACCTTGGCCTGTTCTCGGTCGGACCGGACGCGCCACGTCCGGCGCGCGGCTCGGTGGGCCTGTACCACCTGGCCTGGGAGGTCCCGACGATCGACGATCTGGTCCGTGCCGCCGAACTGCTGTCGACGGAGCGTGCCCTTGGGGGCGCGTCGGACCATGGCGTGAGCAAGTCCCTGTACGGGTCCGATCCGGACGGCAACGAGTTCGAGATCATGTGGCGCGTGCCGCGCGAGGCCTGGGGCGAGTACGAGCACCAGGGCACCGTGCTGCCCCTCGACCTCGAGGCGGAGGTCCGTCGCTGGGGAACCGCCGGGGCCGCTCACACCTGACCCCCCGGCTTCGATAGGTCCCTGCAATCCGCTCGGCGCCGGCACCCGAGCGGGTTCGACGCCCGGCGACGCATGCTCGACGCACCCAGGAGGTGCCGACATGGCTGAGCTCACCACCGAGAAGCGCGACCGACTGCGCGACAGTTCCTTCGCCTATATCGACAAGGACGGCGAGCGCCACCTGCCGATCAACGACGACGAGCATGTGCGCAACGCCATCGCGCGCTTCAACCAGACCGACTTCGAGGATACGAAGGCGAAGTACGCCGCCGCCAAGCGGATCATGAGCGCGGCGAAGCGCCACGACATCGAGGTCAGCGACGACTCCGACGTCGCCAAGGCAGCGCGCAGCTAGTCCTTCCGCCCGCGGATGTCACCTGGCCGCCGCGACCAGCGTGACGAGCGTCAGGATGTAGACGTGCCCGATCGATCCCCAGATGATCGATCGGGTTCGCCATGCCAGCCAGCCGTAGACGAGGCCGCCGCCGAGCGTCGAGAAGAGCTCGAGCTCCGGCTTGCCGAGGTGGGCGAACACGAAGGGCAGGGTCGCGACCAGGACACCGAACGGTCCGATCGTCCTGACGAGCGTGAACATCAGGAAGCCCCGGAACAGGAACTCCGACGCGGTCAGGTCGATGGCGTAGGTGATGACCAGCTCGGGGAGGGTCGTGGCGCTTGGCGCATAGAACGTCCGCGCGTCCGGGGACGTGGCGAACCAGAGCACGATCGGCGTCATGAGCGCCGTCCCGGCCAGCAGGAGCGGGACCGCGATCCGCCAGTCACCCACCGTCAGTCCATAGCGGACGGGGCGGTCGCGGAACCCGATGAGCACGACGGCCAGCGGGATCAGCCCGAACAGCACGAGCCGTTCGATCGCGGTCGCGCGCATGGCCGCCGGGACCCGACCGAGCGCCACGAGGTCATCCGGGATGAACGTCCGCGAGTAGTCGAAGAGCAGGACGAAGACGACGACGGTCAGGACGACCGTCGCGCGGACGGGAAGGGTCAACCCGACGACATCGAACGTCCGGCGGTCGGCCTCCAGCGGCGGATCGGGCGGTGGTGTGATGAGCGTCGTCCAGGCGCGGCGGATCACCGTGGAGGTCCGTTCGCCCCGGGATCCAGGCCTGAAGGGTCGATCGGGACGATCTCGCCGACGCTGTCGCCGCGATCACCGCGGCGCACCGCGAGCCATCGATCCAGGAGGCCGCTGGCCACGGCGATGCCGGCGAGGACCATGGCCGCACCGAGCAGTTCCACCGGCGTCAGCACCTCGTGCAGCAGGACGGCACCGATGATCGCGGAGGAGACCGGCGTAAGGAGCAGCGCCGCCGAGGCGCGTCCGGCGGCCACCCGGCGGACGCTGGCCATGAGCAGGAGGTTCGCGCTCGAGCTCGAGCCGAACGCGATGGTCAGCAGCGCGACGACCGCGGCCGGATCCGGACTCGCCGGCCAGAGCGCGCCATCGGAGCGCACGACCTCGATCGCGAGCAGCATCGGCCCGCGACCGATCAGGGTCGCCACCGTGATGAGCGTGGCATCGAGGTGGTAGCGCCCGGCCCAGCGCCGCGCGAGGACGATGTACAGACCGAACATCGCGGCCGCCGCGGCCGCGAGGAGGATGCCGGCCAGGGCCTCGCCATTCGGCACACCGCCGGCGAGCAGCACGGTGCCGATGATCGCGAGGGCGAAGGCGGCCAGCGTGACCAGCCGGAGCCGCTCGCCCAGGATCGGGACCGCGAGGAGCGCCGCAGCCACGGCGTAGAGCGGGGCGATGAAGCCGGTCACCGTCGATCCACTCAACGAGACGGCGACGTTCACGAGGGCGATGAACCCGATCCCGCCCAGCCCGCCGAGGACGGCGAGGCGGACGAGGTTCGGCGGATGCATCGCCGCGCGGGACGGGCGAGGCAGCACACCGGTGGCACCCAGGGCGATCACCACCGGCAGCGCGAGGGTGCAGGCCAGACCCGCGATCGCCAGGGGGGTGAAGGATCGGAGCGCGATCGCCGTGGCCGGATAGGCAGCGCCATACAGGATGGCGGCGGCTGCGGCGAGGAGCAGCCCGTCGCGTTCCTGGCGCTCGGTCGGGGCAGGCGAGGGCATCGTCGGAGGGTAGCGGCTCCCCGACCGCGTCCGCCGGCCTTCCTCCGATGGGCTACGCGGCGTCGCGGGGCGGACGCTACGATCGGCGCGTGATCGTCCGCGTCCTCACCGCCACCGTCCCCGACGTCGCGGCAGGGCGATTCCACGAGCTCATGCGCCAGCAGCTGCCGATCCTGCGCGAACATGAAGGCCTGGTCTACGTGAAGCTCGCGCGACGCCTCATCGGCCGCGAGGAGGAGGTCGTGCTCTTCGAGGAGTGGCGCGATCCGGCGGCGCTCTATGCGTGGACCGGGCCACGGCTCGACCAGCCGCGTCTCCTGCCCGGGGCGGAGGACCTCATCACCGACCTGCGGATCACCCACTACGAGGCGCTGGACATCGAGCCGTTCGAGTGAGCCACGTCCCGCCCGTCCGAACCCATCCGGGCGCGCCAGGACGACGGTCGTGGCGGTGGGACACTTCGTAAGTGCGCCCTGCACCGGCACCGAGCGCATCGCGTCGAGTGACTCGATTCGCGCCCATCCTCGACTGGTCGCGAGACTACGACCGCCGATGGCTCCGCGGCGACGTGCTCGCGGGCATCGCGGTCGCGGCGATGATCGTTCCCAAGAACCTCGGGTACGCCGGGATCGCGGGCATCCCGGTCGAGAACGGTCTGTACGCGGCCGCTGCTGCGGCGATCATCTACGGGATCTTCTGCACATCCCGGCACATCTCGACCGGGCCGAGCTCGTCACTCGCCGCGGTCGCCGGTGGCGCGGTCCTGGTGACCGGACTGGCGGGCGACGAGGCCGCCCAGCTGGTGGCCGCGATCGCGATCGTCACCGGTGTGTTGTTCCTTTTGGTCGCCGCGCTCAAGCTCGGCTGGCTGGCCAGCTTCCTGTCCCGGGCGGTCGTGACCGGCTTCCTCGCCGGCGCCGCCATCGACGTCGTCATCGGAGAGCTGCCCAAGCTCACGGGGACGACCGCCGACGGAGTGAACGCCTGGCAGGAGTTCGCATCGTGGGTTCGCGGCCTGGGCAGTCTCAGCCCGACGACGCTGGTCGTCGGGCTCATCGCCCTCGCCGTGATCCTCGCGCTCCGGTTCCGGTTTCCGAAGGTACCCGGTGCCCTGGTGCTTGTCATCGGCGGTCTGGTCAGCTCCGTGATCTTCGACCTCGGCGCCCGCGGCGTCGCCCTCGTCGACCCCGTGCCACGCGGTCTGCCGATTCCCCGGATCCCGTCATTCGAGCTCGTGTCGCAGGAGCTCCCGACCGTCGTCATCGCGTCCTTCGCCCTCCTGCTGATCGGGTTCTCCCAGACGGCGGGTGACGCCCAGGCATTCGCCACGAGGCATCGCTATCGGATCGACCTGAACCAGGAATCGGTGGCCCAGGGCATGGCCAACATCGGGGCCGGCGTGTTCCGGGGCATGCCGGTCTCGACCAGCCTGTCGGCAAGCTCGCTGAACGAATCCGCCGGAGCTCGATCGCCCGTCGCCTCGCTCGCGACCGGAGCGATCGTCGTCGCCACGCTCATCCTGTTCGCGCCGGTGTTCTCCGAACTCCCGAAGGCCGTCCTGGCGGCGATCATCATCGACGCCGTGGTGTTCGGGATGATCGACCTCCCGGCGTTCCGACGGCTTCGCCGAGTGAAGCCGTTCGACTTCTGGATCGCGCTGGCCGCCGTCATCGGCGTGCTGTCCGTCGGCGTCCTCCTCGGCGTGGTCGTGGGCGTCGTGCTGTCCCTGCTCTGGCTCATCCATGTCGCGACCCGGCCGTCGATGCCGGCCCTCGGCCGCCAACCCGGCACGCACGTCTACCGTGATCTCGACGAGCATCCCGAGGACGATACGGACCCCGGCGTGGCGGTCATCCGCATGGATGGCGGACTGTTCTTCGCGACGGCGGCCGCCCTGGACGAGCGTGTCCGGGCGATCCTCGCGCAACAGCCGGAGCTGCACTCGGTCGTGCTGGATCTCGAGGGCGTGAACTTCGTGGACTCGCAGGGTGCAGAGAAGCTCGGCGAATTGCTCGATCTGACCGAGGCGACCGACGTCGAGCTGCGGTTGGCCCGCCTCAAGCCGAACGTGTCCAGCGTGCTCGCCGCGGACGGGCTCATCGATCGGATCGGGCCCGCCAGGATCCACGGCAATGTGCACCGGGCGGTCAAGGCCGCGCAGGCGGCGGACGCGGACAGGGTCGCGCGATTGGCCCGCCCGGAGGGATTCGAACCCCCGACCTACTGATCCGAAGTCAGTCGCTCTGATCCACTGAGCTACGGGCGGATGCCCGCGGATGATACCGCGTCGGGTCGCGATGCTCGACCGGACGGGCGTCGCTGACGCGCGCTACCAGCGACGTCCCGGCCGGGAGCGTGGGGGACGGGGCGGGATCGGGAGCCGAGGGGTCCGCGAGCCGGCGATCGCGAGCCGGCCGCCGCGGGCGTTGCCGTTGGAGGAGTCCGGGTGGAGGGTCGACTGGCTGGCGGGCACGGCGGGAACGGGACCTCGTTGCTTGGGAGGACCCGAGCCTAGGCGAGGGTGGTGCGTGCGCGCATCACCCGTTCGCCGTACATCACAAGAACGTCCAGGCGACCCGATCAGCGCAGGGCCGCCTCCATGGCGACGCGAGCATCCGTCCCTGGATCGCGGTCCTTCACGAGCAGCGCGACCGACGCGGACAGCCCGTGGGCGCCAGCGAACGCCCCTGCCAGGGATCGGGAGCCGGGGATGACGACGGCCGAGCGCGGGACCACGAGGGGGTCCTCGAGCGTCCCGGTCAGCACCCGTTCCCGCACGAGGTCGTACAGGCGTGACGTCCCCGTCAGCGTGACGCCGGCCCCGATGACGGCACCCTGCCGGATGAGGACGCCATCGAGGAGGACGCTGCCCGCGCCGACGAAAGCATCGTCCTCGACGATGACGGGCCGGGCGCCCGGCGGCTCCAGCACGCCGCCGATGGAAACGCCCGCCGCGAGATGGACGCGCGCCCCGATCTGCGCACATGAGCCGACGAGCACGTGCGAGTCGACCATGGTCCCCTCGCCGATCCATGCCCCGACATTGAGGAAGCTTGGCGGCATCACCACGACGTCCGCGCCGAGATGGACCCCCCGACGGATCGCGGTCCCGCCGGGGACGACCCGCCACGGGCCGGCGCGCACGTCGCGTGTCGGGATCGCCGCCCGGTCGCGGAACGTGAGCGGTCCGGCCGAGGACGTCGCCATCGATCGGTCGCTGAAGGCGGCCAGGATTCGGGCCTTGACGTCGGGCCTGACCCGCCAGCCGTCCGGCGCCTTGGGATCGGGCTCGGCCGCGCGGATGGTCCCCGATTCCAGCTCATCGAGGAAGGCCGCGACGGACATGCTCGTGGGACCGTCGGTCATGCGACGGCCTGCGACGGGGCAACGATCCGCCCACCACTCGCCTCGACGAGGCCGAGGTCGCGGAGGGTCACCGCCATGGCCGCTCGCCCATCGGGATCGAGTGGGAGGAGCGGGCCGCGGACCGCGTCGCCATCGAGCAGGCCCATGAGGGCCATGGCGGCTTTGGCCGGGACGGGGTTGGGCCCGCCCCGGAAGTTCGCCGCGAAGAGTGGCAGCCAGCGCTC
>DASPHN010000061.1:0-8927 GCA_035629655.1 Saccharimonadales bacterium (SeqCode) | reverse complement strand
CCGATCGGGTCACGCCGGATGATCGACGTGTGGCCGGCCGCGAACTCGTTGGCGGCCAGGCCGTCCATGACTCGGCCCGCGCCGGCGAAGAAGCGGAAGAGGTCGGCACACACCGCCATCTCATCGATGGCCGCGGCGACCGGCTTCCCGGCGTTGGCGCTCTCGAGGCGTCCCAGCTCGTCGGCCTTCTCCTCGAGCTTGTCGGCGATCTTCAGGAGCAGCAACGAGCGGTCCTGGGGCGTCGTCTGCCGCCAGGTCTGGAACGCGGTCTCCGCGGCGTCGACCGCCCGGTCGACGTCCTCGGTGGAGCTGGCCGGGACGGAGGCGATGGCCCGGTCGTTGGCCGGATTGATGACCTCGGCGGTCCGGCCGTCGGCGGCGTCGACGAACTCGCCGCCGATGAGCTGCTGATACGTCTGGACTCGCTCGAGGGTGTCGGTCACGGGACTGCCTCCTGGGGCGCGACGGCGTTCGAGGGGAGAAGTGTCGCCATCCTAGTCCGGTGGCGGTCGTCCGTCCCGCACCATGGGCGCTCCGACCCCGGCCGCCCGCCGAATCACGGCGGGATCGGCCCATCGCGCTGGCCATCCGAGGCGACCCCGCCCTCGACCTCCGGCCAGCCATCCACCCACCGGATCGGGTCCAGCAACAGCTTGCGGACCAGGCTGTCCTCGGGACCGAACATCTCTCCCCTGTCGATGGCGTGGTAGAGCAGCCAATCCCGACCCGCCGCGTCGGTGACCACCGCGTTGTGGCCGGGCGCGTCCCAGCGTTCTGCCTCTTCCAGGATCGCCGCCGACTCGGCATCGCGGGCCGCCGCAAGCTTCTCGTACGGCCCGGTGACGACGCGACTGCGAGCGACCATGACGGCATAGTCCGGCCCGACGCAGCACGAGTCGCCGGCATAGAAGAGGTAATACCAGCCGTCCCTGGCCACGACCCAGGCGCCTTCGATGAGATTCTCGTAGTCGAGATATGGGTCGGGTTCGAGGACCGTGACCGCGTCGCTCCCCTCGGCGAAGGTGAGGCCGTCCGGTCCGAGCGGACGGGCATGGATCGGCTCGAAGCCCGAGCCCCAGAACAACCACCATCGATCGTCGGCCGGGTCAAGGAAGGCCATCGGGTCGATGTCGGTGAAGCCCTCGCCACACTCGAGTGGTGCGCCGACATCGGTGAAGGGTCCCGCGGGTGACGCCGCGGTCGCGACGGCCAGGCACAGGCCACCGCCATCGTCGGGGTCAGCGGAGTAGTACATGACATAGCGTCCGTCGCGCTCGACGACGTGCGGCGCCCAGAAGTCCTGCGTCGTCGACGCCCACGGCGGCTTGACCGGCAGCGCCTCCCCCAGCCACTCCCAGGTGACCAGGTCGGGGGAACGCGCCACCTGGATGTTCACGTCGCCACCGTCCTCGGTGATCGTCTGGGTCGCATAGGCGTACCACGTGCCGTCCGCTGCCGGGAGCACGACCGGGTCCGGGAAGTCGCGGTCGAGCACGGGGTTCGCGTAGACGGTGGGGCGAGCGAGGCCGAGCGCGGCCCTGACCGAGGGCTGGGTGGCCGCGATCAGGCCGCCGACGGCGACGACGACGAGGACCACCGCGACGATGACCAGCAGCGGTCGGCGCCCCCTCGTCACCCCTTGAGACCGACCGAGGCGATGCCGCCGATGAGCTGCTTCTGGGCGATGAAGTAGATCACCAGGGGCGGGATGATCGCGATCAGGTTGGCCGCCATCAGCTTGTTCCACTCGGTCCCGATCCGGCTCACCTGGGTGGCGAGCGCGACCGGAACCGTGTACAGGTCACCGTCCGCCAGGTACAGCAACGGCCCGAAGAAGTCGTTCCAGACGCCGAGGAACGTGAAGACGGCGACCACCGTGATCGCCGGCGCGGAGAGCGGCAGGATGATGCGCCGGTAGATCGTCCAGTGGCTTGCGCCGTCCATGCGGGCAGCCTCGTCCAACTCCTGTGGGATGGTCCGCATGTACTGCCGGAGCAGGAAGATGAAGAACGCGTTGCCGGCCAACGCCGGGATCGTCAGCGGCAGGTAGGTGTTGTACCAGCCGATCTGGAAGAACAGCAGGAACTGCGGGATGAGCAGGACCGGGGCGGGCAACAGCATCGTCGCGATCACCACCGCGAAGAGCCGGTCGCGGCCCCGGAACCGCAGCCTGGCGAAGGCGTAGGCGATCAGGGAGTTCGAGACGACCGCGAAGGTCATGTTGACGACGACCAGGAAGGTCGTGTTGGCCACGTAGCGCAGGTACGGCTCATCCTCGTCGAAGAGGGCCTCGGCGAAGGTCTCCCATCGGAACGAGGTCGTGGGGAAGAACTCCGGGGGAAAGGTGAAGATGATGTCCGTGTCGGACTTGAGCGCGGCCGTGACCATCCAGCCGATGGGCAGCAGGATGAACAGCGTGAGGACGATCAGGATCGCGTAGACGAGGAGGGCGTGGACGGGCCGGCGGGGCCGTCTTCCTCGCCGGGTCACCACGGACGTCTCGGCACGCACGGCCGCTCGGCTCATTCCCGGCCCGCCTGGTAGTAGACCCGACGCTCGAACCGGAAGGCGGCCCACACGACGACGGCGCCGATCAGCGTCAGGATCCAGGCGAGGGCCGCTCCATAGGCCAGATCACCTTCGATGAGGGCCTTGCGATACACGTAGTACATGAGGAACAGGAGCGAGTTGGCCGGCCCACCCGTCTGGGTGCCACCACTGGCGATGAACACCGGGGCGAAGACGAGCAGGCTGTCGACGAGCAGGTTGATGAGGACGAAGAAGACGGTCGCGGACAGCATCGGGATGGTGACATTCCGAAACTTCGCGATCTCGCCCGCGCCATCGATGCTCGCTGCCTCATAGAGGTGGGGCGGGATGTTCTGGAGGCCGGCCAGCCAGATGATGGCGGAGCCGCCGATCCCCCAGATGCTCATGATCGCGACCGCCGGCATGGCCCATCCGGGATCTCGGAGCCAATTCGGTGGATCGTCGATGCCGACGGCCCGCAGGATCTGGTTCACGGCCCCAAGGTCGCCGTTGAGCAGCACGACCCAGAGGACGGCGACGGCGACGCCCGAGAGGACCGTCGGGACGAACAGGATCGTCCGAAAGATGTGCATGCCGGGCAGACGCTGGTTCAGCAGAAGGGCCAGCGCCAGCCCGGAGATCATGAACAGTGGCGTGGTCAGGAGCAGCCAACGGAGCGTGACGCCCAGGGCCTGGATGAACAACGGATCGTCGGTGAGGATCTCCTCGTAGTTGGCGAGCCCGACGAACTCGCCGACCTTGACGATCTGCTCGTCGGTCAGGCTGATCCAGATCCCCCAGGCGAAGGGGATGACGACAAGGAAGACGAGACCGAGGATCCAGGGCAGCAGGAACAGGATGGCGACCCGTTCATCGCCCCGGAGCCCTCGGCCGCGACGGGTCGTCGCCATCCCCAGGCCCTAGCCTTCGAGGGCGTCGAAACGTACCCAGACCTCGTCGAGCTCCTTCTGTGCCGGTTCGGCCTGCGCGTCCAGGATGGCCTTGGTGTCGGTCCTGCCTTCGTCCACGAGGAGCCGCATCACCTCTGCCGGGTCCCAGGACTCCACACCGGGTGGCACGAACACCTGGGGCTTGGCGGTCGCTGCCAGGACTTCGAGGTAGGCGGCCTTGACGGGGTCATCCTGGCCGTAGCCGATCTCGTCAGCGACCTTCATGGACAAGGGCGGGTCGGCCGACACGGTCGGCCGGATCCGCTGGGCCTCGGTGGCCACGAACTTGAGGAATTCGAGCGCGAGCGCCTGGTCCTGCGAGTCGACGAAGGTGCCCCATGGGGACGTCCAGGTATCGACGAAGTTCTCGCCTTCCTTGATCACGTAGAACGGAGCGATCCCGAAGTCGACGGCGTTCTCGATGTACTTGGGCGTCTCCGTGAAGTCGCTCCAGGTGATGCCCAGTCGACCTGAGGCGAACAGGTCAGACTCGCTGGCCGCCTCGAGCAACTGGGGCGATGGCGCCATCTTGTCGCGGATGAGTTTCGAGCCGACATCGAAGGCGTGCACCATCTCGGGACTGTTCATGTTGCCGAGTGCGGTTCGGCCGTCGGCGCCGTACACGTCCTTGGCCTGGATGGTGAGGCCCCACTCGGGCATCGAGCAGCCGAAGACCGCCTTGTTCGGGTCAGCGTCCGGCTTCGCGACGGCGCGGCAGAGCGCGTCGTACTCGTCGATCGTGAGCGAGCGGTCGGCCGGCGGGTGGGCGACGCCAGCCGCATCGAGGAGCGCCTTGTTGTAGACGAGGATGTTGCCGCCGAGGAACTCGCCGACACCGAAGACGCCGGACTCGAGGGTGCCCTTCGGCGTCGCCCGTACGATGCCGCCTGGATTGAAGTCGGCGACATCCACCCCCCACTCGACGAGCTTGTCGTCGAGGCGCACGACCTTGCCGGCCTGCATCCAGGTTCGATCCTCGAGCGCTGCGACGTCTGGCGGCGCCTTCGCCTGGATGGCGGTGTTGACCTTGGTCACGTAGGTGTCCTCGCTGATGACGAGGAGCTTGAACTCGACGCCGGGGTGGGCCTCCTCGAAGGCCTTGCCGATGGCTTTGATCGCGCGCTCTTCGTCGCCCTGTGGCTGCGTCCACACGTCGAGCGTGCCCGTGACGGCGGCCGGAGCGGCCGAGCCATCGGCCGATGCGGCCGCCCCATCCGAGGGTCCGGCTGCGGCCGATGGCCCGGTCGTCGGCTCGACATTGCCGCGGCTCCCGCACGCGAGCGTCAGGATCGCGATCGCGATCAGTCCGCTCGCGCGGATCGAAGTCGTGCGCTTCATCGTGGCTCTCCTCCTGTGTCCATGCCGTCCGACCAGTGCGGCGACCGGGGCCCGGTCACGGCGCGTCTCCGTAGGTCAATGCCACCTGCAGTACCTCGTTCGGTCGAGTCAACCCGGCGAACCCGTCCGCGACGCGTTCGGCGGGAAGTGTCAGCCGGGGAAGCTCCCCGAGCCTTAGTGAGCCTGATCGTCGGAGCTCGATGGTCCGTGCTCGAAGGCCGGGCCAGTCCGTCGAGGGATGGACGTTGCCGATCTGGCCGCACGCGACCCGGATCCCGTTGTGGTGGAACTCGTCGCCGAGCATCAGCCCACGACCCTCGCCCTGATAGAACCCGGCACCCACCACGAGGCCGCGCCGCTTGACGACGCGGATCGCCTCGTGCAGGGCTGCAGTCGATCCCGAGCACTCGAGCGCGACCGGGATGCCTTCTGACCCGTGCCGGCGTTTCAACGTGGCCGCGACGTCGAGGTTCCCGTCTGCATGCACGGGCTCGAGGCCGAGTGACTCGGCGATGGCCAGGCGCTCGGCGACGCGATCGACCACGTAGACGCGCTCGGCGCCGTCCGCCCGGACGATCTGGGCGGTGATCAGGCCCACCGGGCCCGCTCCGAACACGACCACGGGGGCCCCGACGTGCTCGCCCTCGGCGTACGCGACCGCGTTGACGCAGATCGGTCCCATCTGGGCGACATCGACGCCGTCGTCCCAGGTCAGGTCATCGGGCAGCTGTTGCTCGACGGCGCGCGCACCGGGCATCGTCGTGAACTCGGTGTGGCGCCAGTTGCCGAAGACGCGGTGACCGACGGCCACCGCTGGATCTCGGCTCTCGACGACCTCACCGGCCGCCCGATAGCCGAACACGATCGGGTACTCCATCGACGGCGTACCGGGCTCGAAGAGCCGCAGCGACTCGTTCCACGTCTTGTGGAGGTAGACGTTGGAGGCGTCCTTGCCGAAGAACGTCATCTCCGTCCCCGGGCTGATGGCCGATCGGACCGTCCGGACCCGGACATGGCCCTCGGGGACCTCCGCCGGCGGATACACCACGCACTCCACGTCGCCGGTCTCGATGATCTGCACCGTCCGACCGCCCACCTCGCCGCGTTCGACGACACCGTCGATGGCCCGTTTCGCATCCCGCGTCATCGTCGCAAGCCCTCGATCTTCGTCGCGTCAAGGCCGATCATGTGGGCGACCGCCCGGCTGTTGGCGGACAAGATACGTTGTCGGGCCACATCGGGTCGGGCCGAGCGTGGCATCGCGCCGTCAGGCTCCTTCGGCGGTCGTCAACGTCGAGTCGACCCCACCGACCGGGACCTCGAGCCCGCTCAGCCAGACGAGCGCGTTCAGGACGACTCGGCGAAAGTCGTCGTTGCGCCAGTTCGTGTGGAAGTGACCGCCCGTCAGCCCGAAGCCCCGAGGGCGGCCGGGCCGCTCCCGGACCCACATGAGGACCTCCTCGCGACCCGACGCCGCCACGATGTGCGGGTACGGACCCTGTGGCCAGACATAGGGCCCGGCGCGGACCTCGTCGGAAGGCACGGTGACGAGGATCGGCTGGATCGCGCCGCTCATCCCACCTTGCCCCGGCTCGGCGAACCGGAGATTGAAGTACCACTCGTCACGGACCGTGAACGGCCCGACACCGCGCGTCACGGGGTGCTCGGGGAAGGTCTCGAATGACGCGTCCCAGATCGGATTGCACGAGACGCCATCCTGGTAGAAGCCACCGATCCATTCGGTGACCTCCCGTCCTCCGCGATCGGAGGGGATCTCGACCGCGAAATGCATCAGGCCGATGGCGAGACCGCCCTCGACCCGGGCCGCCAGGGCCGTCAGCCGGTCGTCCTCGAGGAACGGGTGCCCGCCACCGCCGTCGGCGAAGAGCACCAGCGCATCGGTGCCGGCCAGGACCTCGTCCCCGAGGTCGCCATCCGCCACGACGCGAACGCTGAGATCGGGCACGCCGGCGAGGCAGTCGGCGAGCAGCTCCATGCCGGCCAGGAACTCGTGTTCGCCAGGCGCGTGTGACGGCCGTCCCGCGACGAGCGTGAGCCGGCGCATCACGATCGGCTGACGGGGGCCGCCGCGACCCCATCGAGCGCGGCGCCATGCAGCGCCCCCCGAAGGAAGGCGAGCCCGTCCATCGCCAGCCGGTCGGGCGACTCGGCCAGCGGTCGCCAGATCGCGGCCGCCCGGGCGATGGCGTCGTTGTCCGGCGTGAACGACTCGATGCAGACCGGCCCGTCATAGCCGCTCGCGCGGAGCGCGGTGACGAACCGTGACCACTCGAAGCGGTCCCCGCCGGGAGCGCCGCGATCGGTGCCGCAGGCCTGCACGTGGGCGATGCGACCGGCTGCACGCGCGACAGCTGCCGCGGGATCCCGTTCCTCGATGTTCATGTGGAAGGTATCGAGGCAGATCCCAAGCGCGTCCGAATCGACCCCCTCGACGACCTCCAGGGCCTGATCGACGGTATTGATCAGACTCGTCTCGAACCGGTTGAGCGGCTCGATCGCCAGTCGGACGCCGTGCTCGCCCGCGCTATCGGCGAGAGGACGCAGCGCCTCGATGAGGCGGCCGATCGTCCCTCGGCGGGCCGCGGCATCCTCGCGCCAGGTTCGTCCGACCGGGGCGTACATCGGCCCGGCGACGACGGTCGAACCGACGACGGCCGAGCGCTCGATACAGGCGGTCAGATACGCCTGGGTGGCGCGGGTGAGCGCCGAGTCGGTGGTCGTCAGATCGCGGTCGGGCGTCATCACGGCACATGTCGTGGCCGCCAGGTCGAGGCGCCCCAGGACGTCGGCGGCCCGCCCGGGGTCCCAGTCGTCGAGGGCTTCGAACGGCAGCTCGAGGATGTCAAACCCCATCGCGGCCACGCGCTCGGCCAGATCGGCGAGGCTCGCGTCGGTCACCGGTGAGGTCCATACCCAGGTGCTGACGCCGATCGGGAAGCGCTCGGTCGATGGTCGGTCGCGCATCGGTGGATGCTAGCCGTCAGCCGAGTGCCTCGCCGGTCCTGGCGACGCGCTCGATGAGATCGGCGGCCCGGGTCGTGCCGTCGGCCGCCTGGATGCGCCTGGACATCGCTCCCAGCCGTTCGGCCAGCACCTCGTCGGCGAGGAGCTCGTCGATCGCGTCGGTCAGCTCCTCGTCGCGAAACGCATACGTCGAGAGACGCCGGCCGAAGCCGGTCTCGTCGACCCGCTGGGCGTTGTCGACCTGATCCCAGAACAGCGGCAGCACGATCATCGGCTTGCCGTGATGGAACGCCTCGGTCACGGTGTTGTTGCCACCGTGGGTGATGACCAGGTCCACCTGCGGCAGGATCGCCGGTTGTGGCAGGAACGCCTCGCCGACCTGGTTGTCGTGGAGCGTGATCTGGTCGGCGAGCGGTCCCTTCGAGACGATGATGCGGTGCTCGGTCGTTGCGAGCAGGTCCACGAGTCGCTGCATGAGCCCGACATCCGCCGAGCCGAGCGACCCCAGGGAGAGGTAGATCAACGCCCCATCCCGCTCGGCCAACGTGGGCGGCAGCTCCCATGCCGCGTCGGCCGCACGGATCGTGCTGTCGAGCCGGTGCCAGGTCGGACCGAGCGGGCGCTCGCGCTCGTAGTCGACCTCGGCCGGGTAGGAGTACAGGTTGAGGTAGGGGGACTCACCGATGAAGTCCGGCCCGAGCTCGCCGTACGACAGCCCGCCGTCGCCATGCTCGCGACAGAACGCATCGAAGTCCGCCCACATGTCGGCGTGCGTGCGCCGTACCTCCGCCAGGAACGACGGCCACTCTGCCTGGTCGGCCACCGGATAGCCGCTGGAGAACGGAGCGATGCGCGCGTCCTTCATCTCCATCGGATTGCACGACACCATGCGGACCCACGGTCGGCCACTGGCGGCGATGGCCGGGAACGCGACGACGTTGTCCTCGACGATGACGTCCGGCCGGAGCTCCTCGAAGATCTCGGTCAGGCGCGGATCGACGTACTTCGCGCCGTCCACGAGCGCCTGCCATGTCGGCGCGATGAAGTCCCCCAACTGCTCGAGGGTGCTCTTGCGGAAGACGGGCGCGGTGTCCCGGATGAAGTCGATCCAGAACTGGCCCGGGA
>DASPHN010000060.1:0-11485 GCA_035629655.1 Saccharimonadales bacterium (SeqCode) | reverse complement strand
CGGCGACGATCGCGAAGATCCGGGTCCGGACCTCGGCCGCCCGCGCGGCGTCGCCGACGGAGACCGTCCACGGCTGCGATGGGGTCACGCCAGCGGTCACCGCGGTCACCCCGTCGATGCCCGCTAGCAAGTCGTGGATGGCGGCCGCCCCGGCCTCGTCGGTGGGTTCGAAGCCGACCTCGAGATGCCCGGCGCCGTCACCGAAGCGGCTCGCCAGGTCGGCCATCGTGCCCTGACCGATGAGCCGGCCGGCGGCGAAGATGCCGATCCGATCGCAGACGGACTGGACCTGGTTGAGCAGGTGGCTCGAGAGCAGGATGGCCATGCCCCGCTCCCGCACGAGCGAGCGCAGGAGGTCGAGCACCTCACCGACACCGAGGGGGTCGATGGCCGTCGTCGGCTCGTCGAGGATGAGCACGTCGGGATCCTTCACGAGCGCGTCGGCGATGCCGAGGCGCTGGAGCATGCCCCTCGAGTACGTGTCGACGGGGTCGTCGGCTCGGTCGGCGAGCCCGACCTGGTCGAGCACCGACCCGATCGTCGCGTCGGCCGCCGCCCGGTCGACCCGGTTCAGGCGGGCCGTGTAGCGCAGGTTCTCTCGACCGGTCATATCGCCGTAGAAGCCGACGCTGTCGGGCATGTAGCCCACCCGGCGCTTGACTTCGAGCGGGCCGCGCGTGGGATCCAGCCCCACCACCCGCGCCGTGCCCTCGGTCGGCTCGGTCAACCCGAGCAGCATGAGGATCGTGGTCGTCTTGCCCGCGCCGTTCTGGCCGAGCAGGCCGAAGATCTCGCCGGCGCGGACCTCGAGGTCCAGATGATCGACCGCCACCAGGTCGCCGTAGTGCTTGGTCAGCCCACGCGTCCGGATGCGGACGGACCCGTCGTCCGCGTCACGAGGCGAGGTCGACCCCGCGACAGGCGCCGCGGCCAGTCGTCGTCCCGGCCGCCGCTTGGGCGCGATGCGCCCGGGCGACGCGCTCATCGGCGGCCGTACGTCCGGAAGACGTAGAACAGGCCACCGAGGATGAGCACGATGAGGCCGAGCCCGACGAAGGCCCAGAGCGGGCTCGTCTCCACCGTGAACCGCAGCTGCGAGCTTGCCTCGGCGCCGCCCTCGGTGCCGGTCGCATCGAACGTGACGACGTAATCGCCCGCCACGGCCTCGGCGGAGGGCGTGATCGTCGCGGTGATCGTGCCGGTCCCCTGGGGCGCGATCGGGTCGAGCGTCTCGGGGTCGAACGTGACCTCCCACCCGGTCGGCGGCGTGGCGGTGAGGGCGACGCCGGTGATCGGCGCCGTCCCGGTATTCGTGATGTCGAATGTCTGGGTCGTGGGTGCGCCCGCGGACCCGCTCAGGGACAGGAGGTCGTTCGGGGTCGAGAGCGTCATCGAGTACGAACCCGTGATCTGGATCGCCAGGTCGGCCGACGTCGCCTGCTCGCCGGCCTGCGCGGTGACGGTGATGGGGTACGTGGCGGCCGGCGCGTTGGCCGGCGCCTGGGCCGTGACCTCGATGCCGACCGTGGAGCCGGCCGTGACGACGGATGACGCGGCCTGCTCCTCGCCCGCGATCTTCGCGTTGATCGTCCAGGTCGGATCGCCGGTCGCCGCCACGGAGACGGTCACGTCCTGGGCCGTGTCGTTGTTGAACGTGAGGTTGAACGAGAACGAGGCGTCGGAGGAGCCGGTCAGCGAGGGGGTCGTCGTCGTCAGGCTGACGTCGCCGCCGGCTTCCTCGTTGACGCGGATCGACAGGGCGAGCACGTCGGTGGCGCCGCCGCCGTTCGCGGTCACGCGGATCGTCTGGGTGGCGGGGGCCGCATCGGCCGGGACGGAGACGTCCAGGCGCACGGTGCCATCCGTCGAGGGTGTGACCGAGACCCCATCCACGACGAACCCACCACCGAGCAGGCTGGCCGTCCAGCCGGCCGGGACCCCGCCCAGGGCGAGGCTGACCTCGGCCGTCCGAACGGAGGTGACCGTCAGGTCGAAGCTGACCTTCGAGCCGGGCGCCACCGCGACCGCCGGATACGGCGTCGTCACCTGGAGGCCGTCATCGGCGGCGACCGTCGGCGCGATCGAGGCCAGGACCAGGGATGCCAGCACCAGCGCCGCGGGGACGCGGACGCGTGACGAGATGCTCCTCCGCAACGAAGACCCTCCTACCGTTCAGGTTCCCAGCGTGACACGAACGGCGGGCAGTGTGACCGACGCAGACAGCGGAGGGCAACTCCGATTCGATTCGACCTGTGTTGCGAAATCTGAATCGTCGGTCAGTCGCCGAACCGGAAGCGCGTGACGTCCGCTGGGAAGCTCGTCCAGGCAAACGCCCGGTGCGGCCGGATGGCATACGGGCCGGGGCCGGCGTACGACTCGGGGGTCATGCCGTACTGCGGGTACTTCGCGTTGGAGAGCGCCGCCAGACGGACGGCCAGCTCATCTCCGACGCCGTGCTCGAGCAGCTCGGCCTCGCCCTCCAGGATCGCGACATCGGTGCCGTCATCGAGGTGGACCGCGACGAGCGGATTCGTCGCAAGGTCGCGCGCCCAACGGGTGGCCGGGCTGCCGCCGACATAGAGGACCCCATCGACCCACAGGCCATCGACCGGCCGGACTCGGGGCACCCCGCCGGGTCCCGACGTGGAGAGCCAGTAGACGGTGGCCTCGGTGAGTCGTCGATCGACGTGACTCCAGTCGAGGAGGCCGCTCGTCGAGCGCGGGATCCCGTATTCCTTGGGGATGCTGGGGCGGTCGGCGGTCGGTATCGGCATGGTGCTCCTCCTCGGTGGGCGACGGTCGTGCTCGCTGTGTACCGGCACCGTATCGTGGATATCCTGACACCGGCTGTCATGCTTTTACGCGATACTTCAGGCACGATGCGCGCTGACCGCCTGCTCTCGATCCTGCTCCTCCTCCAGGCCCATGGCCGGCTGCCCGCCCGAGAACTGGCCGAACGCCTCGAGGTGTCGGAGCGGACGGTCCACCGCGACATGGAGTCGCTGTCCATGGCCGGCGTGCCCGTCTACGCCGAGCGCGGCCGGCACGGCGGATGGGCGCTGACCGAGCCCTATCGAACGGACCTGACCGGCCTGACCGAGTCCGAGCTGCGCAGCGTCGTCCTGGCCTCCGCCCCCGGCTACCTCGCCGACCTTGGCCTCGGCGAAGCGGCCGAGAGCGCCCTGCTGAAGCTGCTCGCCGCCCTCCCGGACGCGCGTCGCCGGACCGCCGAGGCGGCGCGCGGATACCTCCATATCGACCCGTCGGGGTGGCGCCGGACCGAGGAGGCGGCACCGTTCCTGCCGATCCTCGACCTTGCGCTGCGGACGGGGCGTCGGGTCACGATCTCCTACGAGCGCGCGATGGACCTGAGCGTCGTCGAGCGGACGGTCGATCCGCTTGGCCTCGTGGCCAAGGGCAGTGTCTGGTATCTGGTCGGTCATGCGGATGGCGAGCCGCGGACCTATCGGGCGTCGCGCCTGCGAGCGGTGACGATCCTCGACGAGCCGGCCGCCCGCCCACCCGAGTTCGATCTCGCCGCCTTCTGGACCGCGTCGTCCGAAGCCTTCCGTGCGCGACTGCCCGTCGTGCGCGGGACGATCCGCTTCTCGCCCGAGGCGATGTCTAGGGTCCGGCTCGGCTGGCGCTTTGCGGCGCTCGAATCGGAAGCCGAGCCCGACGCCGAGGGCTGGGTGGCCTGCCGGATCCGCGCCGACTCGATGGAAGTCCTCGTCGAGTGCGCGCTCGGCGCCGGGATGGCAGCCGAGGCGGTCGAGCCGATCGAGCTTCGCGAGCGGGTGGCGACGGAGGCCGGCGCGGTGGCCCGGCGTATCCTTCCCGAGTGAGCCTCTACCGCCTCGCCGCACCCGGCAGCCCGGGCGATCCAGGCGACCTCATCGCCCCGACCCTCGTCGGTGCGTTCGATGGCTGGGTCGATGCGGGGTCTGCGGCGACGAGCGCGATGGAGCTCCTCCTCGAGGATGCGCCGACCGTCGCCACCTTCGAGGCGGACCAGCTGTTCGACTACCGGGCCCGGCGCCCGACCCTCGAGATCGTCGACGGCCGGCTCTCCGAGCTCGACTGGCCCGAGCTCAGCCTCCGCCGCGTCCGGGCCGGCGAGCACGACCTGCTCATCGTGTCCGGGCCGGAGCCCGACGACCGCTGGCAGACCTTCAGCACCGCGATGGTGGAGCTCGCCCGTCGCCTCGGCGTGGTCGAGTGGATCAGCCTCGGCTCGATCCCGGCCGCCGTCCCGCACACCCGCGACGTCCCGATCCTCGGCACGACGTCGGAGCCCGGCCGGTTACGCGGCGACGTCATGGCCGGCCCGGCGGGCACGCTGCGGGTCCCGGCGGCAGTCGTCTCGGTGCTCGAGATGGCCATGGCCGAGGCGGGCATCCCGGCCGTCGGTTACTTCGCCCAGGTCCCGCACTATGTCTCCGGGCCATACCCGGCCGCATCCGTGGCCTTGCTGACCGCCCTGGGCCGGCATCTCGGGGAGACGCTGCCCATCGGCGACCTGTCTGACGAGGCGGGTCAGCTCCGGACGCGCCTCGACACCGCGACCTCGATGGAGGAGACGACCCGCTCGTACGTCGAGCGGCTCGAGTCCATGGTGGATGAGCAGCGACTGCCATCGGGCGACGACCTGATCAGCGAGATCGAGCGCTTCCTGCGCGAGGGCGGCACGGAAGGCAGCCAGCGCCCCGGACCCTGAGGCTGCCGTGTTCATGACACATCCTGTCATCAACGCGCCTATCCTTCGGAGGTGCGCGCCAGTCGCCTCGTCAACATCCTGCTCCTGCTCCAGTCGCGCGGTGGCCTGACCGCATCCGAGCTCGCCCGCGAGCTCGAGGTCTCCGTCCGGACCATCCACCGCGACGTCGAGGAGCTGAGCGCGGCCGGCGTCCCGATCTACGCCGAGCGCGGGCCGCTCGGCGGGATCCGCCTCGTCGACGGCTATCGGACGCGCCTGACCGGGATGACCGTCGAGGAGGCCGAGGCGCTCTTCCTGTCCGGCCTGCCCGGACCGGCCGCTCAGCTCGGCCTGGGCACCGTCGTGGCGGCCGCCCAGCTGAAGGTCATGGCCGCCCTGCCGCCGGAGCTGCGGTCGAGGGCCTCGCGGCTCGTCCAGCGGTTCCACCTCGATGCGTCCGGCTGGTTCCAGGCCGACGAGCCCGTCCCCCACCTGGCGCTGATCGCCGAGGCGGTCTGGGACGGCCGCGGCATCGCCATCACGTACGAGCGTGGCGATCGGACCGTCGAACGGCTCCTGGCGCCCCTCGGCCTCGTCCTCAAGGGCGGCGTCTGGTACCTGGTCGCGATGACGAGCGATGGGCAGGTCCGCACGTTCCGCGGCTCGCGTGTGTCGGCGTGCCGGATCGTCGAGCCGCCGGAAGGCCGACCAGTGACGTTCGACCTGGCGGCGTACTGGGCCGAGTCGAGCGCGGCATACGAGCGCGAGAGCCCCAGCGTCGAAGTCGTCGTCCGCCTGCCGGAGTCTCGGCTCGGACGCCTGTCCGATTTCGTGGGGTCGCGGGTCGTGCGCCAGGCCGAGCGGCTGGTCGTGGACGACCCGGATGGGTGGCTCCACCTGCGACTCCGGATGCAGTGGCCGGAGGATGTCCACGGCCAGCTGCTCGCGGTCGGCTCGAGCCTGGAAGTGCTCGAGCCCCCGGAGATCCGCGCGCGGGTCGAGGCGACCGCGCGCCGCGTGATCGCGCGGTACGCCTCAGCGACCGACGGCGGCTGACGACGCGGGTGGGCGCGTCGCACCGCCATGTGCGCTCGTGGCGGCTCGGGTCGAGGCGCTGGCGACCGACCGCTCGGTGGTGGTCGGGGCGAGGAGCCGTCGACGACGGGACTCGGCCTCGATCGCATGGTCCTTGTCGGCCTGGATGGTGCGGGTGATCTCGAGGAGGTCCATACCAGGAGTCTGCCGCGCGTACCTGACACTATCCGTCAACAACTCGTCAACGCGTCATCGGATCGACGGCATCCCGTCCCGGAATCCGGCCTGGAATCCGAACGACCGCCCGCTCCCCGAGTGCAGACGGTCGTTGGAGTCTCGATATTCAGTTGTTCTTCAGTTGTTCTTCAGTTGTGATCGATGGCGGACCGCCGTCCGGCCAGCTTGCCGGCTCCGCCGCCGCCTGGCATCCCGCCAGAGGGTCGACGCGCCGCCGGTGATCGTCTTGTTGTCCGGCGGTCCGTATCTCGATGGCCGTACCGTACGGCGGCCTTGTTGCCCTGCCACCTGACGTCCGTCACCGAAACGGCATGGACGGATGTCCATGCGCGCGCCCGCAACGCCTGCCGGGCAGGCGGTTGCGCAGAAGGCGTCATGGATCCGGGCACCTCATCGGTCCCCGAGCGACTAACGCCCACCCCAGGAGCGTTAGGCGGCTTTGGGCCGCAGATTGCGTCTAACGCCCGCCTGACGGGCGTTAGACGCGCCCAGACGGGATCCCCACGCTCGACCTGGACGAGGTCACCCCTGCGGCGCCGCCTAACGCTCCCCGGGTGGGCGTTAGACGCGAACTCAGGCGGGAGACCAGCGAATCGTGCGTATTTGCGCGGGACGCTTTGCCGGGCGGCGCGGTCGCGGCCACGCCTGGGCGCCGCCGCGCGCTCGGCCACCGCGTGGCGCGGACACAGCCCCAGAGCCTGCCCGCCATCTGCAACGGATCGCACCCGTCGCGGGACGCGCCGGGGAGCCACGGTCGTGGCACGATGAGCCGACCATGGCCATCCCACTGACCGGCGAGGTCGTCGGCGAATCACGCAGGGAGCGGTTCGGGGCGGCGGAACGGCGCATCAAGCGCGTGACCGACGTGCTCGATGAGCTCGTGCCGATCCCGGGCACGGGTCAACGCGTCGGTCTGGACCCGGTGATCGGCCTCATCCCGGTGGTCGGCGACGTGGTGGCCGCGATGGTCGGCGGCTGGGTCATCCTCGAGGCCACCCGCTTCGGCATCCCACGCATCGTCGTGGCGCGGATGCTCGTGAACCTGACCATCGACCTGAGCCTCGGCGCGATCCCATTCCTGGGCGACCTGCTGGACATCGTGTCCCGCTCGAATTCGCGCAACCTGGACCTCTTCCGGCGACATGCGCTGGACCCGGGCGCGTCGACGCGCGGGCAGCGGGCCTTCTTCGCCGGCGTCGTCCTGGTCCTGATCGGCATCCTGTGGCTCATGGCCATCGCGATCGGTGCCGTGTTCGGCTGGCTGAACCAGGTCCTGATGTAGGGCGGCGGTCAGCCCGCGGACGCGATGCGCGGCACGTTCGAGGCGACGAGCCGCTCCTCGAACTTCTTCGCGGCGACGTCGAGCTTCTCAAGGTGCTCGACCAGACGCTTGCGCGCCTCCTCGGCCGCGCCGTCGAGCCCTTCGAGCTCGAAGATGCGCCAGTGCTTGAGGATCGGCATCAGCACCTCGTCGCGATGGACGCGCAGGTCGTAGATGCCAGCCTTGGCGATCTGGGTCGCCTTGCGCACGAAGTTCGGGATGCCGGCCCCGGGCATCTCGAAGGCAAGGACCTCCTCGACGATCGCGCGCACGGCAGCGGACGGCTGGATCTGCAGTGCCGCGCCCAGGATGTCGCGGTAGAAGACCATGTGCAGGTTCTCGTCCGCCGCGATCCGGACCATGATCTTGTCGGCCACCGGGTCGTTCGAGTAGCGCCCGGTGTTTCGGTGGGCGATCCGCGTGGCGAGCTCCTGGAACGCGACGTACGCCAGCCCGCGCAGGGTCGACGGGGAGTCGTGGTCGTAGCCCTGCTGGAGCTGGGCCATCCGGCCACGCTCGATGAGGATCGGATCGATGTTGCGGGTGACCGTCAGGTAGTCGCGAAGGACGATCGCGTGGCGGCCCTCCTCGGCGGTCCAGCGGCCGACCCAGTTGATCCAGGCCCCATCGCCCTTGCCGAACATCCCGTGGATGAGTCGGTGGTAGGACGGCAGGTTGTCCTCGGTCAGGAGCCCGATCTCGAAGGCGGTCTGGGCCACGCCGGTCAGCCGGGGCTGATCGGGGGTCCAGGGCTCCTTGTCGAAGTCGCGACCGAGGCGGTATGGGATGAACTCGTGGGGGAACCACTCCTGGGCGACACGGGCATGCCGGTCGTACAGGCGGCCCGCCTCGGGCTCGAGTTCGGTGAGGAGGGCCTCGTCCATGGCGAGGGCTTCGGCGGCATCGGGCGCCTCACCCGGCTCGAAGCGGCGTTCCTGAGCGGTCATCGATCTCCTCGGTCGGCGCGGTGATCGGTCGTCCGAGTCGGTCGCCGTCGCAGTCGTGTGTGTCAAGGGTACTCTCGAACCGCAAGATGCCCTCGTGGACCGGTGCGCTCCTGCATGCGTCGGTCCGCTAGGCTCTGCGCGATGACCGTCCCGACGAGCCGACTGCCACGCGTCGTCGCGACCCGATACGTGACCCCCCTGCGAGAAGGAGGGTCCCTGCCAGGCCTCGTCGAGGCCGACGACGACGGGCTCTACGTCGTGAAGTTCCGGGGCGCGGGACAGGGACCGCGCGCACTCGTCGCCGAGTGGTTGGCCGGCGAGCTGGCGCGTGCCGTCGGCCTGCTCGTCCCGGACCTCGTGGCGATCGACATCGATCCGGGGCTGGGCGACGCCGAACCCGACGAGGAGCTCCAGGACCTCGTCCATCGCAGCGGCGGGCTGAACCTCGGTCTCGACTTCCTGCCCGGCGCGCTGACGTTCAACCCGGCCGCGAGGCCCTCGGTCGACCCCGAGGTGGCCGCCGATACGGTCTGGCTGGATGGCCTCGTGACCAATCCCGACCGCACGGCGGGGAACCCGAACCTGCTCGTCTGGCACGACCGGCTGTGGTGCATCGACCATGGAGCCGCGCTGTACGTCCATCACAGCTGGCGCGACCCCGACGAGCATGCTCGACGTCCGTTCGAGCGCCTGCGTGATCACGTGCTGCTGCCGTTCGCGGGATCCATCCAGGCCGCCGACGCTCGCCTGGCCCGCCGGATCGATGTGGCCCTCATCGACGAGCTCGTGGCCGCGATCCCCGACCTGTGGCTCCCCGACGATGCGGTCGCCGGCGACGCCCAGAGCCAGCGGGCGGCGTACCGGCGCTACCTCACGACCCGGCTGGCCGACCCTCGTCCGTACGTCGCGGAGGCGGACCGTGCCCGACTCGCCGCGTAGTCCGTATCAGTACGCGATCGTGCGGGTCGTGCCGCGTGTCGAGCGCGGGGAACGCCTGAACGTCGGGGTCGTGCTCCTGTGTCGTCCGCGACGATTCCTCGGCGCGCGCATCGCTCTCGACGAGGGGAAGCTGGCGGCGATCGCGCCCGACCTCGATCCGGCCACGATCCGGCCGCACCTGGCCGCCATCGAACGGATCGCGGCCGGCGACGACGCGGCCGGCCCGATCGCCCGCCTGGAGCCGGCCGAGCGCTTTCACTGGCTCGTCTCGCCGGCGTCGACGATCATCCAGCCGTCCGAGGTGCACACCGGATTGAGCGATGATCCGGCGGCCGAGCTCGACCACTTGATGCAGGCCCTGGTCGACTGAGGGGCGTCGGCCGCCGGCGATCGGCCGGGTTCGGGTGGGCGGGCTACTCGGCCAGGCGGAGCGACGCGCGTCGAAGGGCATCGGCCAGGGTGCCGCCACGGGCCGGGCTCGCCGCCACCGCTCGGATCTCGAGGTCGAAGGCCGGCTGACCGGCGACCATCTCGGCGCAGGCCTCACGCACTCGTTCGGCCAGGGCTGACGCTTCGGCCTCGACGGTCTCGGGCAGGAGCACGTGGAATCGACCTGGCCCGACCCGCGCTACTCGGTCGGTCTCGCGGGCGTGGGCCCGGATGGCCTCACCGACACGGGCCGCGAATCGATCCTCGCTTCCATCGCCGGCCGGCTCCAGGCTGACGATCAGCACGCTCGCCGGACGGCCGTAGCGGGCCAGACGGGCATCCTCGAGCCGAAGCGCCGCGTCCCAATCCGTGCGCGTGTCGAGCGGCATCGCTCGCCGCGGCCGACGGAGTCCGTCGTGTCGGAGGTGTCGCGGCCGAGCCCGACGACGGGTCGCGGGGCCATCGAGGAAGGCCTCGATACGCTCGCCGGTGCGCGCGTCGTGCTGTTCGGCGGGCAAGACGAACCGCGGGCGGCGCCTTGTCGGAGTTGCGCGCTGCGGCGGCTCGGGTCGATCGGGTTCGGTCGGCACGGGCGGACAGTCTAGTCCGGCCTGCCGATCTAGGCCGCCGCGTCCTCGAAGATCACCTCGATGAGCGGGCTGGCTTCGGCCATGGCGTCGACGTCCTGGTTCTTCCAGGCGTGCGCGGCGATCCACTCGAACACCACACGCCGCTCCGTGTCGTCCGTCACGACCCGGCCGGTCGCCGGCAGGTCGGCGCGAACGCCAGCCTTGAGGTGGAAGGTGAGGTGCGGGTCGGCCGTCAGGTTGTGGATCCACGCCCGCGTGCGATGCCGGGGCATGCCGCTGATGTAGATGCGTCCCTCGATGTTGTGGAAGACGATCTCGATGCGTCGTGGTTCGCCGGAATGGCGTCCGGTCGTCGTGATGTCGATGACCTGCCCTCGATCCAGGGCGCGGCGGACGCGGTCGTCCATGCGGTGGGCTCCTTGCCTGTGGCGATGAGTCGTTGCGTACGCAACGACCGTAGCACCGACGCCTCGGTGGTGCAAGAACCGGTCGGCGATCGGCCTCAGACGCTGACGGTGACGGTCTGCCTCGAGGTGGCCGCGCGGGGCGAGTACGCGGCCCACGCCGTCGCGAGCCGGTCGACACCTTCGATGATGCGGTCGGGGGACGTCCCGAACGCGACCCGGATGTGATCGCGGAAGCCGCCGTCGGGCGAGGCCAGGGGTCCAGGGCGGACCACGACGCCGTGGGCGGCGGCCAGCCGGCTGAACGCGACGGCGTCCGCACCCGGTAGCCGCACCCACAGGGACAGACCGCCGTCCGGGACGCTGAAGGTCCACTCGGGCAGATGCCGCCCGAGGGCGGCGACGAGGATGCTGCGGCGCTCGTCGGCGGCGACCCGGGTGCCGGCCGCGATCTCGTCGATACGCTCCAGGACCCGGGCCCCGACGGCCTGGGTGAGCAGGCTCGTGGAGTGGTCCGCGACGATCTTGCCGGCGACCAGTCGATCGAACTCCGTCCGAGGCGCTCGGATCCAGCCGATCCGCAGGCCGCCCCAGGCGAGCTTGCTCAGCGACCCGACGCTGACGACCCGATCGCCCGGATCCGCGGCCGCGATCGGGGGCGGCGTACCGTCGCCGAGCGAGGCGTCGGGCGTCAGGTCCTCGACGATGAGGAAGCCATGGTCCGCGGCAAGGCCCGCCAGCTCGTGGCGGCGCGTCTCGGGCATGACCACCCCGGTCGGGTTGTGGAAGGTCGGGATGACATAGGCGAAGCGGACCGGGCTGGCGGCGGCGAGGAGGCCCATGACCTCGACGCGCACCCCGTTGCGATCGAGCGGGACGGGGACCAG
>DASPHN010000059.1:0-2031 GCA_035629655.1 Saccharimonadales bacterium (SeqCode) | reverse complement strand
CCCGGCGAGCCGTTCCGGCCGTCGCGCGATCTCGAGGCCCGGCGAGGGGCCTATGCCGATGGCGCACCGTCGGGCTCGCTCTCGTCGCGCGACGACGCGCTGCCCGGATCCCCGACCCAGGGGGCGGTCCGCCCCACGCGCCCCATCATCCCGGGCGAGCGCCAGTTCCGTGACGGGGACCGGGTCCGGCACGGCCGATGGGGAGACGGCATCGTGGTGACCTCCAAGCTGACCCGGACGGACGAGGAGATCACGGTCGCCTTCAAGGATGCCGCCGTCGGCCGGAAGACGATGCTGGCCAGTCTCGCCAATCTCGACATCATCGGATGACCGGCGTGGCCGAGCCGGACCCCCTGGCGGCGCTCGTCTGCCTGCCCGACTTCGAAGCGTCGGCGCGCCTGGCGATGGGCGCCGGCGAGTTCGACTACGTGGCGGGTGGCGCCTGGGACGAGGAGACGCTGGCCGACAACGAAGCGGCCTGGCGGCGACGCCGCCTGCGGCCGCGGGTCCTCGTCGACGTGAGCCGGGTCGACCCCTCGAGCACGATGCTCGGTCAGCCCGTCGACTTGCCGGTGGCGATCGCACCGATGGCCGCACACGGGCTCGGTCATCCCGATGCGGAGTCGGCGAGCGTCAGGGCGGCGGCGGCTTCCGGGGTGCCCTTCACGCTCTCGACGATGTCCACCCGGTCCATCGAGGAGGTCGCCGACGCGGCGCCCGACGCGACACGCTGGTTCCAGCTCTACACCCAGGCCGACCCGGCACGGACCCGGGAGCTCGTGCAGCGAGCCGAGGCGGCCGGGTATGGCGCGATCATCCTGACCGTGGACCTGCCGCTGCTCGGCTATCGGGTCCGTGACCGGCGCTCGGGCTTCGACCTCGTCGGGCCGCATGGCAACTTCGCGGAGCTGGCCACGGGAGCGACGCACGCGGGCGGCCTCCATGCGACGGTCGAGGGGTTCGCCGTCCTCGAGCAGCAGATCCTCACCGGCCTGTCATGGGACGATCTCGCCACCATCCGCTCGTGGTCCTCGCTCCCGTTCGTGCTCAAGGGCATCCTGACCGCGGAGGACGCCCGGCTGGCCGTCGAGCACGGCGTCGACGCGATCGTCGTCAGCAACCATGGCGCCCGCCAGCTCGACCGCGTGTCCGCGACCGCCGACGTCCTCGACGAGGTGGTCTCAGCGGTCGACGGCCGGACGGAGGTCTGGGTCGACGGTGGCATCCGGCGTGGCCTCGATGTCGCGATGGCTCTCGCGTTGGGCGCGCGCGGCGTGCTCGTCGGCCGGCCCATGTACTGGGCCCTCGCCGCGGGCGGCCAGGCCGGGGTCGAGCGCGCGCTGGCCATCCTCCGCGAGGAGTTCGAGATCGCGCTCGCGCTCCTTGGCGCGCCGACGCCGGCCGACCTGCGCCGGAGCCACGTCACGGCCTGACCGGAGCGTCGCGGCGAACGTCCGCTGCCGGATCTGGGCCCGTGCGCGCCGGACGCGCGTTCGGTACCCTCGCGTGGATGTCCATCGCCCTGCCGCCGGTCGACCCGGCCCTGGTCAGCGAGGCCGCCGCGCTCGACATCGAGACGGCCGCGGCCCGCCATGCCGCCCTGTCCGCCGAGGTCCACCGGGCCAACGAGCTCTACCACGAGCTGGACGCGCCCGAGCTCACGGACGCCGAGTTCGACCAGCTGTTCCGGCGCCTCGTCGCGCTCGAGACGGCCTTCCCCCAGCTGACGACGCCCGATTCGCCAACCCAGCGCGTGGGAGGCACGCCGAGCGGCGGCGTCTTCACCGAGGTCCGCCACCGACGACCGATGCTGAGCCTCTCGAATGCGTTCAGCCACGACGAGCTGCGCGCGTTCGACAGCCGGGTGCGACGCGGCCTGGCGCTCCCACCGGCACCCGAGCCGGCGCCGGAGCTGCGCTACGTCGCGGAGCTCAAGATCGACGGCCTGGCGATCACCCTCCGCTACGAGCGCGGTCGCTTCGTCCAGGGGGCGACCCGCGGCGACGGGACGACCGGAGAGGACGTGACGCC
>DASPHN010000058.1:0-2828 GCA_035629655.1 Saccharimonadales bacterium (SeqCode) | reverse complement strand
AGCAGGTAGCGGTACCGGGCGTTGGACTCTTCGGCGGTCGCGAACCCCGCGTACTGCCGCATCGTCCAGAAGCGGCTCCGGTACATCGTCGGCTGGACACCGCGGGTGTATGGGTACTCGCCGGGCAGGCCCAGGTCCCGGGCCTCGTCGAGGTCCGCGATATCGGCAGCCGTGTAGGCATCCCGGATCTCGATCCCGGATGAGGTCTCGAACGCCGTCCGGCGCTCGGGGGCAGCGCCGACCGCCTTGGCGCGGAGGGTGGCCCGCCAGCGATCGCGTGCCGCATCCGGCGCCTCCCCGGTCGGCCGCTCTGGGTGGTCGGGTCGGCTCGATCCGCCGCCGGCGGCGCTCACTCGAGGGTCACCAGCACGTCACCGACATCGACGGTGGAGCCGGGGCCGACCGCGACAGACCGGACCCTTCCGGCTCGTGGGCTGCGCAGGTCGTTCTGCATCTTCATCGCCTCCACCACGAGGAGCGTCTGTCCGGCGACGACTTCGTCGCGCGCGGCGACCGCGACCGACACGATCCGTCCGGGGATGATGGCACGGATCTCGATGGCTCCCCCGGCCGTCGCGCCGGCACCACGATCCCGCGTCGCGCGTTCGCGCAAGGCGGCGCGCGCAGCGTCCTCCACGACAAGGTCGAAGCGCCATCCGTCGAGGACCACCTCGACGGCCTGGCGGCCGTGGACGTCCTGCGGCCCGACCGTGACCGCGGCGGTTCGAGGGTCACCCGAGGCCTGGGCCGTCGCGGCCATCCCGACGTCAACGGTCGCGGCCTCTTGGTCCGGGCGGTGGGGCTCGCTGATGCGGTGGCCCTTGCGGCCCGTGCCGGTCACCTCGGCCATCGGTCGATGGCTTCCTGTCGGGCGGCCGTGCGCCAGCCTGTAGGCGTCGCGTCTTTGCGCAAAGACGACGAGCCCGCGACGCGAGGCGGTCTCCCTGCGACAGCATCGGCCGCGAGCCGGTATGCCCGTTCCCGAACGGCTTCACGCGCGGCCGCTCCGTCCCAGTGGAGGGCGACATGTTCGGTGGAGAGGTCGGCATCACGGAAGGCGGGATCGGCCAGCAACGCCCGATGGAATGGCAGTGTCGTCTGGAGGCCCGTGATGTCGGTCTCGTCCAGGGCACGCCGCATCCGGTCGATCGCGGAGGCGCGGTCCGGTCCGACCGTCATCACCTTGGCCAGCAACGGATCGTAGTCGGGCGGGACGCGCTCCCCCATCCGCAACGCGGTATCGACGCGGACGTCGGGCCCCGACGGCATCGTCCAGTGACCGACGCGGCCTGGGGTCGGCACGAAGTCGAGCGATGGGTCCTCGGCCGAGATCCGGACCTCGAGCGCGTGGCGGTCCGGGTCGGCGGCGTGCCGCGCCGCGGCGTGGACGGCAGCGGACAACGGCACGCCGGCGGCGACCCACAACTGCTCGGCGACGAGGTCCAGGCCGCTGACGAGCTCCGTCACGCCATGCTCCACCTGGAGACGCGCGTTGACCTCGAGGAACCACGGGCGGCGTGCGCCGTCGAAGAGGAACTCTGCGGTCGCCGTGCTGGTCAGCTCGGCGGCCCGTGCGGCGGCCACCGCCAGCGCATGCAACTCGGCCCGCTCGTCTCGGGTCAGGCCGGGCGCCGGCGATTCCTCGACGAGCTTCTGATGCCGGCGCTGGATGGAGCAATCGCGTTCCCCCAGCGCGACGATGGTGCCGTGTCGGTCGCCGAGCAGCTGCACCTCGATGTGTCGCGCGGGCCGGATCTCGCGCTCCAGGTAGACCGAGCCGTCACCGAAGGCGGACCGCGCCTCAGCGGATCCCGCGACGAGCGCCGCCGGTAGCTCGCTTGCGGTCGCGACGCGCCGCATCCCCCGACCCCCTCCCCCAGCGGCCGCCTTGACGAGCAATGGAAACCCGACGGCCTCCGCCGCGGCGACGATCCCATCGATCGCGTCCGGTCGATCGATGTCCGCCGGTTCGAACGTGCCTGGCACGACCGGCACGCCAACGGTCTGCGCGGTCCGTCGCGCGGCCACCTTGTCGCCGATGGCGTCGATGGCATCGGGCGTGGGCCCGACGAAGACCAAGCCCGCGTCGATCACCGCGCGGGCGAATGAAGCCCGCTCGGACAGGAAGCCATATCCAGGGTGGACGGCCTGCGCCCCGCTGGCCAGGGCGGCGTCGATGATCGCATCGCCACGGAGGTAGCTTTCCGCGGCCGGTGCGGGACCGAGCCGGACGGCATGGTCCGCCGATCGCACGTGCGACGCGTCGGCATCGACATCGGAGTAGACGGCCACGGTCTCGATCCCGAGGTCGCGGCAAGTGCGGATGATCCGCACGGCGATCTCGCCGCGGTTGGCGATCAGCACCCGAGCGAACGGCCGGCCACCAGCGCTGTCCGTGCGCAAAGACGGTGAGGCGGCGGGCCGCGACGGCGCCGTCACAGGGGGATGTTGCCGTGCTTCTTTGGCGGGTTCGTCGTGCGCTTGTCGGTGAGCATGGTCAGTCCGGCGATGAGTCGTGCGCGGGTCTCGGACGGCTTGATCACATCATCGACGTAGCCGCGCGCCGCCGCCGCGTACGGGTTGGCGAATCGCGATTCGTATGCCGCAACGAGGCGCGCACGTTCCGCGACCGGATCCGTAGCTGACGCGATCTCGTCGCGATGCAGGATGTTGACCGCGCCCTCCGCGCCCATGACCGCGATCTCGGCGGTCGGCCACGCGAGGTTGAGGTCGCCACCGACGTGCTTGCTCGACATGACGTCGTAGGCACCGCCGTACGCCTTGCGGGTGATGACCGTCAACTTCGGGACGGTCGCTTCGCAATACGC
>DASPHN010000057.1:0-25753 GCA_035629655.1 Saccharimonadales bacterium (SeqCode) | reverse complement strand
GCCTTCGGCAGCCTCCGACTCGAGAAGGGCTACCGGTCGTGGGGCACGGACATGACGACCGAGCACGATCCGTACGAGGCCGGCCTCGGGTTCGCGGTGCGCCTCGACAAGGGCGACTTCGTGGGCCGCGCCGCCCTCGAGGGACGGAGCGAGGCGACCTCGGCACGCCGCCTGGTGGCCCTGACCCTCGACGATCGCCGCCACGTCCTGATGGGCAAGGAGCCGGTCATCGCGGACGATCGAGCCGTCGGCTACGTCACGAGCGCGGCCTACGGCTACACGGTGGACGCCTCGATCGCGTATGCCTGGCTGCCGTCCGCGCTCGCTACACCGGGCACGGTGGTGCACGTCCGCTCGTTCGGGATGGACCTCGAAGCCACCGTCCGGACGGAGCCGCTGTATGACCCGGAGATGAGCCGGCTGCGTGCCTGAGCGAGGGACGGCGGGCCACCGACGTGGCTATCGTTCCGGACACGCGGCGTTCATCAACTGCTCACATGCTCTTGACGCCCGCCCGCGCGGGCTGTCCAATGCATCCGCACTGACACCATCGGCCATCCCGGCGTCCCAGACCGCGGTCCGGGACGGGCGAGACCGGGAACCAGCCTCGGGCTGAGGAGGACCCGAGCGCGAAACGGCGCGTCACCAGCCGATCCCCGCACGCTCTTTGGAGGACGATCCTTGACCACCACGCGCACCCTGACCCGCTGGGCGGGACTCCTGGCCACCTCGGCCATCATCTTCGCCGCCTGTTCGACCACCACCGGCAGCGCAGCCCCAGGGGGCTCCGGCGGCGCCGGCGCCTCCGGCGCACCGGCCAGTGCCATCAAGGGCACGATGGACGAGATCATCGCCGCGGCGAAGGCCGAAGGCACGCTCACGACGATCGCCTTGCCCCACGACTGGTGCAACTACGGCGAGATGATCGAGGGCTTCAAGGCCAAGTACGGCATCGCGGTCAACGAGCTCAACCCGGATGCCGGGTCGGGCGACGAGATCGAGGCCATCAAGGCCAACAAGGACAATCCCGGCCCGCAGGCCCCGGACGTCATCGACGTCGGCATCACCTTCGGCGACCCGGCCAAGGCCGACGGGCTGCTCCAGCCGTACAAGGTGTCCACCTGGGACACCATCGACCCCGAGTTCAAGGACCCGGAGGGGTACTGGTACGGCGACTACTACAGCATCCTCACCTTCGAGGTGAACAAGGCTGCCGTCCCGAACACGCCGCAGGACTGGGCCGATCTCCTCAAGCCCGAGTACAAGAACCAGATCGCCCTGGCAGGTGACCCGCGTGCCTCGAGCCAGGCATACAACGCGGTCTACGCGGCGGCCCTCGCCAACGGCGGCTCGCTCGACGACGCGAAGCCGGGCCTCGACTTCTTCGCGGACCTCAACACCAAGGGGAACTTCGTTCCCACCATCGCCAAGCCGGGCACCATCGACACCGGCGCCACCCCGATCACGATCCGCTGGGCCTACAACGCCCTGTCCCACAAGGACCAGGCCGCGGGCAACCCGGAGATCGAGGTCGTCGTCCCGAAGGCCGGTCGATTCCTGGGCGCCTATGTCCAGGCGATCAGTGCCTATGCCCCGCATCCCAACGCCGCGGCGCTCTGGATGGAGTACCTGTACTCCGACGAGGGCCAGGCACATTGGCTGAAGGGCTACTGCCACACGACGCGTCTTGACGACCTCAACGCGCGTGGCGTGTCGGCCGATCTCGTCGCCAAGCTGCCGGACATCGAGGGCGCGGTCTACCCGACCGCCGAGCAGGCCGCGGCAGCCAAGGACGTGATCACCACCCAGTGGGACACCGTCGTCGGCGCGAACGTCGTCGAGTAGCGGCACCCCACCACCGCATCGATCGTGAGCGACGTGGCCACGGTCACCACCGAGCGGGGCGCGCCACCGGCGCGCCCCGCTCGCCGCACCCGGTCCTGGGCGTGGCTGGGGTTGCTCCCGTTCTTCATCTTCGGCGCGCTCTTCCTGGGCGTGCCGCTGCTGATCCTCGCGGTGGGCAGCGTCACCCACAACGACACGGGGTCGCTGACCCTCGAGAACTACCAGGCGATGTCCACCGACCTCGTCGCGCGAGCGTTCCGCAATAGCATCGAGGTCAGCCTCGTGACCGCGATCGTCGGCGGGATCTTCGGCACATTGCTGGCGGCCGCCGTCATCTTCGGCCGGCTGCCGCGCTTCTTCCGCCACACGTTGATGACGTTCTCGGGCGTGGCGTCCAACTTCGCGGGCATCCCGCTGGCCCTGGCGTTCACCTACACGCTCAGCACCACTGGCATGCTGACGATCTTCCTGAAAGACGCCGGCATCGACATCTACGCCGGCGACTTCACGATCTTCAGCAAGTTCGGGCTGGAGCTCGTCTACCTGTATTTCCAGTTCCCGCTCATGGTCCTGATCATCGCGCCGGCCATCGATGGGCTGAAGCGGGAGTGGCGCGAGGCGGCCGAGAACATGGGCGCGTCGAACTTCCAGTACTGGCGCCGGGTGGCGCTGCCGATCCTCATGCCGACCCTGCTGGGCAGCATGATCCTGCTGTTCGGGAACGCCTTCGGGGCACAGGCGACCGCCTACCAGCTGACAGCCGGGCAGATCCCGCTGGTCCCGCTGGCCATCGGCAACCAGATCAGCGGTGACGTGCTGCACAACGTCGGCCTGGGCTACGCGATGGCGATGGGGATGATCGCGGTCATGGCCATCTCGATCACCGGCTACACCATCCTGCAGCGGCGGGCGGAGCGCTGGATGCGATGACGAGCGACCAAGCCACCCTGACCGCACCGGCCGTCGACGCGCTCGCTGGCGACGTCACGATCGTGTCGGAGCCCAAGCGACGCCGCTCGTTCGGGGCGCCGTGGGCGTGGGCCGTCTTCATCATCGGGGCGCTGTACTTCATCGTCCCGCTCATCGCCACCTTCGAGGTGTCGATGCGGGCCAAGCCGCCGTTCGCGGCGTACACGAACTCGTTCGAGGATCCGGGCTTCATCAGCAGCCTGGCCTACTCGTTCGTGGCCGGCATCATCACCGTCGGGCTCAGCATCGCCCTCGTGGTCCCGACGGCGTACTGGGTCCGCCTGCGGGTGCCGCGGCTGCGTCCGGTCGTCGAGTTCATCACCCTGCTGCCCTTCGTCATCCCGCCGGTCGTGCTGGTGTTCGGCCTCATCCGCGCCTACAGCCGGCCGCCCCTGCCGTTGACGAACACCGATATGGGCAGCAATGCCCTGCTGGTCTTCGCCTACGTCGCCCTCTCCCTGCCGTACATGTTCCGCTCGGTCGATGCGGGTCTGCGGACGATCGACATCCGCACGCTCACCGAAGCGGCCCAATCGCTCGGCAGCGGCTGGTTCACGATCGTCACCCGGATCATCCTGCCGAACCTGCGGGTGTCGCTCCTGTCTGGTGCATTCCTGAGCCTCGCGATCGTCATCGGCGAGTTCACCATCGCGTCGTATCTCGCCCGTGATGCCTTCGGGCCCTATCTCCAGCTGCTCGGCGCCAATCGGGCATACGAGCCGGCCGCCGTCACGCTCATCAGCTTCGGTCTCACGTGGATCGCCATGATCGCCATCTCGCTGCTCGGTCGGGGGTCGCGCAGCAAGATCTCCGTCGGCGGCGCGCGCTAGGAGCCTGCGAATGCCCTTCCTCGAGCTCGCCGACGTCCAGAAGCAGTTCCCCGGTGGCGTGGTCGCCGTGAAGGACTTCGACCTGGACGTCGAACGTGGCGAGTTCGTCTCCTTCCTCGGCCCGTCGGGCTGCGGCAAGACGACGACGCTGCGGATGATCGCCGGCTTCGAGCAGCCCACGGTCGGCACGATCCGGATCGACGGGGTCGACGTGACCCGCACGCCGCCGAACCAGCGCAACGTCGGCATGGTCTTCCAGTCGTATGCCCTGTTCCCGAACATGACCGTGGCGGACAACATCGCCTTCGGCCTGAAGATGCGCAAGCGGAGCGGCTCGGACATCAAGCGCCGAGTCGGCGAGCTCCTGGAGCTCATCCACCTGCCCGAGAAGGGGGACCGCTACCCGTACCAGCTCTCGGGCGGCCAGCAGCAGCGCGTCGCCCTGGCCCGCGCCCTCGCCTTCGAGCCCAAGGTCCTCCTCCTGGACGAGCCGCTCTCCGCGCTGGACGCCAAGATCCGCGTCGCCCTGCGCCATGAGATCCGCGAGATCCAGCGCTCGCTCGGCATCACGACCGTCTACGTGACCCACGACCAGGAGGAGGCACTCGAGCTGTCCGACCGGATCGTCGTCATGAGCGAGGGCCGGATGGAGCAGGTCGGCACCCCGTTCGAGATCTACAACTTCCCCACCACGCCGTTCGTCGCCTCGTTCGTGGGCACGCTGAACGCGGTCACCGCCCAGGTCGTGGACGCCGCGACCGGCCGCCTGGAGCTTGCCGGACATCCCATCCGGACGAGTTCCACCGTCAGCGGCGCCCCCGGCCAGCGGATCATGCTCGCGCTCCGTCCCGAGATGATCACCCTCGACGGCATCGATGGGACCACGGCCGATGGCAGCAACCAGGTGCCCGCGACCGTGACCGACGTCGCGTTCCTCGGCTCGGTGGTGCGGGTGACCACGCAGGTCGGCGCTGACACGCGCGTCGATGTCGATACGTTCAACAACCCGAACCTCGCCGTGCCGACCGCCGGCTCCACGGTCCGGCTCGTGTTCCCGCCCGAGGCCGCGCTCGTCCTGGGCCACGGCGAGGCACCCAAGGAACGCGACCTGCTGGCCGCCGCCGAGGCCCAGCTGTAGCGGAGCACGCCGGCCGCGCGGACCTGCTCGAGGGCGTCGACCTCGTCGTCTTCGACAAGGACGGCACGCTCATCGACTTCCACGCGATGTGGGGCGGCTGGGCGCGGGACCTGGGCGATCGCCTCGAAGGCGCCGTACGACGTCCGGTCGCCCCGGACGTCTTCGCCGCGATCGGGTTCGACCCGGTCGACGGCCGGGTCGCGCCGGGCGGCCCGCTCGCGATCGGCACCATGGCCGATATCGAGAGCACGGTGGAGACGGTGATGCGCCGCTGGTGTCCCAGCGTCACGGCCGCACGACGGGCGGTCGAGTCGGCCTGGACCGTCCCGGATCCAGTGACGCTGGCCGTGCCGCTGGCTGACCTGCCGGCCCTGTTCAGGCGGATCGCCGACGAGACCGGCCGGCGGATCGCCGTCGTGACCACCGACGATCGCGACCCGACCGACGCCACGCTCCGCCACCTCGGTGTCCGGGCATGGGTCCGGGCGATGGTCTGCGGCGACGATGGCTTCGCCGCCAAGCCGGCACCGGATCCCATCTTCGCCCTGTGCCAGGCGATGCAGACCACGCCGGATCGCGTGGCGGTCATCGGGGACACCCCGGCGGACATCGCGATGGGTCGGGCCGCCGGGGCTCGACACGTCTACGGGGTCCGTACGGGCATCGGACGCGACGACGAGCTGGCCGATGCCGACCTCGTGCTCGAGTCGATCGCTTCACTGGTCCGTGACGCCCCGCTGACGTAGGCTCCGGCGCCCGGTCGCCGGACACGTGCTGGTACCGATGGGCTATCGAACCGAAGGACACCGGACCGTACCGTTCCCATGCCGTCCCGTCGGGCCGACGGTCGACTGCAGATGGCCCCAGAGCGGAGGTGGCGACGCGACGCATGGTCCTCGCCGATGCACGCCCTCCGCAGCCACGCCGTCGATCCGCCGCTGGGAGCCGGCCGACCGCCGACGCCGCGCCCGCTGGCCGTCGGACGCCGGCACCCACCGCCGCACCGGCCGGGCTCGGCGGCACACGCGCTGACGCCCTCCGCCGGATCGCGGCGAAGGTCAGCGGGCGGCATGACGTCGAAGGCCTCTTCGACGACGTCATCGACGAATCGTTCGGGCTGTTCGGGGTGGAGCGGGCCGGCCTGTGGCGCTACGACCCGGTCGGGCCGAATCCCCTGCGACTCGCGGCATCCAGGGGTCTCAGCGACGACATCGTCGAGGCCATCGAAGCGCTGCCCCACGACGCATCGACCGCCGGGATGTCGGCCATCAGGGAACGCCGGGTCTTCGTGCTCGATCGAGGCATGCGCTCGACGACGGCCAGTCTGCGAGCGATCTACCGGCGCATCGGGGTGCGGTCCATCTGCTATGTCCCGATCGTGTTCGGCGACGAGCCGCTCGGGCTGCTCGTGCTCTACCACGGCGGCGAGTACGCGTGGACCGAGGACGAGCTCGATCTCGCTCGCGCGTTCGGCGACCACATGGCGACCGCCATCGGCAGCGCACGTCTGGCCGAGTCGCGCCGGACGCTCGCCGACCGGCTGACGTCCATCGCCGAGCTCGCCGTCCGGCTCAGCCACATCCAGGAGATCGACGACATCGCGTGGGCCATCGTCGGCGAGGCGGCTCGGCTCATCGAGCACGACACGATCCGTGTCTATCGCGTCGACCAGGACGCGGGCATGTGCGAGCCGATCGCGTTCCAGGGCACGTTCCTGGGTCGCGCCGACCCGGATCCCGCCTCCCTGCGAGTGGCCATCGGCCAGGGCCTGACCGGCTGGGTCGCGGCGAACGGCCGGCCGATCCGGATCGGCGACGCGGCGAAGGATCCGCGCGGCCTCGTCGTCGGCGCGACCGACGAGCCCGAATCGATGCTCGTCGTCCCGATGTCCTACGAGGAGCGCGTCGTCGGCGTGATCGTCGTGTCGGCGTTGGGTGCCCATCGCTTCGGCCCCGACGACGAGACGACCCTCTCGATCTTCGCCGCATCGGCGGCCCAGGCGCTCGTCAACGCGTCGAACCTCGAGCAGCTGCGCGGCCAACAGGCCAAGCTCGAGCTCCAGCTGGAGGGCCAGCGGCGCCTCCTCGAGGTCAACGAGCGACTGCTGTCGACGCTCGATCCGGCTGGCGTGCTCGACCTCATCGCGGACTCGCTCAAGGCGATCGTCCCCTACGACTCACTGACCGTGTACCGGGTGGACCGCGACGCCGGCGTCCGGCGGGCCGTCATCGCCCGCGACCGGTTCGCCGACATGATCCTCGCCCACGAGAGCCCGCTCGGAACGGGCATCACCGGTTGGGTCATCGAGCACGGCGAGGCGGTGCTGTCCAACCAGGCACACCTGGACCCGCGCTCGATCCAGGTGCCGGGCACGCCGTTCGAGCCGGAGTCGATGATCGTCGTCCCCCTGCTCGTCTCCGGCGAGGCGATCGGCACCCTGAACATCGGGCGGATGGGCGAGGCCGAGGCGAGCTTCAGCGACAACGAGTTCGAGCTGACGAAGCTCTTCGCCGGTCAGGCCTCCATCGCGCTCCAGAACGCCGATACCCACGGCGAGGTCCGCATCCGGGCCGAACACGACGCGCTGACGGGATTGCGCAATCACGGCGCGTTCCAACACGAGATCGGGGCCGCCATCGAGCTCGGACATCCGTTCGCCGTCCTGATGCTCGACCTCGACTCCTTCAAGGGCTACAACGACGCGCTCGGCCACCCGGCGGGCGATGCCCTCCTCGCCGACATCGCTCGAGCCATGACCGGCGCCACGCGTGACGGCGACCGGGTCTACCGCTACGGCGGCGACGAGTTCGCGGCCATCCTGCCCGGCGCCGACCGGCTCGTGGCGCACGAGGTCGCCGAGCGGATCCGGCGCGCGGTGAACGAGCGCGGGACCGCGGCCGGCGGCCCGCCCGTCACCATGAGTGCCGGGGCTGGCTGCTTCCCGATGGACGGCCTGACCAAGGACGAGGTCGTCGCGGTCGCCGACCGGGCGCTCTACCTCGTGAAGCCCGCGAGCCCGAGTCGGGCGGACGCCGGAGCCGCCGACCCGTACCTGCGCGCCCTCGACGAGACGGCCCTCGCCCTCCTGGACCGCCACGACCAGGAGGGGCTGCTCGAGACGATCGTGGCCCGGGCGACCGCGCTCATCGGCTCGCCCCACGCGTTCGTCGACCTCCTCGATGCCGACGGGACGACCCTCGTGATGCGCGTCGGGACCGGCCTGTACGCCGACATGCTCGGCACCCGGCTGGCCAGCGACGAGGGCTTGGCCGGGGCGATCTTCAAGTCCGGCCGGCCGCTCGCGGTCGACGACTACGACGCCTGGCCGAACCGCGTGGCGGACATGCCCCAGGGCCGGTTCGGGGCGCTGGTCGGTGTCCCGCTGACGGCCGGCGGCCGGGTGATCGGCGTGCTGGGGCTCGCCGCCGGGGACAGCGGACGTCTGTGGGGCGAGCGCGAGATCGACGCGTTGCGTAGCTTCGGCAAGCTCGCGTCCATCGGCCTCGACAACGCTCGGCTCGTCGAGGTCGCGCAGCGTGGGGCGCTATACGACCGCACGACCGGCCTGCCGAACCGCGATCTCCTCGATGACCGGATCCGGCACGCCCTTGCGGCCCATCCCGTCGGCGGAGCCGGTGCGATCGCGGTGATCCTGCTCGACCTCGCGCGATTCAAGGTCATCAACGAGAGTCTCGGCCACGGGGCCGGCGATCGGATGCTCGCGGCTGTCGGCCAGCGCATCGCCGCGGGTCTGCGCCCTGGCGACACCGTGGCGCGGTTCGGTGGTGACGAGTTCGGGATCATCCTCGACCCGGTCGAGGATGCCGCCGAGGCGCAGCGTATCGCCGAGCGCATCGCCGCCGACCTGCGCGTCCCCTTCCCGCTCCATGGTCGCGACTGGTTCATCAGCGCGTCGATGGGCGTGGCCGTCGCGGAGCCGGGCCGATCGACGCCGGACGAGCTCTTGCGCGAAGCCGAGATCGCGATGGTCCGGGCCAAACCCGATACGTCGAATCGGCCGGCCCTCTTCGAAGCATCCATGAGCGACCAGACGCTCGAGCGGATCGATCTCGAGGCAGACCTGCGCCGCGCACTCGAGCGCGGCGAGCTCCGCGTCCATTACCAGCCGATCGTCACCCTCGACACGCTCGACATCGTGGGCTTCGAGGCGTTGGTGCGCTGGCAGCACCCCACCCGTGGACTGGTGCCGCCGCTCGCCTTCATCCCCCTCGCCGAGGAGAGCGGCCTCATCGTGCCGCTGGGCCGGTGGGTGCTCGAGACGGCCTGTCGCGAGGCGAGCCGCTGGCGACGACCGCGGAGCGGGGCGCGTGGCCAGCCGGCCGCGCCGCTGTTCGTGTCGGTCAACCTGTCGGCCCGACAATTCGTCCAGGCGGATCTGGCTGCGGATCTCACGGCCATCCTGGCCGAGACCGGGCTCGCACCGGGTGCGCTCGAGCTCGAGATCACCGAGAGCGTCGTCATGGATCAGTCCGAGGCCGGCGTCCGCGCCCTGCGCGAGCTGCGTGAGCTCGGCGTTCGACTCGTCCTCGACGACTTCGGGACCGGCTACTCATCGCTCGCCTACCTGAAGCACCTGCCCCTCGACACGATCAAGATCGACCGCACCTTCGTCGTGGGCATCGACGAGCCGGCCGATCGCTCGATCGTCGATGCAGTCATCGCCCTTGCGCACGGCCTCGGCATCGGCGTCGTCGCCGAAGGCATCGAGACCGAGGCACAGCTCGAGGGGCTGCGCGAGCTCGGCTGCGACCTCGGGCAGGGCTATCTCTTCTCGCGGCCCGTGCCGGCCGCCGAGGCGCGCAAGCTGTTGCGGCCGGCCGCTCGCCGCCCGGTGACGCTGGCCGGCTGACCGCGTACCCACGAATCGAGAGGCCCGGCCGATCGGCCGGGCCTGTGTCGCTGGTGCGGTGGGGTCCTAGTTCCGGCCGCCGAAGAGGCGGAGCATGAACAGGAAGATGTTGATGAAGTCGAGGTAGAGGCGCAGCGCCCCGATCACGGCGGCCTTCTCGACGCTGCCGTACATCCGGACGAGATCGCCCTGCTGGATGCGCTGGACGTCATAGGCGGTCAGCGCGGTGAAGATCACGACGCCGACGATCGAGATGATCCAGGACAACGAGTCGCTGGCCAGGAAGATGTTGATCAGCGACGCGACGATGAGCCCGATGAGGCCCATCAACAGGATGCCGCCGAGTCCCGCCAGCGAGCGCTTGGTCACCGCGCCGTAGATCGCTGCGGCACCGAACATCGCCGACGCCGACAGGAACGCGGCCGCGACCGAGGCGCCCTCGTACTGGGCGACGATGAGCCCGATCGTCAGCCCGAGCGATGCGGCGTAGACGAAGAACAGGCCCAACGCGGCGGTGGCGCTGATCTTGTTGATGCCCAGGCCGATCACGAAGACGAGCGCGAGCTGGGCCATGAACAGGATGAAGAGGTTCTCGGCCGCGAAGGCCATGAGCTGGGCGCTCTGGGTGACCCAGAACGAGACACCGGCGGAGACGAGCAGGCCGGCGAACATCCACAGGAAGGCCTGCGACAGGAACGCGGCCGAGGCCTTGACGTCCAAGGTCGGTGCGGCCGCCGTGGGATCGAGCGTGTTCGGGGTGGTCGTGGGGTTGGAGAGACGTTGGTCACTCATCGATCGGGTGCTCCTCGTGCACGGGAACGGTCAGGACAGGAGATGGACGGGTCGGGAAGCGTGGTGCAGCGACCGCTCACCACATCAGGCCGGCGTCGCGCGGATCCCAGCGCTCGGCCAGCAGGGTGACCTTGACGTCGTGCTCGACGACGGACTCGGCCTGTTCCTTGACCTGCGCGATCATGGAACCGGCGTAGGGGCAGAACGGAGTCGTGAGGATCATCTTGATCTCGGTCGAATCGGGTCCGAGCAGGATCTGCTTGATGAGGGCCAGCTCGACGACGTTCATGCCGATCTCGGGGTCCACGACGGCGCGCAGGGCGTCGAGGATCGCGAGCTCGGTCGCCCGGCGCTCGGCATCGAACGCGGGGGCCTCCCCGGCAGGGGCCGTCGCGGCGTCGACCGCGGTCGGCGTATCGGTCGTGATGGTTGTATCGGTCATGCGGCGTGTGTCTCCGGAGCGTGCGGAGACAGAGCGTACCACCGGCTCGCGAGAGGCCTAGCCGGCGCCCTTGATGACGACGCCGGGCATCCGGTACTGCGCGGGAAGTCCCGCGGCCTCGTGCTCGGAGTAGCCAGGCCCGGTGATCGAGCCGTCGGGCTCGAAGAAATCCGCGTAGCGCTCGCGGTGCGCGGCCGCGTACGTGAACGCCGCCGCGATGCCGACGGTCCGCAACTCGGGATGGTCCTTCAGGATGCGGGTGAGGTCGTAGCCATTCGAGCGCAGCTCCAGCAGCTGTCGGACGGTGAGTCGCGACCCGTAGCAGAAGGGCTCGCCGTTCATGACGAGAGGGTCCTGCTGGACCCACTTGATGGTCATCGGCTCAGGCGCCCTTGTAGAGCCACTGCAGGAACGCGTTCTTCTTGCGCGCGTCTCCGGCCAGGCGCCGATGCCAGCGGAAGACCGCGATCGCCTCGTCGAGCGCCTGGCCGGCGAGCGGCAGTTCCAACGGCGCGAGCACGTCGGGCAGGGCCGACCGGATGCCCTCGCACAGGCTGATGAGGTCGTCGAGCGGGACCCGCTTGCGCCGATACGTCGGCGAGACCCAGTCGGCGTATTCACGGGCGGGACCGGGATCCCCGGCAGCGAGGGCCATGGCGACCCGATCGGTGAGGAGCTCGGCGTCGTGCAGCCGTGCGCGCAGGCCATCCTCGTCGTGACGATCACGAAGCGTCGGGTCGAGTTCGAGGGCGACGGCAAGCGCTCTGGCCGCGATGCGAGCCTCGGCGTCGCGCACGCGGCGGGCGGCGTCGGGCCAGCCCGTGGCGGGGTCGAGAGGCGGCAGACCGAGACTCGGATGGCTCACGATCGGCAGTCTACCGGTTCGTCCCAGCGGCGCGTCGCAAGGTCCGGGTCCCTCGACGGCTACGATGCGGACATGCCCGACAGCTCACCGCCCGCTACCGCTGCACCGCCGGAGCCCGGCGAGCGGCGACTCGACCGCCCGCCGTCCGACCGGTATCGCGAGTCGACGCCGACGGCCCCGGACGGTGGCGCGGCGGCCGGGTCACCGGACCGACGTCCCCGGTCCGCTCGCCGCGCGATGGCCTACGCGATCACCGCGACGCTGCTCGGAGCGCTGGCCACGATCATCCTCGGCGGCGTGCTCGCGATCTCGGCCGGCCTCCTGGTCGTGGCCGTCGTGGCCGGCCGGGCGATCGGGCTCGGTCTGATCGTCGGCGACGACGGCAGCCTCACCTCGACGCGACGGACGAGCATCGCCATCGGGCTTGCGCTGGCCTCGGTCGTCATCGGCCAGCTCGGGCTGTGGTGGTACGCCTCGACGGAGGGTGGCGTCCTCGGACCGATCGATTACCTGGCCCAGACGTTCGGGATCCTCGTCCCACTCCAGGCCCTGCTCACGACCGCCGTCGCCTGGTGGACGGCGCGGTGACGGCGCCGTGACCGCTGTTGACGTTCGCCTGCGCCGTCCGACGCCCGACGACCACGCCGTCGTCGTGGCCCGCGTCGACGAGTGGTGGGGCGGCCGAAAGCTGCGGGCGCTCCTGCCCCGACTCTGGTTCGAGCACTTCAGCGGCACGTCGTGGATCGCGGAGGGGGCCGACGGCAGGATCGTGGGGTTCCTCGTGGGGTTCCTGAGCCCGGACCACCCAGGGACCGCCTACGTGCACATGATCGCGGCCGATCCGAACCGGCGGCGCGATGGCCTGGGTCGCCGACTGTACGAGCAGTTCTTCGAGGATGTCCGTGCGCGCGGGATCCGCGAGGTCCGCGCCGTGACCTGGCCGGGCAACCGCATCTCGGTGGCGTTCCATCGAGCGCTGGGCTTCCGCGTCGACGACGGCCCGGACACGGCGCCCGTCTACGGGACGCCGTCGCATGTCGATCACGACGGCGAGGGCGAGGACCGGGTCGTGTTCATCCGGGCGCTCTGAGCCGCGGGTGGGGCGTGGCGCCGAGCCACGCGCGAGCTCCGCCCGGGAACCCATCGTCTGCGAGCGGTGTAGTTGGGGCGACCCGGGATGCACCGCTGCTCAGGAGACGACCCGATGTACCGCCGCCTTGCTGCCATCGCCGCCGCCGGCGTCCTCGTCCTGCTGCTCGCCGCCCCGGCCCTTGCCGGCGGCTGGGCCGAGATCCGAGCCGACGCCGCCACGACCACCGAACCGCCCGTCGAAGGCCGGCCGTCAGGGATCGGCTTCACGGTCCTCCAGCACGGCGAGACGCCCGTCAGCTGGGTCCACCCGACGATCCACCTGCAGAACCTCAGCACCGGCGAGTCCATGGATGTGGCCGCGACCGCCGAAGGCGCGGAAGGTCACTTCCTCGCCACGGTGACGCTCCCCACGGCCGGCTTCTGGTCGTGGTCGGTCACGCTGGCCGAGCTCGAGACCGACGTGACCCCGGTGACGATGGCCGTGCACACGGCGAGTGGCGTCGCCCCGGCGGTCGACCCGGCGACGTTGATGACCTCCATCGAGCGGGCCCGCCAGGACGCGGTCCTCACCGCCAACGAGACGACCTACGCCGAGATCGAGCGGCTCGACGCACTGCTCGGCGTCCAGCGCACCCAGATCGGCGGCCTGCAGTCGACCCTGGCCTCGATCACCAGCGAACGGGACCAGCTCGCGGCCCGCCTGGCCGATGCCCAGACCGGCGAGTCGGACGTCCCGATCCTCGGCGTCGTGCTCATCGCCGTGCTCGCCGGCGCGGCGGCCGGCTTCGCGATGGCCTGGCTCGCCGGCCGCTCCGCGACGCCGAAGGAGATCGTCCTCAGTCCGGACCCGCGAGGATCGACGCCGGCGTGAGCGGCTCGTGCAGGAGGCGGCCGAAGCGCTCGACGCGGTCGGGCGCCGGGACCGCCTCCAGCCACCGCCGCAGCAGCGCTTCCCCCTCCGCGTAGACGAAGACATAGGTGCGCCACAGCGGATGCTCGATGAATTCGAGCCGCTTGGCCGCCACCTCGGACGCGTAGCCGCCGACGTCGCGCAGATAGTCGAGGACGGCCTCGTGTGACCAGCCGTCGGCGTGGCGCAGCAGGGCCGCGTTGCCTCGGATCGCGGCCAGGGTGCGACGCGGGCCGGCGAGCGCGACGGCCAGCTCGGCCGTGGCCCTGGTCGCAGCCGGGTCGGCGGCCAGGGGCGATCCGCTGAACGTGAACAGCTCGGCGAGCAGGTCGACCCGCTCGTCGAGCGGTGCGGCGAACGACACGCCGAGATCGGCGAGTCCTTCGCTGATCGGGCACTCCGGTGTATTGATGAGGAGGATCGACGCCTCGAGCCGGCCCTGCCGCTCCACGAGGTCCGCCTCCTTCCAGGCGTGCTCGAGGTGGTGGCCTGGATAGGTCTCGTGGGCCATCGTGTGGACCAGCTCGGGCAGGCGCGTCGGGAGGTCCGTGTTGAGGTCGACCCGTGAGCGCAGGCCGCCGTCGTACCAGCAATAGCCGGTCCATGGCTGATCCCGGACGAGTGACACGCGCAGGTCCTCGCCGTCCGGGAGCCCGAACAGGACCCCGGCCCGCGCCCGGAATCGCTCGACGAGCCAGTCGACGACGGCCGATACGCGCTCGACCGGTACCTCGAGGCTGGCGTCCCAGTCGGCCAAGCGCTCGGCCACCGACCCGTCGCCCGGCAACAGCGCGTCGATCGTCGTCAAAGCCGCGGCGAACTCGGCATCGTCGTGACGTGGCGGCGCGAAGCCGAGGCTTCGTTCGACGAGCGTCAGGTACGGGACGTCCTCGCCGGCCAGGAGGGCGGCATGGGTCTCGAGTGCGGTCAACTGGGCGGTGAGCCAGGCACGGCGGCCGGCGTCATGGACGTCGCCGGCCACCCGCTCGCGAAGCGCGATCGCCTCGTCGCGAAGGCGGGACGCGCTCGGCAGCGGCTCGATCTCCGCGCGTGCCTTCAGCTCGGCCGGGCCGAAGTAGCCATCGACGAGGCCCGGGATCCGCTGATCCAGTCGGAGCCCGAGGAGCAGGTAGTCCGTCGCGATCGAGTCCGGCGCCGGGACGGTGCGGGTGCCGCCGACGGCGGGGACGCGCGGTCGTTCGTCGGCATCCATCCGCGCGCCGGCGGTCACCGCTGCATCCGGTCTGGGCGGGGGGCGCGTGGGCCGTCGTGGCCGCGGTGCTCGTCCGCCTTTCGCCGGGCCTCGGCCAGGCGGTCCTGAAGCGTGGGGTCCGCCGGCAGTCCGGAGCGGTCGGGAGCCCGGTCCGGTGCGCGGGCATCGTCCGTCGCTTCTGCGGCGGATCCCGGCGCACCGAGCTGGATCGGCGCGGCGTCGCCCGTGCCCAGACCACCCGTCTCGCCGGCGAACGGCATGTGCTGGCGTTCGACGGCATCAAGGCTCATCCGGAGCGCCGCGGTCTTCTGCGACGCGACCTCGCGGACGTAGGCGGCCTCCTCGTCCGACGTCATCGGCCGGCCGCGGACGATGCCCTTCGGCTTGCCGACCATGAGCCAGGCGAGGTGGTAGCGGTCCATGCTGCCCCACGCCCGTGACAGGAGATCGTCGGACAGCTGCAGCCAGGTCTGGAGCGAGCCCAGCGATGGTTGGTCGGCGAGCCGCTCGCCCTCGTCGATCAGCTGACGCGTCCGGGCGACGAGCTCGTCACGCGTCACGGATCATCGCCTCCCGGTCCGCCCGGGCGCGTCCCGTCCACGGCCCGGGCCGTCCGTCGCCGATGGCCGCGCCGTCGAATCGCGTCACGGGCAGCACGCCGGCCACGCTCGAGCACAGGAACGCCTCGGCGGCGCCGGCGAGGTCGGCGCGGCCGAGATGGGCTTCGACCGGCCGGAGGCCGACCCGGGATGCCCAGCCGAGCAGCCAGGACCGCGTCGTGCCGGGAAGGATCGCGCAGTCGAGCGACGGCGTCGCCAGCTCCTCGACCCCGTCGGACGCGCGGCGCACGAGGAAGACATTGGCGCTCGTGCCCTCGGAGAGCACGTCGGTGATGGTCAGGAACAGGGCGTCGTCCGCGCCGGCTCGACGAGCCTCCAGGCGCGCGTAGACGTACTCGGCCCGCGACGTCGTCTTGAGTGCCGCGAGCGGGTCCAGCGGGTCCCGGCGGACCCGGCTGGTCACGAGGTGCAGCCCCCTGTCCAGATGACCGGCCGGCGCCGCGGCGACGGGCCATGCCTGCACCACGATCGTGGCCGCGACGTCTTCATCCGGCGGCAGCACCCCGCGCGATCGGTACACGCCGCGTGACACCGTGATGCGGATGGACGCGTCGCCGTCGGGGCCGTCGAGGCCGTCCGCGGCGAGGAGGGCGGTGATCGCGCCGGCCAGGCGCGCATCGACGTCGTCGGCGAGTGGCAGCTCGAGGCCCTCGGCCGACCGATGCAGGCGGGCCAGGTGTTCCGCGAGCTCGGTCGGGCGCCCGGACCGGGCGCGAAGCGTCTCGAACACGCCATCGCCCAGCTGGAAGCCGCGATCGAAGGCCGAGAGGTGGCGGGCATCGGCCGGCATGAGCTCGCCATCCACCCAGACGTGGCCGGTCTCGGTCACGTGACTTCCTCGCCGCCGACCGCGGTGAGTGGGCCTCGAGCCTTGGCGACGGTCTCGGCCCACTCCTCGGCCGGATCGCTCTTCCAAGTGATGCCGCCGCCGACATGCAGCGTCAGGCGCCGACCGTCCGCCACGAAGGTGCGGATGAGGATGCTCGTCTGCATCGCACCGTCCGGTCCGATCCAGCCGAGGGCGCCGGTATATGGGCCGCGGCGGACCGGTTCCAGCGACTCGAGGATCTCCATCGCCCGGATCTTCGGGGCGCCGGTGATCGAGCCGCCGGGGAACGAGGCGGACAGCAGGTCGAACGCGTCCCGGCCGGCGGCCAGTCGTCCGGTCACCGTCGAGACCAGGTGCTGGACGGCCGCGGTGCGCTCGAGCCGGCACAGCCGCGGGACGCGCACGCTTCCCGGCCGGCAGACGCGTCCGAGGTCGTTGCGCAGGACATCGACGATCATCACGTTCTCGGCCCGGTCCTTGTCACTCGCCAGGAGCTCGCACGCGAGCGCGCGATCCTCCGCCCGGTCGCGACCGCGCGGCCGCGTGCCCTTGATCGGGTCGCTGGCGACGACGCCCTCCTGGTCCACCGACAGGAATGGCTCCGGCGAGGCGCTGAGCAAGGCGCGCGGCCGACCGGTCTCGGGCGACGATCCCAGGTCCAGGTACGCAGAGAAGAGCGACGGATCGCCGGTCCGCAGGCGTCGGTACGGGACCCACGGGTCGCCATCGAACGGCGTCTCGAGGCGGCGGGTCAGGTTCGCCTGGTAGATGTCACCCCGGGCGATGTGGCCGCGAACGGCGTCCACGCCGGCCTCGTACGCCGACCGGTCCAGGGACGAGCGGAAGGGCAGGCCCGGGCGATCGCCACCGGCCGAGCCCGTGGCCCGGCCCCCGTCAGGCCCCACCGACGGGCGGGTGTTCGGCGTCGTCAGCCGAGCGTGGACGTCATCGAGACGGCGGGCCAGCCGCCGTCCGTCGCCATCGATCGCTCGCCCACCGAGCCATGCGTGCCCGGTCCGCCGATCCCAGGCCACGACCCAGTCGTGGAGGGCCAGCCGGAGCGGCGGCAGACCCTGGTCGTCGGCGGTACGCGACGGCAGCCGCTCCAGTGCCTGGCCGAGGTCGTAGCCGAGGAACCCCACGAGCCCGCCCAGGAACCGCGGGGCATCGGCCGGCACGACCGGGGTCGAGTCGAGCCGGGCGAGCAGCCGCCGAGCGACGGCGAATGGGTCGGGGCCGGCGGCCGGTGACTCCAGGACCGCGACCGGGTCCGCCGTGAGGTACGTCCAGCGAGCGTTGCGCCCAGGTCGGGCGCTTTCGAGCAACGCGAGGCCGGGCAGGTCGCGGAAGGCCTCGGCCACGTCGATCGCGCGGGCAGCGGCGATCCGGTCGGGCAGGCGTCGCAGGCGCAGCGCCGCGAGGGGCGAACCGGGGGGCGTCGGACCGACGGGGATCACGCCGGGATGATACGGCCGGTCGCCGTCCATCTCCTTGGTAGCATCCGGCGTGCGGCCCGTTCACGGTGGCCGGACGCCTTGAGGTGACTGGATGGGCCATCGGCGCCCCGCTCGCAGCTTCCTCGCTCGGCGCACGACGATGCTGGCCGGGCTCGTCGCCGCAGCCGCCCTGATGGCCGGATGCGCATCGGCCGAGGGCGACCCATCCGCCGCGCCGACCGCGATCCTCGATGACCACGCGATCGCGACGTTCGAGGTGGCCGATGGCGAGACGTTCAAGGTCGAGCTGACCACCGCCGACCTCGTCGACGCCGCGGCGGCCCTGCTCGGCGGCGGGGACGGCCCGAACATCCCCATCGGCACGGTCGTCCGCGACGATCCCGGCCCCAACGCACCGTGGACCTGGCACCTCGATCCGGCCACCTTCTCCTTTGCCGACGCGACCATCGAGGTCTGTGACGGGGTCCCGTCCGACGTGGAGGCCGGGGAGATCACCTCCACGGAGTACTGCCCCTGGTCGGCCGTGCTTGTCGCGCTCGACGCGGCGCCCTGACGTCGAGCTGGGCTGGCCCGCTACAGTCCGCCGATGGGAACGCGAGCGAGGGACCTGGGGATCGTCATCGGGCTGGGTACGCCCGGGCCGGAGAATGCCATCACGGACGTGGCCGGCGTCTCCGTGGGCCACGTCACCCTCATCGAAGGCGATGGGCCGCTCGTCGTCGGCCAAGGCCCGGTCCGCACGGGCGTCACCGTGGTCTGTCCGCGTGGCGCCGACGACTGGCGCGAGCCGGTCTTCGCCGGTTGCCATCGCCTGAACGGCAACGGTGAGCTGACCGGCCTGGAGTGGATCCGCGAGTCGGGCCTGCTGACCACCCCGATCGCGATCACCAACACGCACAGCGTCGGCATCGTCCGCGACGCGCTGGTGGCGGCGTCGGTGCGGCGCGATCGGTCGGACGCTGCCTGGTCCCTGCCGGTCGTCGGCGAGACCTACGACGGCCTGCTCAATGACATCAACGGGTTCCACGTCCGGGCGGAGCACCTCCACGCGGCCCTCGAGGCGGCGGCGCCCGGTCCCGTCGCCGAGGGCGCGGTCGGCGGTGGCACGGGGATGGTCTGCCACGAGTTCAAGGGTGGGATCGGCACCGCGTCCCGGGTGCTGACCGCCGAGTCCGGTGGGTACACGGTCGGCGTCCTCGTCCAGGCCAACTACGGCAAGCGGGCGTGGCTCCGGGTCGACGGCGTCCGAGTCGGTGAGGCCATCCCGACGAGCGAGGTCCCCAGCCCATACGAGCAGTCGCGGCGGCCCGCGCCACCGCCTGGCGCCGGCTCGATCATCGTCGTGGTCGCGACCGACGCGCCGCTGCTTCCCCACCAGTGCGAGCGGCTCGCTCAGCGAGCGGGCCTCGGCATCGCCCGCGTTGGCGGGACGGGCGGCCACACGAGCGGCGACCTGTTCGTCGCGTTCGCCACGGGCAACCGATTGCCGGTCGGCACCGTCATCGACGACGACCCGGTCGGCCGCGGCACCTACGACGTCCGGGCCGTCGGCGACATCGTCATCGACCAGCTCTTCGATGCCGTGATCGAGGCCACCGAGGAGTCGATCGTGAACGCGCTGGTGGCCGGACCGACGGTCGTCGGCCGCGACGGCGTCACGGCCCACGCGATCCCGCACGACCGGCTGCGCGAGGTGCTGGTCGCCGCGGGACGGATCGCCGCCGGCTGAGGGGAACCGTGTCTTCGGACGGCCCTGCCGCCACCATCCGGGCAGCGGTCGACGCGGATGCCCCGGACCTGGAGCGGGTCTATCTCGCGTCAGATGCCGGCCAGCCGCCCGACGCCCCGACGGCGCCGCCCGGCACCCAGGAGCCGTACTTTCGCTTCCTCATCGCACGTGGTCGGGTCGTCGTGGCCGAGGCGGACGGACGCACGCTTGGGTTCGGGGCCTCCGTGGACACGGGACGAGCGCGCCACCTGGCCGATCTCTTCGTGCACCCCGACGTGCAGGGCGGCGGTCTTGGTCGTCGCCTGCTCGAGGACGCGTTCCAGGATGACTGGCCACGGACGACGATGGCTTCGGACGACCCCCGTGCGATGCCGCTCTACCTTCGCGTGGGCATGGCACCCCACTGGCCGGGGCTCTACCTGGCTGGTGACCCGACGCGCCTGCCAGCGGTCGCCGATGGCCTGCGCGTCGACGAGGCGACGTTCGACGAGGTGGCCGAGCTCGAGACACGCTGGATCGGCGTCGATCGACGCCCTGACCTCACCTACTGGTCGTCGCTGCCGGACGTCCACGCGGTCGTCGTGCACCGAGGCTCCGTCGCGGTCGGGACCGGTCTCTCGCGACGGCGCCTGTGGGGACCGGGCCGGTACATGCACCAGGCCGTGGCCGCCCCCGACCTCGACCCCGGCCCGGTGCTGCTCGCGATGCTGACCGACGGTCTCGCCGGGTCCGATGTCGGTGGAGCGTGCGTGCCCGGACCGTCGCCGATCGTCCGGCCGCTCCTCGCCGCGGGCTTCCGGATCCGCGACCGTGACACGTTCATGGCCAGTGATCCGCGACTCGTGCACGCCGATCGGGAGCTGCTCGACACCGGCGTGCTGTAGGACATGAGGACGCCCCGACCATTGCGGCCGGGGCGTCGGTCGTGGCGCTGGGAGCGGGCCGTGACTACTCGGCGGCGACCGGCACCGGCTTCTCGATCGGCACGCCGATGAGGCTGCCGTATTCCGTCCAGGACCCGTCGTAGTTGCGGACGCGCTCGTAGCCCAGGAGCTCGTGGAGCACGAACCACGAGTGCGAGGAGCGCTCCCCGATCCGGCAGTAGGCGATGACGTCCTTGTCTGGCGTCACGCCCTTGCTCTCGTACAACGCGCGCAGGTCGGCCTCGTCCTTGAACGTGCCATCCTCCTTGACCGTCTGCGCCCACGGGATCGACGCCGCGCCCGGGATGTGTCCGGCCCGCTGGGCGGTCTCGCTCATGCCCGGGGGCGCGATGATCTCCCCGTTGAACTCGGCCGGCGAACGGACATCGACCAGGGCCAGGCCCTCGTCGCCGAGACGCGGCAGGATGTCGTCGCGGAACGCGCGCAGCGCGAAGTCGGGCTCGGGCAGCTCGTATCCGGTGGCCTCGTAGGACGGCACATCGGTGGACAGCGGCAAGCCGTGATCGAGCCAGAACTTCCGACCGCCGTTGAGGATCCGGACGTCGTCGTGGCCGTACAGCTTCAGCTGCCAGTACGCCCAGGCGGCGAACCAGTTGTTGTTGTCGCCGTACAGCACGATCGTCGTGTCCGGCCCGATGCCACCGGACTGGAGCAGGGCCGAGAAATCCTCGCGCGAGGCGATGTCACGACGGATCCCGTCGGCCAGCTGGCTCGTCCAGTTCCAGGCGACCGCGCCCGGGAGGTGACTCTGCTCATAGGACGTCGTGTCGACGTCGACCTCGACGAAGCGGACGCCCGGGTCGTCGAGATGGGCCTTCGCCCACTCGCTGTCGACGAGCGCGTCCGTGGTGGCGTATCCATTGCTCATATCGGGGACTCCCTGCTGATGACGCGTGTCGGGCGGACACGGTCGGTCGGTGTGATGACGACGCGCGGCGGAGGTTCGCGGCTCGGGCGGGTCAGTCGCCGGACGGTCGGTCGCGGCGGCTGAACTCGTCCAGCCGCTCGGTACACGCCGCGGCCTCCCGCAGCGCCTGGCGCACGATCCACGGGTCTACCCGGCTCGAATCCTCGATCGTGAGGGTCGGGCCGGTCGGACCGTCCTCGACGACGATGCCCGAGCCGTTCCGGTAGTCGGCCATCCAGTTCGCCTGGAGCTGCAGCAGGACATCCGCGATGACCGGGATCGGGAAGAGCCAATCGAGGTAGGTCGCGTCGAGGCGGGCGGCGACATCGGCGAGGCGGATCGGGCGACCGCGCTCGAGGCGGGCGACGAGGTCGATGACCCGTAGCGAGGTGAACGGATCACCGGCTTCGCCGACGGTCGGCGGCGTCAGTCGCGGGTCCGGCAGACCGGCCGGCGCGTCGCGCAATGGACCCAGGCCGATGGTCGGCGTCAGCTGGTCGGACACGGGCGCGGGCACGGGATCGGTCATCTCCGAGTGGATCGGTGGGAGATCGCCGAGTCTACGCCGTTCCCCTCCACCGGTCCAGCGAAGGTGGATGAACCTTCATCGGCCGAGCGACCCGTCCGCAACCGTTCTGGGGCATGCTTGGCCACGCCGGAGACACCCGTGTCCGGCACCGCCGTGCGTTCGCGCGGAGGATCGTCGCTGCCGCACGAGTCAGATGCCACCGATGGACACCGACCGGACCCCGACCGAACCGATCACCGACCACGAGCCGCCGATCGTGACCTCCCTCACGAACGGTCCCTCCCAGGCTCCGACGTCACCGGCGGCCGGACGTGGGCGTCGTGCGGCGATCATCGGCGCGGTCGTCGGGCTCGCGTTGGTTGCGACGTTCAGCGCCGGGATCGGGGTCGGCCAGCTCATCTCGCCCTCGCAGGGCGCGGCAGCCGGCCAGACTCCGAACCCTGCGTCCAGCCCCGGCACGACCCAGTTCGCGCTGATCCAGGAAGCGTGGGACACGCTCCACCGCGAGTACGTGGGCCGCGACACGCTTGACGAACGGGCCCTCATCTACGGCGCCATCGACGGCATGACCCAGGCGGTCGGCGACACCGGACATACCGACTTCATGACCCCCGAGGAACGTGCGGCGCGCAACGACGCCCTGTCGGGCTCGTATGTCGGCATCGGCGTCCGGATCGACGAGACCGATGACGGCCTGCCGCGCATCGTCGCGGTGTTCAAGGACAGTCCTGCCGCGGCGGCCGGGATCGAGGTCGACGACGTGATCGTCGATGTCGACGGCAAGGCCACGACCGGCAAGTCGCTCGACGAGGTCGCGGGCTGGGTCCGCGGCGAGGCCGGGTCCACGGTCAAGGTCACGGTCCGTGCCGACGGCACCGGCCCCGAGCGAGCGCTCGACATCGTCCGCGCCGACGTGCCGATCGAGGCCGTCAGCTGGACGCTCGTGCCAGGCACGACGACGGCACTCATCCGCCTCGAGCAGTTCTCGTCGGGCGCGGCCGACGACATGGTCCAGGCCCTCAAGGACGCGAAGGGGGCCGGCGCCGAACGCCTCGTGCTCGACCTGCGCGGCAACCCGGGTGGCTACGTCAACGAGGCGGTGGGGGTGGCGAGCCAGTTCCTGACGGGCGGGCTCGTCTACGTGGAGCGCGACGCCCAGGGCAACGAGACGAAGCACGAGGTCTCGCCCGACGGCGTCGCCACCGACATCCCGCTCGTCGTGCTCGTCGACGGGAACACCGCCAGCTCATCGGAGATCGTCTCGGGCGCCCTGCAGGACGCGGGCCGTGCCGAGATCATCGGGGAGACGACCTACGGCACGGGGACGGTCCTCGGCGAGTTCTCGCTGAGCGATGGCTCGGCGCTGCGCGTCGGGACGGTCGAGTGGCTCACCCCGAGCGGGCGTCGGATCTGGCACGAGGGCATCGCCCCGGACGTGGCCGTGACCCTGCCCGACGACGCGACGCCGCTGACGCCGGACGACGTCTCGCGGCTCACCGAGGGTCAGCTGGGCACCTCGACCGACGCGCCCCTGCGGAAGGCCCTCGAGACCGTCGCCAGCGAGGCGCTCGCCGCGAGCTAGTCGTCGTCGATCGTCGCCTCGACCAGCGGCGTTGCCGGCGGCTCCACGGCTGGGCCGTCGTCCGGGAAGATGACCTCGAGCGTGTGCCCTTCGCCGCTCAGCCCGCGGACCGGCTGCCCCTTCTGGACGAGCTCGTGCGGCGGCGGCGTGGTCCGGAAGATCTGCTGATCGAAGCCCACGATGATCCCGCCCATCGTCTGGCCGAGGCTGGGGCGTTTGCGCTTCTTCGTCATGCCGCCGAGGCCGAGGGAGCGACCGTCGTCGGGTCGTCCGAGCGATCGGGCCGACGGATCGCCAGGGCAGCGAAGCCGGCGATGATCGCGATCCAGCCGGCCGCGACGAAGGCGGCCGCGTAGTCGCCGACCTGCTCTCGCACGATGCCGGCCACCCACGCCGCGATCGCCGCCCCGATCATGTGTGCCGCGAACACCCAGCCGTACACGATGCCGACATTGTGCTGCCCGAAGCGATCGGCGACGAGGGCCACCGTCGGCGGTACCGTCGCGATGTAGTCCAGGCCGAACAGGACGGCGAAGGCGGCGATCGACGCCGTGTCGTGGATGAACGGCAGGAACAGCAGGCTGACGCCCCGGAACCCGTAGTAGATGAGCAGGAGCTTGCGCGGGTCCCAGCGATCGGTGAGCCAGCCGCTGGCGATCGTCCCGATGAAGTTGAAGATTCCCATGACCGCCAGCGCACCGGAGGCGGCCACCGCCGTGAACCCGTGGTCCACGGCGTGCGGGATGAAGTGCTGGCCGACGAGCCCGTTCGACGTCGCGCCGCACACGAAGAACGTGCCGGCGAGGAACCAGAAGTCGGACGTCCGCACGGCTCGCCGCATGACGCCGCGATCGGGCGGCTGCGAGCGGACCACCTTGCCCTCGGTGACGCCCAGCGGGCGAAGACCGACATCGGCAGGGTCGTCGCGGATGAAGTAGAGCACCGGGATGATGAGCGAGAAGGCGAGGACCGCCAGCACGATGGCCCCGAGCCGCCAGCCCGCGGTGACCGCAAGGGCGGTGAGGAGCGGGAAGAAGATGAGCTGGCCCGTGCTGTTGCTGGCGCCGAGGATGCCCGTCACAAGTCCCCGATCCGAGACGAACCAGCGCGTCGCGATGGTCGGGCCGAGCACGCTCGCCACGAGGCCGGTCCCAAGGCCCGAGATGAGCCCGAAGACCACGGTCAGCTGCCAGATCTCACGCGTCATGGCGGTCAGGACGAGCGCGGCTCCGGTGATCACCAGGCTGAGCAGCACGACGGCCCGAACGCCGAGGCGGCCCATCAGCCAGCCACTCAACGGCCCGGCCAGTCCGAACACGACGAGGCCGATCGCCGCCGCGAACGAGACGCTCGCCGTCGACCATCCCGGCTCCTCGGTCATCGACAGCAGGAACGCGCCCGGGGCGGACCGGACGCCGGCCGTGACCAGCACGACGATGGCTGTGACCGCCACGATCACCCAGCCGTAGAACAGGGGACGTCGCATCAGGCGGCGAAGTCTACGAGGGTGGAACGGAAACGCCCGGGAGCGACGCCTATGATGCTGGACGCCGACGACCGAGCCACTGCCCATGCGCTCGACGACGTCGGCCGATGGAGGATCGTGTCATGCACATCCAGGCGCGCTCCAAGGCGAAGCTGTCGCCGGCCGACCTTTCGGAGTTCCTCGGGGTCATGGCCCAGCCGACGACGGACGGAGGGCGGATCAACATCGAGGGCGTCACCGGTTCGGAGATCGAGATCGGCCAGGGTGACAAGGACGACACCGGCTGGTTCAACTTCTCGATGGACGACACGAAGGTCGCGGAGTGCCATCGCATCCTCACCGCGGCGAAGTATCGGCCGGAGTACTGCGTCGACCTCTACTCGGAAGCGATCCCGGTCGACCAGGCACCCGACCCCAACCAGCCGGGCGTCCTGCACCAGATCATCCTCAACGCCAAGAAGTGGGACGGCGACAGGCGCCGCCCGATCGACACCGTGTTGATCGGAGCCCTGACGGATCAGCCCGGACACTTCTACGTGCAGGTCACGTTCGTCGGCAGCGCCTGGACCAGTGAGCCACCGCCGGACGAGGAACCCGACCTGGTCGACGGCTAGAGCAGCTCGCCGTGGGCTGACGCGGTCGGCTCACCCTCGCGCGGGCGGGGCTCCTCACCGGGCCCGAACGCCGGACCGTCCGGTGCCGGG
>DASPHN010000056.1:0-8739 GCA_035629655.1 Saccharimonadales bacterium (SeqCode) | reverse complement strand
AATGGGCGATCTGCATCGTGGGTGGAGCCCTGATCATCGTCGTGGCCGAGATCCGAAAGATCTTCACTCGCCGGGCCAAGGCGACCGAGGCGGTCATCGCGGGCGGCGCGCCACAGCCCGCGACGGCAGCGTGAGGGCGTCCGGCGCGTCGTCTCTCCGAAGACCGAGATCATCCCGCGCTGGGAGTTCCGGACCTTCGGCCAGCGATTCGGGGCGGCCGAGGCCGCGTTCGGGGCGATGACGCCGGGCGCCGTGCAGGAGTCGGACGAGGTCTACCTGCTCGTCGATGACGGGCAGCCGACGACCGAGGTCGTGAAGATCAGGTTCGACCTCATGGACGTGAAGACGCTCCGTGAGGTTGATGCCGACGGCCTGGAGCGCTGGGAGCCGGTCGCGAAGGTCGCGTTCCCCATGGCGCCGGCCGACATGGCGGTCGTCACCCGGGCGCTGCGCCTGCCCTCAGCGCCTTCAGACGAGGCAGCCACGAGCCTCGAGGCCTTCCTCGCGGAGGTCGTGCGACCGGGTGGCGCGGTCCGTGCGGTCGCGGTCCACAAGCGACGGGTCCGCTATGCGCCCGGTGGCTGCACGGCCGAGGTCTCGGACGTCACCGCGGATGGACAGCCCATCCGGACGATCGCCATCGAGGACGAGGACCCCGCGGCCGTGGTCGCTGCCGTCCGCTCGGTGGGCTTGGACGGCTATGTCAACACCAGCTACCCGGTCGGTCTCGCGGCCCTGCTGGCCGGTCAGGCGCCGCGCTACGCGGTGATCGACGTCGGGACGAATTCGGTCAAGTTCCACATCGGCGAGCACCTGGCCGACGGCTCGTGGCGAGCCGTCGCAGATCGGGCGGAGATCACCCGGATCGGGGAGGGGCTCGGCAGTGGTGGCACCATCGCCCCGGCGGCCCTCGAGCGGACGATCGAGGTCATCGAAGACATGGCCGAGCAGGCGCGGCGCGAGGGTGCCGTCGCGATCGCCGCGGTCGGGACCGCCTGGCTTCGCGCGGTGCACGACCGTGACGCTGTGCTGGCGACCATCCGAGCCCGAACGGGCGTGACCGTCGAGGAGGTCAGCGGTGAGGAGGAGGCACGGCTTGCCTACGCAGCGGTCTCGATCGGCCTCCCGGCCGGGGCCGGTCACGTCGTCGTGTTCGACACGGGTGGCGGCAGCTCGCAATTCACCTTCGGCCAGGACGGCCGGGTCGATGAGCGCTACAGCGTGCCGCTCGGCTCGGTGGCATACACCGAACGATTCGGCCTGGCGGGCGCCATCTCCGCGGAGACCCTGGACGAGGTCCTCTCGGCCATGGCCGCCGACTTCGACAGCCTCGACGGCCGACCCACGCCCGATGCGCTCGTGGCCATGGGCGGGGCGGTGACGAACCTCGCCGCGGTCAAGCACGAGCTTGCGATCTACGACCCCGCCGTGATCCGGGGCACGGTCCTCGACCGCGAGGCGGTCGACCGCGAGATCGAGCGCTTTCGCGCGCTGGACGCGGACGGGCGCCGGACGATCGTCGGGCTCCAGCCGGCACGCGCGGAAGTGATCCTTGCCGGCGCCTGCATCGTGCGTACGGTGATGGACAAGCTCGGGCAGGCATCGCTGACCGTCAGCGACTTCGGGCTCCGCCACGGCGTCCTCGTCGAGCGATTCGGCGCCTAGGTCGTCGCCCGCGGATGAGCACGCCAGGTCACGGGAGGTCACGATGACGACGCTGGTCCTGTTCGGACGCCCCGCATCGGGCAAGGGGACGGTCGGCCAGCGCCTGGCCGACTCCGGGTACCAGACGTGTTCCACGGGCCAACAGATGCGCGAATGGGCCGCGGGACCGTCCGACGAACAGCGGGCGCTGCGCGAGACGATGGCGGCCGGCGGCTACGGCACCGACGAGCTGGCGGTCCGGATCGTGCGTGAGTTCATCCTGGGCCTCCCACCGGGCTCGACGGGCGTCTTGCTGGACGGCTTCCCCCGTGACCTGGCGCAACTCGACGCCTGGCTCGCCGCCCCGATCGACCACGGCATCGCGGTCCTCGTCGACACGCCCGAAGCAGTCTGCCGGGACCGCGTGCTCGGCCGCATGGTCTGCCCCGCGTGCGGGTGGACGGATCATGCGCCGGCGACGACCTGCATCCGCTGCGGGGCGGTGTTGTCGCGACGCGCGGATGACGGGGACGCGGAGATCTTCGATCGCCGCATGCATGACTACGACGCCCGCGTGGCACCCGTCATCGACGCGTGGGAACGTGCGGGCCTGCCGCTCATCAAGCTGGACGGCACCCGCGACGTCGATGCGATCGCCCGAGACCTGCTCGCGGAGGTCGCCCGCCTCGAGGCAGGGTGACCGCCCGGGCGATCACTGCAGGAGCATCGCGCCGGTCAAGACCGCGACCGACAGGATCGCCAGCAGGATCAGGACCGGCCACACGAAGCGAAGCCACGTGCCGTAGCCCACGCGCGCGATGGCCAGCCCGCCCATGACCACGGCCGAGGTCGGGGTCACGAGGTTCACCAAGCCGTTCGCGCTCTGATAGGCGGTCACGACGAGCTGTGCCGGCACCTCGGCGAAGCTCGCGAGGGGCGCCATGATCGGCATCGCCACGGTCGCCAGCCCCGAGGACGACGGAATCAGGAACGACAGCGGCAGGAACAGCACGTACATCAGGTTGATGAAGGCCACGCCCCCGAGGCCGCCCATCGCCTGCTCCGCGGCGTTGAGCACCGTGTCCGTGATCAGCCCGTTGTTCATGATGACCGTGATCCCGCGAGCGATGCCGATGATGAGGGCGACGCCGAGGAGGTCCCGGGCGCCATCGACGAAGGTCGAGGTGAAGGTCGACTCCGACATCCGGCTGACGATCCCGATGAGGATCGAGAACAACAGGAAGGATGCGGTCATCTCCGGAAACCACCACCACAGGGTGGGCAGCCCGATCCCGAGGTCCTCCCAGGGGATCACGCCGTAGATCATGACGACGAAGGCGAGGATGAAGAGGACCAGGGCGGCCTTCTGACCGCCGGACAACGTGGCGGCACCCTCGTCATCGGCCGAGCCGGCGTGGAACTGAGCGGCGTTCGCGGCGCGCTGGTCGGCCACGAGGGACTCGTCGGGGTTCGCCTTCACGCGCGCGGCATAGCGCATGACGAACACGATCCCGATCGCCGTGCCGACGACGAGGATGATCACGCGACCGACGATCCCCTCTTCGATCGAGACGCCGGCGAAGCCGGAGGCGATCCCGGTCGCGAAGGGGTTGATCGTCGAGCCCAGGACCCCGATGCCGCAACCGAGCAGGAGCATCGACGCGGCGACCAGGGAGTCGTAGCCGGCCGCGATCATGACCGTGATGATCAGGGCGTAGAACGCCAGGCTCTCCTCGGCCATCCCGAAGGTCGAGCCGCCGATCGCGAAGACGATCATGAGGATCGGGATCATCAGCCGCTCGCGGCCCTTGAGCCGGGACACGATCCGGGAGATCCCGCCCTCGATCGCGCCGGTCTTCATCGTCACGCCGAGGAAGCCGCCGATGACCAGGATGAACAGGGCGACATCGATGGCTCCGAACAGCTCGCCGGCGTTCCAGACGCTGATCGAGCCGTCCTCGCCCTCGATGCCGTACAGGCCGTTGATCGGGGCCATCAGCGAATCGACGATGATCCGCTGCGGGTTCTGCTCGACCTGGTGGTACGACCCGGGGATCGGCTCGCCGTTCGCGTCCACGTCGTACACGCCGGCCGGGACGAGGTAGGTCGCGAAGGCTGTCAACACGATGAGGATGAACAGGATCGTGTACGCGGACGGCAGCGCGAACCCGCGACGGCCCTCGCTCGGTGTCGGCGCGGTCGTCGCGGTCATGCGGCTCCTCCTCCGTCGATCGGGGCTGCGGCTTCGGAGCCGGTCGGGCCCCCGGTCGGTGGCGATGCGTTCGTCCGACGCCGGGACCAGACGACGTCCAGGACGACGCTCAGGACCAGGATGCCCGCGAGGGTCACGATCGACGCCGGCTCCTTGATGAGGGTCGTGAAGATGAACGTCACCAGGGCGATGCCGACCGTGGCCAGCGCCAGCAGCAGGATGCTGCGTCGCGCGCCGGTGTCACCACTGATGCGCAGGTGGCCGATGGTCACCATGGCGAAGATGGTGAGGGCCACCGCGCTCCCGATCGAGGCCACGGCCGACAGGTCGAAGGCCACCACGACGACGATGACCGAGACGGCCAGGATGAGCAGTCCGTACGGGAGCCGGCCGCCGAGCCGGCGGGCCATGACCGTCGGGAACTGGCCGGTCGAGGCGAGGTGGTCGGACAGGCCGGTCGCGGGGTAGAGCCCGGAGTTCGTCGCTCCCGCCGTCGCGAAGAGGGCCGTGACGGTCATCAGCCAGTAGCCGGCGTCACCGAGTACGGGTTGGGCCGCGACGGCGATGGCCGTCGGTCCGGCCTCGATGACCTCGGTCACGCTCAGGGTCCCGAAGACGCCGATCGCGACGGCAACGTAGATGAGCGTCGCCAGACCGATGGCGATGAACATGGCGATGGGCAGCTGCTTGGCTGGCCGGGCAAGGTCCTTGGCCGTGAACGTGACGACGCCGAAGCCGAGAAAGGCGAAGAACGTGAGGGCCACGCTCGACACGATGTCACGCGGCGCGGGATAGGTGGCCGGTGCGAGGTTGCCTGGCTGCAGGTTTGCGATGGTCACGACCGCGAAGAACGCCAGGATGCCGATGACCACGAACACGACCACGCTCTGGACACGGGCGACGAGGGTCGAGCCGGCGACGTTGAGCAGGGTCATGGCCACCAGAAGGGCGACGGCGAAGACCTTGATGGCCGCCGTGCCCCCGTCGGCGAACGCCGAGCTGGCATAGCTCCCGAACGACAGGGCCACCATGGCGGTGACGATGCCGTTGGCGATATACACGAGCCAGGCTACGACCGTGGCCACGTGCCCGTCGCCGAACCCGCGGTTGACGTATTCGAGCAGACCACCGGCCGAGGGGTACCGCGCGCCGAGCTTGCCGAACGAGTAGCCCTGCAGGGCGGCGATGCCGCCGGCCAGCAGGAACGACAGCCAGACCGCCGAGCCGGCCACAGCACCCGCCGCGCCGAGGAGCGAGAAGATCCCGGCCCCGACCATCGCGGCGACGCCGATGAAGGCGGCCTGCTGGGTGCTGATGTGCTGCCCCCCGGCGGCCGGCGTGGCCATCAGGCGGTCGCCGCTGAGACCACGGCGGCCAACGCGACCTGCGGGCGCCGGTGGTCCGGTTCACCGCCGGCGAACGTGATGAGACCGATGATGGCCGCGGTGATGAGGATGGCCAGGACCCAGCGGAACGGTCCGTCCCGATCGGCGTTCATCAGATCGGATCCCTGACGACCGGGCAGGTCATGCAGTGCCCGCCGCCGCGGCCCTTGCCCAACTCGAACCCCTCGATCGTCACGACTTCCACGCCAGCCTCCCGCATCTTCGAGATCGTGAACGTGTTGCGCTCGTAGGCGATGACGACCCCGGGCTCCAGCGCGACGACGTTGTTGCCGTCATCCCACTGCTCGCGCGCCTGCTGGGACGCGTCGCCGCCTGTCTCGACGACGTGCAGTTTCTTGATCCCCAGGGCGTCGGTCACCGCCGAGACGAAGTCCTTGTCGGGGCGGACGTCGAGCGTGCCCGGCTTCGAGCCCGGACGCAGGCTGATCGCCCGGATGCCTTCGACCACCTTCGGGAACGCCGTCGCCTTGTCGCGGTCGAGGAGCGTGAAGACGGTGTCGAGGTGCATGTGCGCGCGGTCCTTGGTCATGACCGCGGCGATGACCCGTTCCGCGGCGCCATCCGCGAAGAGTGCCTTGGCGATCTGCTCGATCATCCGCCCGGTCGTCCGCTCGGACATGCCGATCGCGACGGTGCCCTTGCCGATGATCTCCACGTCGCCGCCTTCCAGCGAGGCCTCGCCGAAATCCTCGACCTGGAACTTCTCGTCCTCGCCGAGCTCGGGATACCAGTACTTGAAGGCGGCGTCCTTGAAGCGGGGATGGGCACGGTAGATGGCGGCCATGTTGTAGGCCTCGCGCCGCCGGGCCGGCCAGTACATCGGATTGATCGAGACGCCGCCGTAGATCCAGCACGACGAGTCTCGCGTGAACAGCGTGTTGGGGAGCGGCGGCAGGACGAAGAGGCTTTCGTCATCGATGGCCGCCCCGATCAGCGAGCTCGTGGCGAGCTTGCCGAGATCCAGGCCGGATTCGCCGACCGTCAGCCCGCCGATGAGGTGCCGGGCCAGCGCGTCGGGCGGCAGGGCATACAGGGCGGCCCGGACGTCCTCGACCAGGCTGGGGCCGACGACCGCCTCGGCGGCGACGACCGAGATGAGCCGCTGACGGGCGTCCTCGCTCGCCGCAAGCGCCTCGCTCAGCAGATCCTGGACGTAGAGCACCTCGACGCCGCGCTCGCGCATGCGAGCGACGAACTGGTCGTGCTCCCATTGCGCACGCTCGACCCACAGGACGTCGTCGAACAGCAGCTCGTCGTGATTGCCGGGGGTGAGCCGCTTGAGACTGAGCTCGGGCCGGTGGACGATGACCGTGCGGAGCTTGCCGACCTCCGAGTGCACACCGAGTGACGTCATGCGTCGGGTCCCTCCATCACTTGCGTCCCGCCGGTGCCAGCGACCAGCGCGTCGATGTCCTCGAGCGAGCCGATCGCCGCTCGCTTGCCCGTCGCGGCCACGAATTCGGTCGCCGCCGCGACCTTCGGTCCCATCGAGCCGGCAGGAAGATCCAGCGCATCCAGCTCGGCGGGGGTGGAGCGGCCGATCCGTTCCTGCGTGGGCTTGCCCCAGTCCTGGTAGACCGCGTCGACATCGGTGGCCATGACGTACAGGTCGGCCTCCAGCTCGCGCGCGAGCAGGCTGGTGGCGAGATCCTTGTCGATGACCGCTTCGACGCCCACGAGCTGGCGTTCGGCGTCGCGGGCATACATCGTGGGGATGCCGCCGCCGCCCGCGCAGATGACCACCGCCCCGTGCTCCAGCAACCAGCGCATCGGCCGGATCTCGAAGATGCGTCGCGGACGCGGTGACGGCACGACGCGCCGCCAGTACTGGCCGTCGGGCTTGATCGCCCAGCCCTTCTCCTCTGCAAGGGCCCGAGCCTGTGCCTCGTCGTACACCGGCCCGACGAACTTCGTCGGGTCAGCGAACGCCGGGTCGTCCGGATCGACCTCCACCATGGTCAGGAGGGTCGCCAGCGGCCGTTCGATGGGCAGCAGGTTGCCGACCTCCTGCTCGACGAGGTAGCCGATCATCCCCTGGGTCTCGGCGCCGAGGACATCGAGCGGGTACGCCTCGACGTCCTTGTATGCGGCGCCCTGCAGGGCGAGGAGTCCGACCTGAGGACCGTTGCCGTGCGAGATGACGAGCTCGTGGTCCTGGGCCACGCGGGCCAGGGCGGCCGCGGCCACACGCACGTTGGCGCGCTGGTGACCGGCGGTCATCGGCTCGCCCCGCTTCAGCAGGGCATTGCCGCCAAGCGCGATGACGATACGCATCGATCCGACCTCTCAGCGGCCGCTACAGGCCGATCGTGGCGACCAAGACAGCTTTGATCGTATGCATCCGGTTCTCCGCCTGATCGAACACGATCGATCGCTCGGATTCGAAGACCTCATCGGTGACTTCCATCCCGTCGAGGCCGAACCGATCGAACATTTCTTCGCCGACCTTGGTGTGGCGGTCATGGAACGCCGGCAGACAGTGCATGAACTTGACCTGCGGATTCCCGGTCAGTCTGACGAGGTCACCGTTCACCTGGTAGGGCAGGAGCAGCTTCACCCGCTCGTCCCAGACGGACTTGTCCTCGCCCATGGACACCCAGACGTCGGTGTAGAGATAGTCGACGTCCTTGACACCCTCCTTGGGGTCTTCGGTCACGGTGATCCGGGCGCCGGTCTCCTCCGCGATCGCGCGGCAGGTGGCCAGCAGATCGTCCGCCGGCCAGAGCGCCTTGGGGGCGCAGAGCCGGACGTCCATCCCGAGCTTGGCGCCACCGACGAGCAGGGAATCGCCCATGTTGTTCCGAGCGTCGCCGAGGTAGCAGTACGCGATCTGCGTCATGGGCTTGTCCGAGAACTCGGTCATCGTCAGGACGTCGGCGAGGATCTGGGTCGGGTGGAATTCGTCCGTGAGCCCGTTCCACACCGGCACCCCGGCATGGTCGGCCAGTTCCTCGACGATGCTCTGGCCGAAGCCTCGGTACTCGATGCCGTCAAAGATCCGGCCGAGGACGCGGGCCGTGTCCTTCATCGACTCCTTGTGCCCGATCTGTGAGCCCTCGGGGCCGAGGTAGGTCACGTGCGCACCCTGGTCGTACGCCGCGACCTCGAAGGCCACACGGGTCCGGGTCGATGTCTTCTCGAAGATGATCGCGATGTTCTTGCCGCGCAGGTGCTGTTGTTCGTAGCCGCCGTACTTCGCGCGCTTGAGGTCTCGCGACAGGTCGAGCAGGTAGCGGATCTCGCGTGGGCTGAAGTCGAGCAACTTCGTGAAGTTGCGATTCCTGAGGTTGTACCCCATGGAACTCCTCCCCTCGACCGCGTCGGCGATCGGTTCGGTGACTGCCAAAACATCTCGGCGCCCGCATGGGAGGTCAGGACACCCCTCACCACACCCACACGATACGTCCGATCAGACTACCGACCGGAAGGCCGTAAACGATTACCGGCATGTTAACCCACGATGGGCGCGTCTCAGAG
>DASPHN010000055.1:0-9850 GCA_035629655.1 Saccharimonadales bacterium (SeqCode) | reverse complement strand
GCGATCGCCGAGCACCGCTTCGATGCCGTCTTCGGCGGCGCCCGCCGGGACGAGGAGAAGGCCCGCGCGAAGGAGCGCATCTTCTCGGTGCGCGATGCGTTCGGGCAATGGGACCCGCGCTCGCAGCGTCCCGAGATCTGGGACCTGCTGAACGGCCGGATCCGGCCGCACCAGCAGGTCCGCGTCTTTCCCATCTCGAACTGGACCGAACTCGACATCTGGCAGTACATCCAGGCCGAGAACCTCGTGGTCCCGACCATCTACTCCAGTCACGTGCGCGACGTCTTCCTCCGCGACGGCATGTGGATGCCCGTCAACCCATTCCTCGAGGTCGCCGCTGATGAGCCCGTGGCCCGGATGGAGGTGCGCTTCCGTACGGTGGGTGACATGACCTGCACGGGCGCCGTCATCTCGTCGGCGGTCACCCTCGACGAGATCCTGGCCGAGACCGCCGCGAGCCGGGTGACGGAGCGCGGCGCCACCCGCGCGGACGACGCCTTCTCCGAGACCGCGATGGAAGACCGCAAGAAGGAGGGCTACTTCTAGTGCCCGATCTCCTGCGCCTCGTCATCGCCGGATCGGTCGACTGCGGCAAGAGCACGACCGTCGGCCGTCTGCTGTTCGATTCAAAGCAGGTCTTCGATGACCAGCTCGCCCAGATCGAGCGGGCCAGCATCCGGCGTGCTCGCGGCCACCTGGACCTGTCGCTGCTCACGGACGGCCTGCGAGCCGAGCGGGAACAGGGCATCACCATCGATGTCGCGTACCGCTACTTCTCGACGCCGCGCCGGACCTTCGTCCTGGCCGACACGCCCGGCCATGTGCAATACACCCGGAACATGGTCACGGGTGCCAGCACGGCGTCGCTGTGCGTCCTCGTCATCGGCATCGATGCCGGGCTGGCGGAGCAGACGCGACGTCACGCGGCGGTCGCCTCGATGCTCGGGGTCCGATCGCTCATCGTCGCCGTCAACAAGATGGACCTCGTCGAGATGGCCGAGGAGCCGTTCGCGCGGCTGCGCGCCGAGTTCGAGGCGTTCCTCGCCGACCTGCCGTTCGATGACGTTCGATTCATCCCGATCTCGGCGCTGAACGGCGACAACATCGTGCGTTCGTCGGACCACATGCCGTGGTACGACGGGCCGCCGCTCCTCGATCTGCTCGAGACGATCCCGATCCCGGCCGAGGATCGGCTCGACCAGCTGCGATTGCCCGTCCAGCTCGTGATCCGCTCCTCCGCGCCGGGCCCCGAGACGCGCAGCTACCCAGGCCGGATCGCGTCGGGGCGGGTGCGGGTCGGGGACGACGTGGTCGTCCTGCCGTCCCGCCTTCGGACCAGGGTCGCGACCATCACCGTCGGGGGCACCCCGACCGACGAGGCCCGGTACCCGCAGAGCGTCGCCGTGACGCTCGAGGACGATGTCGACGTCTCGCGGGGGCACATGATCGCGAGTCCGGGCGCGGAGCCGCTGACTCTCTCCTCCTTCGAGGCATCGCTGTGCTGGATGAGCGAGGCGCCCCTTCGGGCCGGGGCGCGGTATGCCGTCAAGCACACGACGAACTGGTCGCGCGTGCGGGTGGACCGCGTCGATCATCGACTCGACCTGCAGCACCTCCGACGTCGCGAGGAGAGCGCGTCCCTGGAGTTGAATGACCTCGGGCAGGTCTCGCTGACCGCGATGGCGCCGCTGTTCGGCGATCCCTACGAGCGCAGTCGGTCGACCGGCAGCTTCGTCCTCGTCGACGAGGCGAGCGACGACACCGTTGCGGCGGGGATGATCCTGCGTCCGGTCCCCGCCGGCTGACGACGGCTCAGCGGCAGCGGGTCCTGACCCGCACCGACTCCTCGACCAGGGTCGCCGCCCGGTGGTGGGCCGTCGGATCCGTGCCCGGCAGCGCGTAGACCGTGCCGTTCACGGTGACGGTCCCGCTCACCGCGGTGCGCACGCCGCTCGTCACGGTGCTCGTCTCGCACTGGCCGGCCGTGACCTTGTCGATCGTCGTGTAGGCCTCGCCCCGGCCGGTCTTCTGGAAGGTTGCGCTCGCGGTCACGTCGACCCACTGCTCGACGCACCCGTCGTCACCGGGGTGGCAGGCCGGGGCGAGGACGGATGGGACCGTGATCCGCGGGACCACGATGCTGCCCTTGCGGAGCCCGATCCCCGTGCTCGTGACGCAGCCGGTCGCCACGGGCGGCCCGCCCACGCGGTTGTCCTGGGTGCTGACGCAGAACGTCCCGGCTCCGCCGCCGGACGCGAAGTCGATCGAGATCGTGATGTTGACGCAGTCGGTCTCACCCTCGAATTGGCAGTTGTTGCTGTAGGCCTCGAGGTGATAGGACGTCGTCGCCTTGGCGGCGGCGGTGGGCGACACGCCGATCGTGATGACCGACAGGGCGGCCACCACGATGGCGACCAGTGTGCGAGCGGTTGACACGGGATAGGACTCCTAGGTAAGGCGAGGTAGTACGACCGTACCGCACTGGGCCCGTGACGATAGGCGACCCGCGTGGCGGAGTGGAATAGGTCATGTTCCCTAGCGGCGCCGTGTCGGAGACGTGCGGTCACGGGCAGGGCGGAGCCCATCGGGGTGGTGATCGGGTGCGCTCGACCGCCATGGCGGGAGCTGGTCAGCCGGCCCCGGGTGGACCGAGGTCGGCTGCATCGGCAATCTAGGTCTCGGCCGGCATCGAGTCGATGGCCGGAAGGTCAGCCCCCACGGTCCACAGGAGTCATCCCCGAAGCGCACCGTCCCGCACGGGATGACCCGTCACCGCGCGTCGGGCGGGGTCCCATCGCACCGGACGTCAGCCGACGAGCGCCGCCCCGGGCTCCGGTGCGTGGACGACGACGTCATCGAGGCCGCGGCCGGCGAGCTCCGCCCGCAGCTCGTCGGGGGTGCCGGCCAGCAGGGGGAAGGTGCCGTAATGGAGCGGCACCACGTCGCGGACGCCGAGCAGCCCGACGGCGACCGCCGCGCCGGCCGGTCCCATCGTGAAGTGCCCGCCGATCGGCAGCATCGCGAGGTCCGGTCGATGCAGCTCACGGATCAGGGCCATGTCACCGAAGGCCTGGGTGTCCCCGGCGTGGTAGATGCGATAGCCGCTCTCGAGCTCGATGATGAAGCCGGCCGGCTCGCCGAGGTAGAGCGTGGTCTCGCCCCCCGCGTTCCAGTCGCCGGCCGAGTGGTCCGCGCCGGTCATCGTGATCCGCAGCCCGGCCGCCTCGACGGTCCCGCCCTTGTTGAAGCCGATGGCCGCATCGCGGCCACCGGGCAGCCGACGAGCGAGCCACAGGCTCATCTCGTGGATGCACGGCCAGACCGGCCGAAGTCGGCTGGCGAGCGCCAGCGCGTCACCCATGTGGTCGTCATGGCCATGGGTCACGAGCAGCACGTCGCAGGTCGCGACGTCGTCGGCCGCCTTGGGGCTGCGCGGGTTGCCGAACCACGGGTCGATGAGGACGATCTTGCCGCCCGGGGTCCGCAGCTCGATGACGCTGTGGCCGAACCAGGTGATGGTCGTGTCGGCGGGAAGTCCCATGGCGCGCACCTCCTGTATGCCGTCGATGCTAGCGGCGCGGCTACACTCGGGTCGTGCCCGCCACGCAGATCGCCCAGAACCTGGCCTTCATCAACTGGACCGTCCTCACGGGGCTGGCACTGGGCTCCTACGCGGCCGTCGTGCTCCTTCGTCGGCGGACCGCGGCGACCGGCGGGTACCTTGGCTTCACGGCGGCCTGCGCGATCGCGTTCGGCCTGCTCGCGTGGGTCAGCGACGGTGCCCTGCCGACGACGATGGGCGACTCCCCGGTCGTGCTGGATCCCGCCTGGGACGGCCCCCGCCGGTCGGCGCTCATCGCCTTCTGCGGTCTGGCCATCCTGGCCCTTGGGATCCGTCGGGTCCGGCCGTCCCTGGCGCCGGCCGTCGAGCTCGCGGCCGTCGCGGCGGGCGTCGGCACGCTGCTCTTCGGGGCGTTGGCCTGGGGCGGGGGCTCGCTGGGGACGCTGGCCCTGCTGCTGGAGCTCGGCGTGGTCAGCGCTGCGACGGGCGGCGTCTTCGCCGCGATGATCCTCGGCCATTGGTACCTCGTGACACCCAAGCTGCCGGAGGCGCCGCTCATCCTCCTGTCGCGCACGCTGCTGGCGGTGGTCGCCCTGCAGGTCGTCTTGTTCGGCGTCTGGATCGCCACGGGCGCCGGACCCGCCGACGTCGCACCCTTCGCGGCCCTCGTCGGCCCGTGGGCGCTGTTCGTCTGGCTGCGCCTGATCGTCGGGCTGGTCTTCCCGCTGATCGTGTCGTGGGCTGCCGTCAAGACCGCGCGGACCCGATCGATGGAGTCGGCGACCGGGCTCCTCTACATCAACGTCGGCACCATCGCGTCCGGCACCATCCTGGCCGCCGGCCTCTACTTCGGCGCCGGCCTGCTCGTGTGACATCCGAACGGAGGCACGCTCGATGAAGAACGACCGCGACTGGATCCCGGACGCGACCGACGTTGGCTGGATCGAATCGCTGGCCGTACCGGTCCCGCCGGCCGCCGCCGCCATCGAGGCCGCTGCGGAGCCCCAGGACGTGCCGATCGTCGACCGCCACACGGGCCGCGTCCTGCAGGCGCTCGCCGCGGGCCGGCGGCGGATCGTGGAGGTGGGGACGGCGTACGGCTACTCGACCTTGTGGCTGGCCCTCGGGCAGCCCCCTGACGGCACGATCGTCACGATCGATCCCGACCGGACGCGCACCGATCTCGCGCGCGGCTGGTGGCGCGAGGCGGGCATCGAGGACGAGCGGATCACCGTGCTCACCGCCAAGGCCCTCGAGGCCTTCGCATCGAACGATCCGGCGCTCGCGGGGCCGTTCGACCTGGCCTTCATCGACGCCCTGAAACCCGAATACGAGGGGTACCTCGACGCACTGCTGCCGCGGCTTGCGCCCGGTGCCCTGCTGCTCGCCGACAACGTGCTGTGGAGCGGTCGAGCCTCGGGTTCGAAGCCATCGGAGGACGGTGACGCGAACACGGCCGCGCTGCGCGCCTTCGACGCCAGGGTCCTCGGCGACGCCCGATTCAAGGCCACGATCCTGCCCCTCGGGGACGGGCTGCTCGTCGGTCAGTGGCCGGGCTGAGCCGCACGACGTCCATGCGCATCCGGGTCCGTCTGTTCGCGATCCAGCGGGAGCTCGCCGGGACCCGCGAGGTGCGGCTCGACCTGCCGATCGGCGGCGCGGGCTCGGTCACCGTGGCCGATGCGTGGGACGCGCTCGTCACGCGCTTCCCGGTGCTCGCGCCGGGCCGCAGCTCGGTCCGCTTCGCCCGGAACGGTGCCTATGCGGACCCAGAGACGACCCTCGCCGACGGCGACGAGCTCGCGATCATCCCGCCCGTGTCCGGTGGCGCGGCAGACGGATCGGCAGGGCCGCAGCGCATCCTCGAGATCCGCGAGACGCCGTTCGACACGACGATCCTCGCCGAGCTGACCGACCGCCTGAGCACGCCCGAGGACGGCGCCGCGGTCGGATTCCTGGGGCGGACCCGGTCCACGCCCGGGACGCCAGCCCCCGGCCAGGAGGCAGAAGCCGAGCGTCATGCCGGCCGGTCGGTGGAATCGCTCGAGTACGAGGCCCACGACACCATGGCCCTGGCGGTGCTGGGCGAGATCGCCGACGAGATCGCGGCGCGCTTCGGCGTCGGCCGGATGGCCATCGTCCATCGCAGCGGCGAGGTGCCTCTCGGGGACGTCTCCATCGCCGTGGTGGCGGTCGCCCCGCATCGCGACGCCGCCTTCCTGGCCGCTCGATATGCGATCGACGAGACCAAGGCCCGGGCCCCGATATGGAAGGCGGAACGGTTCCGGGACGGCCACGTGTGGATCGGCCAGACCGCACGCACGGGGCCGTCTGCCGAGGACGGCGACGACACCGAGGAGGAAGGCTCGTGAGGGTCTACATCAGCGTCGACATGGAGGGCATCGGCGGGATCGGCCATCCCCATCCCACCGACCCGAAGGACGGCCGGTACCCGACCTCGGTCGCGCTGATGGTCGGCGAGACCAACGCCGCGATCGAGGGTGCCCTCGCGGGCGGCGCGACGGACATCCTCGTCAACGACAGCCACTGGAACATGTACAACCTGTTGCCCGAGGAGCTGCACGCAGCGGCGAACGTCCTCCAGGGCGAGAAGGCCTGGTCGATGGTCGCCGGCGCCCAGCCCCTCGACGACGGCGGGCGTGCCTTCGACGTCGCCCTGTTCGTCGGCTACCACACACGGGCGGGGCACGGTCGTGGCGTCATCGCCCACACCTACAACGGCCGGCCGGTCGAGACGCGCCTCGACGGCCGTCCGACGGGCGAGTACGGCCTCAACGCCCTCGTCCTCGGGGCATGGGGCATCCCGGTGGGGATGGTCGCCGGCGACGACGCGCTCGCCGAGGAGGTCGCGGCCTGGCTCCCCGATGCCGAGCGGGTCGTCGTCAAGACGGCCGACGGCGGCCACAGCGCGATCTCGCCCCATCCGTCCGTGTCGCGAGATCGCGTGCGCGAGGGCGCCACGCGCGCGGTCGAGCGCGCGGCCCTCGGGGAGGTGCGTCCACTGACCGTGGGGCGGCCGGTGGTCATCGAGGTGGAGTACGGGCGTGGCGTCGTCGCCGATCATGCCGCCGTCGTGCCGGGGGCCGAGCGTTTCGGCGATCGCGGCGTCCGGTTCGCCTCGCCCGACCCCGTGCTCGCGTATCGCGGCTTCCTCGCGATGAATCGGTTGGCCGGCGCCGTCGACGCCTGAGCGCGGCCCTATCCTTGCGCCGTGACCTCCCGTAGCTCGGCCCTGGGGCCCATCGATCGCCTCGCTGACCGGGCCGAGTCGCTGGCCGGCGCATGGGGTGCCCGGGCGCGCGCCTCGACCACGGTCGGGCAGGAGCGCGCGATGCTCAGGCTGTTCGGTGTCACCGGGCTCGACCGGGCGGGCCGGCCGCTGGCCGGGGCAGCCGTCGACCGGTGGCTGTCGAGCACGCGCGACGGACTGGGTGGCGGGATCGCCCTGCCGTTCGCGATGGCCCTGCTCGAATACGACCTGGAGCCGCAGCACCTGGCCCTGGATGTCGCGTCGGGCGCCGTCGACCTTGCCCTCGAGGCCGAGCTCCTGCGCGAGCCGGACCGTCGCGCCGTGGCCGAGGCCGAGGCGACGCGGCTGGCCGGGATCGCGATCGAGCGGATCGACGCCGACCGGACGGCACGGCGGGAGCTCCAGGACCTCCTCGGGGAAGCGCGTCGACCGTGGCTCGGCACGACCCTCGCCGAACCCGACCTCGACGGAGCGCTCGACGAGGTCGTCGAGCTCGCGATGGCCGGCTTCGACCTGCTCCGCGTCGAGGTCCCGATCGGGCGGGAGCTCGCCGACCGGTTGCACGATGCCGGCGTGGACGTGCCGGAGTGGCACCCGCGCGACCGAGCGGGTCGCGCGGCCGGGGCGGACCTGGAAGAGGGCGATCCCGCGCCGACGGGCTCACAACGGGCCCTGGCCCGGCTTCGCCGGGTCGCCGATGGGGTCGCCGCCGAACGGCGCGGTTATGTCCGGCTCGCGACCGCGATCCCACCGCTGGGTGTCCCGGAAGGCGCGGTCGTGGCCGCCTTCGAACGGGTGGACCTGGTCGAGGCGGACCCGATGGCCGAGATCGTCGCGGGCGGCATCGATCCCGACCGCTCGCTCGCCGACCACGCCTTCGCGCGCCGCCTGCATCGGCGGGCCGAAACCCTCATCTCGATCGGTCCGGGCCCGCTCGTGGTCGCCCCGGACCTGGCGTCCGGCATGCCGTCCGACGTCGCCACGCGGTCGGGGCGAGCGCTCGCGTTCCAGCTCATCGGCGTGGCCCTCGCCCGCGCAGACGGCGTGCCGGCCGATCGGATCGTGGTCGGCGCCTACCCGGCCTGGCTCGGCGATGAGGCCAAACCCGCCGCGAGGATCCTCGCGGAGATCGTCCTTCGACACGCCGTCTTCCCGGGCCATCCGATCCGCTTCGACGAGCCGCCGGAGCACGCGACCGGCGGCACGGCGGCATGGCCCTTCCTGATGGCGGCCGGCGTCGCGCGGACGGGGGACCGGGCGATCGTCATGCGCCACACCGCGGCCGACGCGCGTCGCTCCGCCGGGGAGGCGCGGGCCGGGGCGACGGTGGCGGCCGACCTGGCCGCCACGTCACCGCCGGGGCCGCTCGAGGGCCTCGCGGCCGACCATGCCCGGGCGACGGTCGAGGCCGCGCTGACCACGCTGGAACGGCTCACCGATCGCGGTTGGCGGGGGCTCGTGGGTGAAGGCCCGTCACGGGGTCGTCGGCCCGCGCTCGGCGGCGATGCCGTCGCCGAACGCACGGAATCGTTCGACCCGCTCGCCGCCCTGGGCTGACGAGCGGCCGCGACGGCGCGGGCTCAGCCGCCGGACACCGCCGGGATCACGTGCACGGTGTGGTCGTCGGCGACCGGCGTATCGAGCTCGGCCGGCCGACCCTCGACGAAGACGTTGATGTGCGGGCGCAGGCGCGGGCCTTCCTCGACCAGGCGATCACGGAGGCCCGGCACCTCGTGACCGAGGGCGGTGAGCACCTCGTCGACCGTCGTCCCGGGCACGGTATGGCGTCGTTCGACGCCGGGAAACAGGCTCAGGAGGGAGCGGGGCAGGAGGACCGTGGCCACGCCGGGGCTCAGTCGACGACGAGCGCGTCGACGGCCCAGATCTCGGGCAGGTCGGCCGTGATCCGGCGCCAGCTGATGCCTTCGTCGACGCTCTGCCAGAGCTGGCCCGTCTTGGTGCCGAAGGTGATGCCGACCGGATCGAGCGTGTCGCGACCCATCGCCTCGCGGAGGATCGAGAGGTAGGCGTCGGACTGCGGAAGCCCATCGCCGTGACGCGTCCACGAGTCGCCGCGATCCTCGGTCTTCCAGACCGCCGCCGCCGCGTCGGGCACGAAGCGCCCGCGGTCATCGCCGTTGAGCGGGATGATCCAGAAGGTCTGTGGGTCGCGCGGATGGGCGACGAGCGGGAAACCGAACTGGCTTGGCAGGCCGTTGTGGGTGACCTCCGTCCAGGTCACGCCACCATCCATCGACCGGTACATGCCGCAATGGTTCTGCTGGTAGAGCGTCTCCGGCTCGCCGGCCGCCGGGGCGAACTTGTGGACGCACTGCCCGGTGACCGGATCAGGATTCGGATCGAAGTCGGCACGAACACCGCGATTGCGTGGCTCCCACGTCGTGCCGCCGTCCTGGCTCTCGAAGATGCCGACCGCCGAGATCCCCACCCAGGTCCGGTCGGCGTCCGTCGGATGTGGGGCGATGGTGTGCAGGATCAGCCCACCAGCGCCCGGTCCCCAGGTCGGGCGGCTCTCGTGGTTGGTCAGGCCCTCGACGTGGGTCCACGAGGTGCCGCCGTCCTCGCTGCGGAAGAGGCCGGCCGGCTCGACGCCGGCGAGGATCGCGCCATCCGGCGTCGTCGCGAGGCTCCAGACCGTCTTGATCGGTTCGACCCCGTCGCCCTCGCCGTAGCTCAGGCCGGTCGACGAGTGCGTCCACGTCGCCCCCAGGTCCTCGCTCCGCCAGACCGCCGGCCCGTACCAGGGCGAACCGCCGGCCGCGAGGATCGCGCCGCTGCCGGGTTCGGCGATCAGGTCATGGATCGGCCAGCCCTCGCACAGGGGCCCGCGGACGTCCCACTCGGCCCGCTTGGTGTCGCTTTCGAGGATGAAGGCGCCCTTCGGGGTGCCGACGAGGAGGAGCACGCGGGACATGGCTCGGACCTCCGGGGTGACGACTCGGCGGGCGCGCTCGGCCCGTGGACTGGCGTCCAAGGATAGAGACGCCCGCCGGCGA
>DASPHN010000054.1:0-20205 GCA_035629655.1 Saccharimonadales bacterium (SeqCode) | reverse complement strand
GCCGACGATCCCTCGCGTCAGTCCCGGGTCCTTCACGCCAGCTCGCGGCGCATCACCGGGAAGCGCTCGTCGTCGGCGGCCCGCACGAACCCGACCGTGGTCCAGAACTCCGGGGTCGCAGCGCTCGTCGCATCCGGCCGTGCCCCGACCTCGGGATACGTCTCGACGGCAGCGAACCCGCGGCTCGCGAGGTCCTCGCAGACGACGCCGACGAGGTGCTGCGCCAGCCCACGGTGGCGCGCCTCGCGCGTCGTCGCGATGCAGGTGATCACGGCCGGCAAGGGGGCGTCGGGCAGGGCCGGGTAGAGGTCGCGTGTCCGCTGGGCACGCGGGTAGGCGGTCAGCGGGCCGAACTGGCAGTAGGCCGCCGGCGTGTCGGCGACGAGCAGGACCTTGGCGTAGCTGCCGGCGACACCGAGGCCCCGCCCCAGCAGACGAAGCTTCTTCGGCTCGGTGTCGGCGATCCGCGGCCGCTCGGCACGGCGCGGGGCGAATGGGTTATCGGTCAGCGGATCGTCGTCGTCCGTCGCGAACGGGTTGCCGGCGGGCCCTCCGCGACCACCGACCGCGAACGGATTGCCCGCATCCGCTCCCGCACGGCCCGCGTCCAGGTCGGCGAGGAACGGGTTCGCCGGTGTCGCTCGCGCTGGCGGCGGTGCCGCACTGCCAGCCACATCGGTCGTCAGCCAGTCGAGGCGGATCGCCTTGGAGCCCCGGTCCGCATCCTCCCAGTAGTCGCACGACCGGTGGTCGAATCCGGGGTCCGCGCACGGCGGCATCCGTGCGTACGACGCGCCATCGGTGATGTCGATGATGGTGATCGCGGCCGAAGTGTCCATCCGCGAGGGAGTCTACGGCGAACCGCCTCGGGTCAGCCCGCGACGAGGTCCACCAGGGCCCCACGATGGACGAGGTCGGTCGCGGCGGCCAGATCGGGTCCCGGCTCGCGGTCGCGGTCCAGGTGGGCGATCCGTGCCCGGATCCGCGCGTGGGCGTCGGCCACACCCGCGCCGGGGGTCGGGGGCGCGTCCGACTCGCCGCCGAGGGCGGCCATCCGAAGGTCGAGCGCCTGCGCGCCCACGACGAGTTCGATGGCCACGATCCGCTCGACGCCGGCGAGCACCGTGCGTGCGTGGCGGGCCGAGATCGAACCCATCGAGACGTGGTCCTCCTGGTTGGCGCTCGTCGGGATGGAATCGACCGATGCCGGATGGGCGAGGACCTTGTGCTCCGAGACCAGGGCCGCGGCCGTGTACTGGTAGATCATCATCCCGGACTCCACGCCCGAGCCCGCGGCAAGGAACGGCGGCAGCCCCCCGTTCAGCCGGGCATCGACGAGCAGGGCCGTGCGCCGCTCACTGATCGATCCGAGCTCCGCGACGGCGAGCTTCGCGTAGTCGAGGACGAGGGCGATCGGCTCGCCATGGAAGTTGCCCCCGCTGATCACCCGTCCGCCGCCGGTCGCGATCGTGTCGGCGTCGGCCACCCCGCCGCCCGGGAACACGAGCGGGTTGTCGGTCGCGGAGTTGAGCTCGATGTCGAGCACACGCCGGAGTTGATCAAGCGCGTCGCGCACGGCGCCATGGACCTGCGGCACGCAGCGCAATGAGTACGGGTCCTGGACCTTGTGTGCGTGCCCGTGATGGCCGCGCTGGATCGCCGAGTCGCGCAGGAGGTGGCGCAGCTCGGCTGCGACCGAGACCTGCCCCGGATGCGGACGCGCGAGCTGGTAGGCCGCGGCGAAGGCGACGTCGGTCCCGAGCAGCGCCTCGACCGATTGCGCCGCCGCGACGTTCGCGGTCTGGACGAGGCGGTCGGCATCGGCCAGGAACAGCGCGGCCAGGGCGCCCATCATCTGGGTCCCGTTGAGGAGCGCGAGGCCCTCCTTGGCCTCGAGGACCAGCGGCTCCAGTCCGGCCTCGCGCAGGCCCAGCAGGGCCGGCATGGGATGTCCCCCGACCTCGACCTGGCCGCGGCCGATCAGCGGCAGCGCGAGGTGGGCCAGCGGCGCGAGATCGCCCGAGGCGCCGACGCTGCCTTGCTCGGGGACGACCGGATGGATGCCCGCCTCGAGCATCGCGAGCAGCCGGTCCACGATGAGCGGCCGGCAACCGCTGTGACCGAGGGCAAGGGTGTTGGCGCGGAGCAGCAGCATCGCCCGCACGATCTCGCGTGGGAAGGCCGGTCCGACGCCCGCGGCGTGGCTCATGAGGAGGTTCTCCTGGAGCTGCCCAGCCTGGGTCGGGTCGATGAAGGTGGAGGCGAGGTCGCCGAACCCCGTCGTGACGCCATAGACGACCGCGCCCTCGGCGACGAGCGACTCGATGACGTCGCGCGCTTCCTGCATCCGTTCGCGTGCATGGACGTCGAGCGCGACCAGGGCGCCACCACGCGCCACCGCCTCGACATCGGCCACCGTGAGGTCTGCCCCGGTCAGGACGACGCGGTCCGTGGCCCGAACGGCCGGGTCGAAGTGGGGTACCTGCGGGTCACTCACCATCCCGAGGATAGTCGGCTATGCTCGCCGCCGTGTTCGACTTCCTGAACGGGCCGGTCCGCGACCTGGTCACCCAGATCTACGACGCGGTGGGCTACCTGGGCGTCGCCCTGTGGGTCGCCATCGAGAGCGTCATCATCCCGATCCCGTCCGAGCTCGTGCTGCCGTTCGCCGGCTTCCTCGTCGGCGAGGGCGCAGCCGTGGAGCCCCTGACCGGGCAGGCGTGGTCGTACTGGCTGACCGTGCTGGCAGGCACGCTCGGGGCGACGGCCGGCGCGCTCGTCGCGTACGGCATCGGCGCCTGGGGCGGTCGGCCCCTGATCGAACGATGGGGCCGCTACCTCGGCATCACCCCGGCCGACCTCGACAAGGCGGATGCCTTCTTCGAGAAGCACGGCCAGGCAGCCGCCTTCTTCGGCCGGATGGTGCCGGTCATCCGCTCGCTCGTGTCGTTCGCCGCCGGGATCTCACGGATGCCGCTGGGTCGCTTCACCCTGTTCACGTTCCTCGGCTCGCTGCCATGGACCGCCCTGCTCGTGTTCGCCGGCGTCCAGCTCGGTGCGAACTGGGAGACCGTCGGATCCGTGCTCAAGCGCTTCGAGTACGCGGTGCTCGCCGTGCTCGCGGTGATCGTGATCGGCTGGATCTGGTTCCGGATCGTCAAGCCTCGTCGGGCCGCTCGCGCGAGCGCCTGACCGGATCCGGCCGCGGCGGCAGCTCATCGAGCTCCTCGGGTGGGCGCACCGACCGGAAGTCGCGGTAGAGCAACAGGTCGTACGCGATCTTGAGGCCACCCGCCAGGTAGAACGGCAGCGCCACGTAGCCGGCCGAGGCCATCATCACGGCTCCCATCGACGGCGAGATCGCCGCGCCCAGCGTCCGAGCCATCCCGGTCACGCCGGCCGCGGCGGAACGCTCGTCGGGATCCACGACGGCCATGACATACGACTGGCGCGTCGGGACGTCCATCTGGCTGAGGGCGAACCGCGCGAGCAGCACGATGACCGCCAGCTCGAAGGTCGGCATCAGCGGCACGAGCAGCAACAGGATGTTGGCCGGCAGATGGGTGAAGACCATCGTATTGATCAGGCCGATGCGGGCGGCGATGCGCGCGGCCGAGAGCGACGACAGCGCGGCCAGGACGTTCGCCCCGAACAGGATCAGGCCGAGGGCGGCCGGCTCGACCCCGAAGGCCAGGTGGAACCAGTAGGCGATGAGGCTCTGCGGCACGAACCCGCCGCCGAAGGAATCGAGCGTGAACAGCGCCGACAGCCGGAGCACCACGCCACGCGATCGCCCCAGGCCGAAGCGGCGGCGCAGCTCGCCGCGCTCGGTGCGGGGCTGGATGGTGGCCTCGATCGCCGGGCCCAGGCGAGCGGCGACAGCGGCCATGAGCAGGCCGATGGACGCGTAGCCGATGACCACGATCCGGTAGGCGTCGGCCTCGACGAACCCGTTCTCCAGGAGCACCTGGCTCGCCACCCCGGCCCCGAGCGCCCCGACCGCGGCCGCCAGCAAGCCGACGAGGTTGTACCAGGCGAAGGTGGCCGTCCGCCGGGTGGGCCGCACGATCTGGGTCAGTCCGGCCTGTTCGACCGCGACGAACGGACCCACCTCTGCGCCGGTCGGCGAGATGACGCCGATGATGCCCGCGACGATGAGCAGCGGGAGCCAGTCCGTCAGCGCGAAGACGAGCCCGGCCGCCGCCAGCAGCAGCGACCCGGCGAGCAGGACGCGCCGGCGGCCGAGGCGGTCGGCCTGCGTCGTGAGCCACAGCGACACGATCGTGTCGCCGACGAGGGTCAGGGTCAGGACCAGGCCCACCCCGACCGGGTCGAGGCCGATCGCCACCAGGTAGAGCACCAGCACGACCGCCAGGAAGCCGTACCCGAACATGCGCAAGGTGCGCAGCAGGAACAGGGAACGGCCATCGCGATCGAGCCCCCGCAGGCTCGCGACCAGGCCGGCATCGAACGCGGCCGGGGGCAGGTGCATCGCCTCGGAGTCTAGGGGCGTGCGCCACGGCTCGGGGCTGTGAGACGATGCGGCCGGAGGCGATGACCCGACCCATGTCCACCACGACGCACGACGACGCCGACCTTCCGAGCCACGCCGACGCGATGACGTCCGGCGCTCATCACGATCTCGATGGGCACGGCGGTGACGGCGAGCACGACGACCACGGCCACGAGGGCGAGACGCTCGGGCCGATCGACGTGCAGGCCTGGGGTGCCGGGCTGGTGGGCGTCGCGCTCGGGCTTGCGATGACGGTCTGCTTCATCCTGGCGACCGCCTGACCCTCGCTGCCTGACCGGGCGACACTGCCCGAGGACTCGCGATCGCCTCCGACCTCGCATCGACATCCCAAACGCGCGTCCAGCACGGGCGTGGTCATCCGGATGGGGGTCGCGTTCGAACACAGGTCGACAGCCAACGCTCGTCCTGCCGGTTCCGACGCCCCGGCGGTCCACCTGGGACGCCGTATCCCGTCAGGAGAAACCCGCTCGTGAAGACCAGACCCATCATCTTGACGATGGCCGCCGCCATCGCCTTCACCGCGTGCAGTGCGAACACCGGTTCGTCGTTCACGCCGGCCAGCGCCGCGCCCACGACGGCCGCGTCGATGGCTCCGTCCATGGCCCCCAGCGACGGGATGTCGATGGAGCCCTCGATGTCCATGGCCCCGAGCCCGTCCGCCGGCGGGGAGGTCGTGACCGACAGCGCCGCGGCCGATCTGCGCACGACCCTCAACCTCAAGCTCGGTGAGCACCTGATCCTCGCCTCCAAGGCGACGAACGCCGCCCTTGGCGCCCGCAACGACGAGTTCGCTGCGTACGGCGAGCTGCTGAACACGAACGGCACCGATCTCGGCGAGATGATCGGCTCCGTCTACGGCGACGACGCAAAGGACGCCTTCAACGGCATCTGGAGCGCGCACAATGGCTTCTTCGTCGACTACACGACCGGCGTGGCCACCGACGACGAGGCGATGCAGGACAAGGCGGTCGAGGACCTGACCACCGTCTACGTCCCGCAGTTCTCGGAGCTCATCGCGACCGCGACCGGACTCCCTGCCGAGGCCGTGACCGACCTCGTGACCGAGCATGTCGTCCAGACCAAGGCCGTCGTCGACGCCCAGGCCTCCGAGGACTGGACCGCCGCCTACGACGCGACCCGGACCGCCTACGCCCACATGCAGATGATCGGCGACGCCCTCGCCGGCGCGATCGTCACCCAGAACCCCGACAAGGTCGCCGGTGACCCGGCCAATGCCGGCGTCGGCCTCCGCGTCGCGCTCAACCAGCTCCTCCAGGAGCACCTGTACCTCGCCTCCTCGGCGACCGGTGCGGCCCTTGGTGGCCGGAGCGACGAATTCGCCGCCGCCGGTACCGCCCTCAACACGAACGGCACCGACGTCGGTGAGGCCATCGGCTCGCTCTACGGTGACGAGGCCAAGGACCAGTTCAACCAGATCTGGAGCGCCCACAACGGCTTCTTCGTCGACTACACCACCGGCGTGGCCACGAAGGATCAGGCCATGCAGGACAAGGCGGTCGAGGACCTGACCACCGTCTACCTGCCCGCGTTCACCGAGTTCCTGGCCGGTGCCACGGATCTGCCGGCCGACGCCCTCAGCTCGCTCATCGAGGAGCACGTCCTGACCACCAAGGCCATCGTCGACGCCCAGGCGGGCGACGATCCGGCCGCAGCCGCCGCTGCCGACCGCATGGCCGGCCAGCACATGCAGATGCTCGGTGACCCGCTCGCCAAGGCGATCGTCGCCAAGCTCGCCGACCAGTTCGCGAGCTGATCGGGACCATGCGGACTCGAGTCGCCGCCGGCGCGATGCTGCTCCTGGCTGTCACCGCGTGCGGTGGCAGCGGGACCAGCGCCGGGTCGGCCAGCACTGCGCCGGCCAGCGCGGGGCCGGCCGTGACGTCGTCGGCCGCGACCGTTTCGGCGGCCCCGGGTTCCGAGGCGCCGACGGCGGGGACGACCGCCGTCATCGTCAAGGACTTCACGCTCGACCCGACGGACGTGACCGTCGCCGGGCAGGTGGCCCTGGCCGTGACCAATGAGGGACCGACCGTCCACAACGTCGCCATCCGCGACGATGCGGGCACGGTCCTGGGCACGACCCGTGATCTCAGGGAAGGCGAGTCGGAGACCCTGACCACCGACCTTCCGGCCGGTGCCTACATCCTCTATTGCAGCCTGCCGGGGCACGAGAGCCTTGGCATCACGGGCACGCTGACGGTCAGTCCCTGACGTCTCTTACCCGCGGTCGATGGCTCCTCCCCATCGACCGCCGCTGCTCCCCGAAGACCCGGCCTCGTGCCGGGTCTTCGATTCGAACCCCGGACGCGCGGCGCACGAGGCGCTCCTCGCGCGTCTCCACGTCGACCAGGAGGGACCAGTCGATGCCAGCTCCGAGCCACTTCGCGCCTTCCCTCGCCGGCGTCTGGCCGGCGTTCGGCCGACGTGTCGTGTTCATCGCGGTCGTCGCGGCGCTGACGCTGCTCGTGCGGCCGGTCGCCGTGACCCCGGCGGTCGCGTGCAGCTGCGCGATGGACCCGGATCCGATCGCCTCGGCCGCCGCGGATCCGCGCACGGCGATCTTCACCGGGACGATGGGCGCGGCGACGCCCGAGGGCACGCCCGTCCAGCTCACGCGCTGGTTCCGCGGCCCGATCCCGCAGCCGGTCATCTGGCTCGACAACGCGGGGTTCGAGGACCCGTTCGGCGGGATGTGCGGGACGAACCGGCCAGCGCCGGTCTCGAGCGAATGGATCTTCGCGGCCGGGTGGAACGAGGTCGGCCTGTTCCAGATCAGCATGTGCAGCACCTTCGCCGCGCTCGCGACCGAGCAGGGGCAGGAGCTGCTCGCCACCGCCGAACGGATCCTGGGCCCGCCGTCGCTCGCGGCTCCGAGCGCCGACCCGGCACCCGCCGCACCGGCGGGACCGGCCACCACCGTCAACGCGGTCCTCATCCCCGTCCTCGTCGGGTCAGCCGCGGTCCTGGGCATCCTCGCCGGGTTGGCCCTGATCCTGCGCTCCCGCCGCGCGGGCCGGGGGGACGACGGCTAGAAGAGCCCGACGACGTTCCCGTCGGCGTCGATGTCGATGTTCTCGCCGCCCGGCCTGGACGGGAGGCCTGGCATCGTCCGCATCTCGCCGCACAACGGGGTGATGAAGCCCGCCCCGGCCGACAGCCGGATCTCGCGGATGGGGACCGTGAACCCGGAGGGGCGGCCCTTGAGGTCCGGATCGCTGCTGATCGAGTATTGGGTCTTGGCCATGCAGACCGGCAGGTGCCCGAAGCCGAGTGACTCGTAGAGCTTGAGCGACTTCTGGGCGGCCGGCGTCAGCTCGATCCCATCGGCGCCGTAGATCTCGGTCGCGATCGTGTGGATCTTCTCGCCGAGCGGCGCTTCGTCGGGATAGAGCAGTCGGAAGTCGCGCGACGGGTCCTCGGACGCTGCCCAGACCGCTTCGGCGAGAGCCGCGGCGCCCTTCCCGCCGTCGACGAAGTGGGTCGCCAGCACGGCATCGCGCGCACCGGCGGCGAGCGCCACCTCACGGATGGCCTCCACCTCGGCCGGGGTGTCGGTGGGGAACGCGTTGATGGCCACCACGGCCGGGATGCCGAACTTGCGGACGATCCCGATGTGGGCCGCCAGGTTGGACGCGCCCGTCCGGACCGCCTCGACGTTCTCTGCCAGCAGGGCGGGATCGAGCGGCTTGCCGGCCACGATCTTGCCGACGCCACCGTGCATCTTGAGCGCCCGGACCGTGGCGACCACGACGGCCGCGTCGGGCGCCAGGCCGGAAGCGCGGCACTTGATGTCGAAGAACTTCTCGGCGCCCATGTCCGCCCCGAAGCCCGCCTCCGTGCAGACGATGTCGTTCGTGGCCAGGGCCAGGCGGTCCGCGATGATCGAGTTGTTGCCGTGGGCGATGTTGCCGAACGGCCCGCAGTGCACGAACGCGGGGCCACCCTCGAGCGTCTGGAGCAGGTTCGGCTTGATCGCGTCCCGCAGGAGCACGGTCATCGCCCCGGCGACCTTGAGGTCCTCCGCCGTGACCGGCGACCCATCGGCGCGGGTGGCGAGGACCATCCGACCGAGCCGCGCCCGCAGGTCGAACAGGTCGGTCGCGAGCGCGAGGACGGCCATCACCTCCGAGGCGACGGTGATCACGAACTCGGTCTCGCGCGGGATGCCGTCCTGTCGACCGCCCAGGCCGAGCACGATGTGGCGCAGCGACCGATCGCTGATGTCAAGGACTCGCGGCCAGAGGATCCCATGCGGGTCGATGCCCAGCGGGTTCTTGTGGTGGAGGCTGTTGTCGAGGAATGCGCCGGCCAGGTTGTGGGCCGCCCCGATGGCATGCACGTCGCCGGTCAGGTGGAGGTTGAAGTCCTCCATCGGGATGACCTGGCTGTACCCCCCGCCGGCCGCTCCGCCCTTGATCCCGAACACCGGCCCGAGCGATGGCTGTCGGATGTTGACGGCTGCCCGACGACCGATGAAGTTCAGTCCCTGGGCGAGCCCGACCGTGGTCGTGGACTTGCCCTCGCCGAGCGGGGTCGGCGTGATGGCGGTGACGACGACGTACCGGCCACGCGGTCGTTCACGCTCGAGGCGCTCGATGCCGGCCAGCGTGACCTTCGCCTTCGTCGGGCCGTAGAGCTCGAGCTCGTCGTCGGCGATCCCCAGCTCACGGCCGATGTCGACGATCGGGCGCGGCGTGACAGACCGGGCGATGTCGAGGTCGGACGGGAAGCTCATCGGCGATCTCCAGTGGTGACGGTGACGGGATCGGGCGCCGTCGACGCCTGCCGCTCGGCAGCCCGGATCAGATGGGTCAGGAGCAGCGCGTTGGTCAGCGGCCCCACCCCGCCCGGGACCGGCGTGATCGCCGAGGCGACCGTCCGCGCGGAGGCGAAGTCGACGTCGCCGACCAGGCGGCCGTCCACCACGTTGATGCCCACATCCACGACGACCGCGCCGGGCTTCAGCATCGCCCCGGTGACGAGCCCCGGATGGCCGGCGGCCACCACGACGATGTCGGCGTTTCGCACCTTGGCGGCGAGGTCGCGGGTCCGCGAGTGGCAGACGGTCACGGTGGCGTCCTCCCGGACGAGCAGGAACGCGGCAGGCATGCCGACGACCGCCGATCGGCCGATCACCGTGGCGTCCTTGCCTTCGATCTCGATGCCCGACCGGCGCAGGATCTCGACCGCAGCGTGAGCGGTGGCCGGCAGGAACCCGTCGTAGCCGAGCCGCAGCAGGCCGGCGTTGAGCGGGTGGATGCCGTCGATGTCCTTGGCCGGATCGATCGCGTCGATGACGGAGCGCAGGCGGATCGTCGGCGGGAGTGGCATCTGGACGATGACCCCGTCGATGGCCGGGTCCTGGTTGAGCTCCCGGATGCGGGCGACGACGGCCGCCTCGGTGGCCTCGCCCTCGAGCTCGGCGAAGCTCGCCTCGATGCCGACCTTCGCGCAGCCCTTGAGGATCTGCTCGAGGTAGACGGTCGACGGTGCGTCGCGCCCGATGATGACGACGGCCAGGCCGGGGGCGCGGCCGTGTGCTGCCGCGAAGGTCGCCACATCCTCGGCGACGGCCGCCCGGATCTCTGCCGCGATCGGCCCACCCTCGAGCGGCCTCGCGGCACCGGTCTGGGGCGTCGTCACGCCTGATCGATCGGCGGGACCGGGTCTCGTGGCTCGCCTGCGCCGACGATCTCGTGCGTCGAGGTGACGAGGTCCTCGATCTCGCTGAGCAGGCCCTGGACCTTCACGGTCATCTCGCCTTCGTATTCCGGATCGGCGACGGACGGCAGGTTCACGAAGACGTTGGCCGCGGCGCCCCGAGCGGCCGCTTCGGCCAGGAGTGCGGCCACGTTCAGATCGCTCGAGGCGTTGACGTTGCTCCGGCCGGCCAGGGCCTCGGCGGCACCGACGAGCTCGAGGCAGGACTCGACGCAGGCCAGCGGCACCTCCGCGGCGTGCCGGGCGGCGGCGCTCAGGGCTGCCTTCCGCGCGGTGACCTGCTCCTCGGTGTCCTTGGGGAGCTTCAGCGCCGCGGCGAAGGCACCATACGCGGCCGCGTCGTCGTCGGCGATGGCCAGGAACCGATCCGCCAGCTCGCGGCCGACCCCACCCGCCCAACCAAGCAGCTCCTCGTGCGCGGCGTAGCGCGGCCGACCCATGGAGAGCGAGGCGACCATCGCGACGAGGGCCGCTCCCAGCGAAGCAGCCACCGCCGAGGCACTGCCGCCGCCGGGCACCGGTTCGGCCGAGGTGAGTCGGGCGACGAAGTCGTCGAGGGAGCCGTCGCGGAAGCGGCTTGGTCCGTCAGCAGGTTGCACGCCGGGATTGTACGGCTGCGGCTGACCCGGGCTAGCGGGCATAGCCGCGCATCACATCGATGACCAGCTCGGGCACCGCGTCGTCGTCGTCGTCGACCGACCGCTCGGGGAAGTCGAAGACAGCGAGCATCATCTGCATCGGGTAGGTCGGTGGGCGGACGCATCGACGGATGGCCGCACCATCGATGAAGAACTCGACGGCGTCCTGCTTCCAGTCGACGGCGTACGTGTGGAACTCGGCCACATCGATGGAGACTCGGGGTGCGGCGAAATCTTCCGCCGTACCCGGGTCCCGGAACGTGTGCAGGCCCATCCCAACCTCCGCGGAAGGCTCGGGCCCGACGGCGTCACCGAAGATCTCGGCGACACAGATCTCGCCGCTCGTCTCCGGGCCGCCTTCGAGGCCGATCATCCACCAGGCGACCATCGAGCGCGGCGAGATCACGGCGCGTGCCCGCATCTCGAGGTATCCGAAGGTCGGCGTCCAGCCCTCGAACCGGTCCTGTGCTTCCAGGACCGGCATCCCGGCCCGCCATGGCTGCTGGCCGATCGGGCTGCCGACGGGACCGGAGAGGTTGCCCGACTGGATGCCGGAGACGCGGATGGGTGGCGTGTGGACGCCATCGAGCCAGGACCCGTGCCCGGGTGGCAGGAAGAGCCGAAGGCACGAGTCCCGGAGGTCATAGGTCGCCGCGGTCGCCGCGCGGGAGCTCCAGGCGGGAAGGTAGTGCGGGAACCAGACGCCGGGGTCGAGGACGGGGCCATCGAAGTGATCCTCGAAGACCAGGCGAAGACCCTCCGGTCGTGGATCGGACGTCATGCCCGCATCATCGGGCCGAACGACCACCACCGCGCCCAGGACGTCCCGTCAGATGCGCCACTCCGGCGCGCTGGTCGGGACGCTGGGACGGGTCGGGGCGGGCGCGGTACCGGCGCGCCCGCCCCGTCCCGACCGTCGGCGGGGGAGGGTCCGCCGGTGAGGAGACGGGTCAGGCCGCGCGGCGGTCCTCGTCGAGGGCGGTCACGGTCCAGCGCCGCGACCGGTGCTGGAAGGTCAGCGCGAGCCGGGCACGCGGCGTCTCGACCTCGAAGAGGGTGCGTGGTCCGGTGATGACCGGATAGGCGGCGGCCTCTTCGCGGACCGCGGCGAGATGGGTGATCGGGAACGTCTCGTCGCCCCACGTGATCTCACGGGGACGACCGTCGAACCAGTCGGTCCGGACGCGGACCTGGACGGGCTCGAAACGGATGAATGCCATTCGAGATGGCTCCTTTCCGGGGGCGGGTGCACGGTGGTCACCGTCGTCCGGGGCACATCGGCCGACAGAACATCTGTTCGATGTCCGAGACTAGACCGAACAGGCGTTCGATGTCAAGGCTCGTCGAGCGAAGCGTCGTCGGCCTCAGTGTCACCTTGGTTGTCACGTCCGCTCCCACCGTCAGGATCGACGTCCTCGACGCGCACGTCGGCCCGCGCCCCGCGCGTCCGTCGGTCGAGCGGATTGCGTGGATCGCGCTCGAACGGCGCCGGCAGTCGGGCGCCCACGAGACGGCCACGCGTGACGGCCGACTCCCCATACCGTCGCCGCAGCGTGTCAGCGGCCTCGATCGCGGCGCGCCGGCGTGGCTCCTCGTCGGCGAACAGCGCCAGCTGCTCGCGCTCTCCGAGGTTCGACGCCGTGACGCCGAGCAGTCGCACGCGGATGCCCCGGACCTCGGGTCGGGCCAGCTCGATGGCCGCCCGGAAGATCGGCTCGGTCAGATCGGTCGGCTCGGGCAGCGTCCGCTGGCGGGTGATGGTTCGGAACGAGGAGTCGCGGATCTTCACCGCGATCGTCGAGGCCCGGACGCCCGAGGAGCGCAGTCGACCGGACACGCCGTCGGCCATGCCGAGCAGCGTCCGCTCGATGATCTCCGGATCGCTCGTATCCGAATCGAAGGTGTGCTCATGCCCGACGGACTTGGCCGGATCGCCTTCGTGGACCGGGTCGTCGTCCATGCCATGGGCACGCGAGACGAGCGCTCCACCATGCTTGCCGAACCGCCGGACCACAAGGTCGGACGGCAGGTCCGCCAGGTCGCCGATCGTCTTGACCCCGTACTCGGCGAGCACCGCGGCCGTCTTCTCGCCGACGCCCCACAGGCGCGCGATCGGCAACGGCGCGAGGAATGACTCCTCGTCGCCCGGCGGGACCACGACGAGGCCGTCCGGCTTGCGCAGGTCCGACGCGATCTTGGCTACGAGCTTCGTGGTCGCCACGCCGACCGAGACGGTCAGCCCCACTTCCTCGCGCGTGGCCTCCTTGATCCGGCGCGCGATCGTCTCGCCGTCGCCGAACAGCGCCGTCGAGCCCGAGACGTCGAGGAACGCCTCGTCGATGGAGATCGGCTCGACCTGCGGCGTGAAGCGGCGAAGCACCGCCATCACGTCGCGCGACGCGATCTGGTAGCGCCGTCCGTCGACGGGCAGGAAGACGCCATGCGGGCACCGGCGCACCGCCTCGGCCAGCGACATCGCGGAGTGGACGCCGAACGCGCGGGCCTCGTAGCTCGACGCGGACACGACACCCCGGCCACGCGGGTCGCCGCCGACGATGACCGGCTTGCCACGCAGCTCCGGCCGGTCGCGTTGTTCGACCGCGGCGAAGAACGCGTCGAGATCGACGTGGAGGATGGTTCGACTGGGCGACGGGGTCACGGCGGATCCGGCAGCGGCTGGCGGGGGCATCGAGGGTCACGTGGGGACCCGACGAAGGTAGTCTAGACACGGGCCCGCCGCCACCCGAGGATGCCGCCCGAACCGATGTCCGAGTCGACACCCACCGTCACGCCACACCCGTCCACGACCGCAGGGTCTGCGCGCGCCTACCTCGCGACGACGAGTGGCGCCGACGCCGTGCGATGGCTGCGGGCGCACCCCGACCTTGGCGGCGCCCTCGTGTTCGGCGTCCTCGCCGCAGCGGTCTATCTCTGGACGTCGGATCGCGACCGGCAGGAGCTCGACTACTTCGTTCGCCTGGCCGACGCCTTCCTCCACGGCCGGCTCTACGTCACGGAGGCGCCGTCCTGGCTGAACGAGCTCATCCCGGCCGGGCCGGGGCGCTGGTACGTCGCGTACCCGCCCTTGCCGGCGATCCTCCTGATGCCGATCGTGGCGGTCTTCGGGACGGGGATCCACCAACAGATCCCGAGCGCGATCCTCGGTGGTGCGGCCGTGGCGCTCGCCTGGCTCGCGTTCGGGCGGTTCGTCCTGACACCGATCGCGCGCGTCTGGCTGACCGCGGCGTTCGGGTTCGGGACGGTCCTCTGGTACGTCGCCGAAGGGGCGTCGGTCTGGTATTTCGCGCACGTCGTCGCCGTGCTGTTCAGCCTCGGGGCGCTGATCTTCGTGCTCGATCGGCGGTGGCCGTTGCTGGCCGGATTTCTCCTGGGCTGTGCCGCGTTCTCCCGGCTGCCGGTCGGCCTTGCGGCCCCGGCCTTCCTGATGCTCGCCCTCGGGATCGGCTGGCCGCTCCGCCTCCCCGAGGACCGGCGCGCGGCGATGCGCACGACGATCCTGTTCGGGATCGGCATCGCGGTGCCCCTCGGCGCGTACGCCCTCTACAACATCGTGCGCTGGGGGACCCTCACCGATCAGGGCTACACCCTCATCCCGGGCGTGCTCGAGGATCCCATCTACGTCGACCACGGGATCCTCTCGATCCACTACATCCCGCGGAACCTGTACGCGATGTTCTTCCGAAGCTGGAACTACGTCGACCAGGCGCCGTACCTGCAGCCGTCGTGGTGGGGGCTCTCGCTCTTCCTGACGACGCCGCTCTACCTGTGGCTCGCGAAGGGTCGACTGCGCGATCCCAGGGTGTTCGCGTCGGTCATCGGGATCGTCCTCGTCAGCCTGCCGATCCTCACCCACGGCAACGTTGGGATCACCCAGTTCGGCTATCGATTCAGCCTCGACTTCCAGGTCCTGCTGTTCGTGATCCTGGCGACCGTGTTCGAACGTGGGATGTCGAGACTCGCGATGGTCGCGGCTGGCCTCGGCATCGTGTTCTGCGCGTATGCCATCTGGGCGATCGGCATCGACTTCGTCGCGTTCTGACGCGACCAGGACCACGATGGCCCATGTCACCCGGCTGAGCGCGGGGCCGGCCCACGCCACGCCGGGCACCTGGCGGTTCCTGCTGTTCCTCTTCCCGCTCTGCGTCGTTGCCGCGATGATCGCCGCCCGGCTGCCGGCGCCTGCCGGCGAGGCGCTCTGGAACCTGGACCTCCCGAAGATCGATGCGCCGCTCGCCGTCTTCTTCCACGAGGCACTCGGACGCGGCGAGCTCCCCCTCTGGCAGGAGCGCCTGGGCCTCGGGTTCCCGCTGTACGCCGAAGGGCAGATCGGGGCGTTCTACCCGCCAAACTGGCTGATCCATCGATTCGAGCCGCTCGTGGCGCTGGACGTGAACCGGGTCGTGCACCTCACGGTCGCGGGTCTCGGGACCGGCTTGCTGGCGCTCCGGCTCAGCGGGTCGCGCTCCGGGGCCTTGATCGCGGCGGCCGTGGCCATCCTCGGTGGCGGCATCGTCAGCAAGCTCGAGTGGAACAACCTCGTCGCCGCGTACGCCTGGCTGCCCTGGATCCTCTTGCCCCTCGCCCGCCGGCCGGCTCCCAGCCGCATCGGCCTGGTCCTCGCCGGGGTCGGGTGGGGCATCCAGGCCCTGGCCGGCCATCCGAACACCTGGCTGCTGACCGGCCTCCTGGCGGTGGTGCTGCTGCTGGCGACCGGCCGGGATCTCGCGTCGCTCGGCCGCGTGGTGCTGTTCGGGCTCGTCGGTGGGGCGATCGGGTCCATCCAGCTGCTGCCGACGCTGCTGCTGACCGCGCTCTCGGTCCGGGATGTGGGCGTGACGCCGGATGACGCGTTCACGGCGGCGTCGACGCCGTTCGACCCGCTCGGCTTCTTCTTCGCCCAGCCGTTCATCCGGACCGGCGAGGACGGCTGGGACATCTTCACGACGTGGTATCCGGACGGCATCTTCGCCCTGTACGAGGCGAGCGCCTTCATCGGGCTCGGCGTGCTCGCCCTGGCCGCGGTCGCGGTGCCGGTCCGGCGGGCGCGGCCGTGGCTGGTCGTCGCAGGCGTCATGCTCGCCATCCCGGTCCTGGCCGCCCTCCGTCCCGACCCGTGGCTCGCAGTCCCGATCCTCAACGGCCTGCGCTCGCCGACGCGGGCCTACCTCTTCGTGGCGTTCATCCTCGGGCTGCTGGCCGCCATCGGCGTCGCCCGCCTGGGCCGCGCGACCACGGCCGAAGCGAACGGCACCGGCCGCCGCGGGACGCCGTTCGGGCGAGCGGCGACGGCCGTCGGCCTCGCCGGGGCCGCGTGGCTGCTGACCCTCGGCATCGCCGTCATCCTCCCGTCCGTGTGGGAAGCCGTCTTCAGCGCGGTCTCGACGCGCCTGCCCGGCGAGGGTGCGGGTGGGGCTCGAGAGAACGCGATCAAGACCCTTTCCCTGCCGCTCCCGCTCATCCTCGAGCTCGTGGCGGGCACGGTCGTCGTGATCCTGATCGGCACAGGACGGCGGACACCCGCCGTCGTCGCGGCCGTGGTCGCGGCCACGATCCTGCCGCTGGCCCTCCTCTCACCGTTGGCCAACACGACACGTGCGGCCGACCGGATCTGGCCTCGCGACAGCGAGCTGGCCGTCGCGCTCCGTGCCATCGACCCGAACCGGGTGCTGACCCTCGGGCCGCCCGGCTTCTACGACGGCGCTCCGGACCGCCTGGCCGCCGCCGGCGTGCCGGATCTCGAGATGTTCAGCTCGCTGAACCTGCGGGCGTCCGATGATCTGCTGGAGGCGGCACGTGGCGATGGGCCCGATGCGGCGATCGTGCGCCGGCTCGTCGGCGTGGACACGCTCGTGACGTTCGGAGCGTCGTGCCCGGGCACGGATCCGGTCTCGGTCGAGGCCGACGAGGCCGAGGTGTGCCGGGTGCCGGCCCTGACGGGACCCTATTGGATCCCGGAGGAGGCGGTGCCGTCAGACGGCCGTGCCGCGGATGATGGCGGCTCCCCCATCGCGCCACGGGACGTCGTGCTGGACCTGGCCGCGGCCGAGGCCGGGGCGGTGCCTGCGCTGATGATCGGCTCCTCGAGCGGCGAGCTGGCCCTGCGGATCGAGGCGCCCGCCGACGGCTACGTGTGGGTCGATCGCGCCTGGTGGCCGAGCTGGACCGTCGAGGTCGACGGCCACGCCGTGACGCCGCGCCGCGCGCTTGGCGGACAGCTGGTGCCGGTCCCCGCGGGCGGGCACGACCTCACGATGCGGCTCGTGCCGTGGGAGTCGATCGTCGGGCTGGTGTTCGGGGTGGTCGTCGCCACCCTCGCGATCGTCTGGGCGATCAGCCCTTGGGCTCGACGACGATCGTGACCTCGGGGGTCATGCCGGTGAAGACCTTGATGGCCACCTTGTAGGTGCCCAGGGTCTTGAGCGGCTCGTCGAGATCGATCTTGTGGCGGTCGACCTCGATCCCGCGGCGGGCGAGCGCGTCGGCGATGTCCTTGGACGTGATCGAGCCGTAGAGCTTGCCGCCCTCGCCGACCTTGACGCCCATCGTCAGCGTCGTGCTCCCGATGCGGGTCGCCGCGATCTCGGCCTCTTCGCGCTCACGCTTGCGCTTGTCCTCGCGGCTCGCGATGTCGTGCTGCCAGGCGCGATAGGCGCCGCCGGCGGCGGGCACGGCAAGCTGCTTGGGGATGAGGAAGTTGGTCGCGTAGCCGTCGGAGACCTGCTTCATCTCGCCGCTCTTCCCGAGCGTGGCGACGTCCTTGGTCAGGATGACCTTCAAGTGCTGGTGTCCTCCCTGGTGATCCAGGCCCGCACGCGGGGCCCGAGACCGAGCTGGCTGATCGCATCGCCCGCATCGGCGAGCAAGGTGGGGATCCGCCGGATGGTCCGACGGACCGGGCCCGGCGTCAAGCGCCGGATCTGGGCGATGTCCCGGTCGTAGGCCACGCGGTCGATGCGCAGGTCGAGCAGCTTCTCCGAGAGGAGGTCCTCCGGGACGCCGTCGAGGAACAGGTCGACCGCGAGGACGACCACGACGATGTCGTCGAGGCCGCCGATGATCGGGATGTCGTCGGGAACGATGTCACGTCCGACGAGGAGGTAGCCGGCCGCGGCCCCGAGGAGCGCCTTGCGGCTGGCCGGCATCCGCTCGTCGAGGGCGAGCGCGGTGACGAGCCGGGCATAGTCGGGGATCCGGCTCGCGACGGGCAGGAACGCCATCAACGACAACATCCGACCGATCGACAGTCGACCGATCGATGCTCCGCCGCTCTTGGTGTTGGCCGACGCCTTGCGGGCCATGGTGTTCCTCGCGCTCCCGTCCCCGTGGGACCGGGAGTCTACCAGCGGCCCCGCGAAGCGTCGCCGTCGGACCGCCGAGCCTGCCTTGACATCGAACGTCCGTTCGGTATCATGCACGGCAAGGAGGCGCGAGTGACGAAGCACGACGCCGAGCGCAAGGTCAGGATCCTGGATTTCATCGCCGCCACGCTGCGTTCGCGTGGGTTCCCGCCGTCGGTGCGGGAGATCGCCCACGCGGTCGGTCTCGCCTCCACGTCGGCGGTCCACCACCACCTGCAGATCCTGGAGCGCGACGGATACCTCGAGCGCGGCGCGGCCCAGAGTCGGGCGATCCGCCTGACCCCGACGGCCGCGATCCAGCTCGGCCTGACGAGCGAGCTCGTCCCGCAGGCGACGTCGGCCGATTCGCGTGTCGTCCCGATCATCGGCGAGATCGCGGCCGGCGGTCCCATCGAGGCCTATCAGGACGCCTCCGAGTCCATGGCCATCCCGGACATGCTCGCGCCGAGCGGCGACGCCTACGTCCTCAAGGTCCGCGGCGACTCGATGATCGAGGCGCACATCGCGGACGGCGACTTCGTCCTCATCCGCCCGCAGACCACCGCTCGCAACGGCGACATCGTCGTCGCCCAGGTCGAAGAGAACGCGGTCACGCTCAAGCGCTTCTTCAAGGAGAAGGACAAGATCCGTCTCCAGCCCGCGAACCCGGCCTACCCGGCGCAGTTCTATGACGATGTCCGCATCCAGGGCAAGCTGATCGGAGTCATCCGCAAGCTCGACTGACGCCGGGCTGGATCGCCGATGGCTGCGTTGACGGGCTCCGCCGCTCACTCACGCACTCCGGTGCGCTCGCTCTCTTGCTCACCCGTCGCCTTGCCCTCGACGACCCATCTCCGCCGTCAGAACGTTTCTGCGGCCGGATCGCCCAGCCCGCCGAGATATCCACAGGACCGTCCACAGTGGGTCCACGTTGCTGGCGAAGTCGTGGACGACGAGGCGCCGGTGAGCGTCCTTTGTGGGCCGCCGGGCGTCGGTCCACTGCGACGATAAGGCCCCCACCGTTCCGTCGGAGTCCTGCCACGCCGTGATCGACCGCCTGCCACCGCAAAGTCTCGAGGCCGAGCAGTCCGTGCTCGGTGCCATCCTCATCGACCGCGACGCGGTCATCGAGGTGGCGGAGTTCCTGCGCCCCGAGGACTTCTACCGGCAGGCGAACGCTCGGATCTATGCGGCCATCCTTGACCTCTTCGAGCGCCGCGAGCCGATCGACATCGTCACGGTCGCGGAATCCCTGGAACGGCGCGAGGAGCTCGAGGCCATCGGCGGCCGGGCCTACCTCAGCAGCCTGAGCAACGAGACACCAACCGCGGTCCACGCCGCGCAGTACGCGCGGATCGTCGAGCGCAAGGCCGTCCTGCGGAACCTGATCGGAGCGGCCGGTCGGATCGCCGGCATCGGATACGAGGACCCGGCCGAGATCCAGGAGGCGATCGACCGCGCGGAGTCCGAGCTGTTCGCAGTCAGCCAGAAGCGGGTCGACGTCGGCTTCTCCGCGCTCAAGGCCCTGCTTCACGACGCCTACGACCGGCTCGACTACCTGCACGCTCATCGAGGCGAGATCTCGGGCGTGCGCACCGGGTTCCAGGACCTCGATGCGCTGACCACCGGGCTCCAGCCGAGCGACCTCGTGATCGTGGCCGCCCGTCCATCGGTCGGCAAGACGAGCTTCGCGCTGAACATCGCGGAGCATGCCGCCGTCAAGGAGCGCAAGAGCGTCGGGGTCTTCAGCCTCGAGATGAGCAAGGAACAGCTCGTGTTGCGACTGCTCTCGAGCGTCGCCAACATCGACTCGCAGCGACTGCGCACCGGCTTTCTGGAAGAGCTCGACTTCGCGCGCATCGCCCCCGCGATGAACTCGCTCTCGGAAGCTCCGATGTACATCGATGACACCCCGAACATCTCGGCGATGGAG
>DASPHN010000053.1:0-4086 GCA_035629655.1 Saccharimonadales bacterium (SeqCode) | reverse complement strand
GCCACGTGCGCGCGGGCCTTCGGGCCGGGCAGCTCGGTGACGATGTGCGGGACGGGACGACCACCGGCGAGGCCGGCGCCACGCGAGACCGAGGACACGGAGCACCTCACCGTCGGCGACTGATGCATAGGGACTATGCAGGTTGGATATCGAGGACGGAGTCTAGCAGACCTCCCCTGGCTCGAGATGCCTGGCCGCATACGCTGAACGGGTAGTACGGAGTAGTCCTGATGGGTGAGTCACAGGGGGACATTCGCGCCGTACGGTTCCCCGGATATGACGACATCGGTCGGCCCTGGGACCCTCGATCCGCTCGATGACCGCGCACTCGCGCCGGTCGGGCGGTGGGATGCCGCCAGGATCATCGCCCGCGTGGGGCGCGCGCTCTGGATGCGTGATCGCGCCGTGGCCGAGGTCCGCTGGGCGGCGATCACGCTGGGCACCATGGGCCTGCTCGCCCTCCTGGCCAAAGCCATCGATCCCGAGGATACGCAGTTCCACGCCGCCATCCTCCTGACCTGGCCGGCGACGATCGTCGCGATCCTCGTGGGCTGGACGCCGTTCGGTCAGCGGCTGGTCCAGCATCGCGGCGTTCGGATGTCCCTCGGACCCCTCGTCCTGATCATCGCGGCGGCGGCGTGCGGGGGGATCGACGTCGCCACGCTGGTGATGCCGTCGGCCGGACCGTTCGTGGTCCTCGCCGTGACGTTCGCTGCGGTGACGCCGTCGTACGGTCTGACGGCCGCGATCCTGCTGACCGCCGCGACCGCGGTCGGCCTCGCGCACGCCGGGATGGCGACTCGCGGCCTGGTCGATGGCGACCTGGTCAGCGACGAATACGTCGTCCGTGTGGCCGTCGTCCTCCTCGCCTCGACCGGCCTCGCCGTCGTCGTGCGCATCGCCACGACCGCCGAGGAGCGGGCCGTCCGCCGTGCCGCGCGCAGTCGCCGTCGCGTGGATGCCCTCGAGTCGCTGGAGCACATCGTCCGGCGGTTCGACGGGTCGCGCACGGTCCGGGAGGTCATCCAGGATGTCGTCGACGACGTGTCGCGCGAGTTCGAGATCGCCCTCGTCTCGATGTACCTGCCCGACGAGCAGGGACGGCTGTCGATGGTGGGCGTGGCCGGCTACCACAGCCCTTTCCATGTCATCGAGCCGGGCGTCGGCGTCATCGGACGCGCGGCCTCCACACTCGAGACCCAGTACGTTCCCGACGTCCTCGCCGATCCCGACTATCGCGCGGCGCGCGACGACGTGCGGAGCGAGATCGCGGCCCCGATCGTCCACCACGGAGAGCTGCTGGGCATCGTCAACTTCGAGGGCACGCTCGACCGGCCGATGACCCCGGCCCACGTCGCCCTGGCGGACACGATCGCCCGAGCCATCGCCGCGGCCCTGCGCTCGGCGCGGCTCGATGAAGAGCGCCGCGCCCGGCTGCACGCCATCGAGCGCGTCCTGGACGTCAGTCGCGGCCTCGTGGGTGACCTCGACCGGGCGCGCACCGTCCGCGCCGTGGTGGATGCTGCCGCGGATCTGCTGGGGGCGGACCCGATCCTCATCGCAGGCCTCGGGGTCGACGGGACGTTCCGGGTCGAGGCCGAGACGAGCGCCGTCCCGACGGCCGGTGGGAGCGAGCGCGTGACGGGGGACGCCCGCCCGCTGACGCCGGACGATGCCGCCGCGCTCGAGGCGATCGAGACCGGCGAACGGGTCATCCGCCCCGCCCCATCGATCGACGGGGAGGCACCCCGGTCCGTGCTCGCGCTGCCCATCCGCATCGACGATCGCGTCACGGCCGTCCTGACCGCCACGCGCCCGTCGGCCGCCCCGTTCGGCGAGGTCGAGCTGGGCATCGCCGACCTGCTCGTGACCCAGGTCGCGGTCGCGCTGCGGAACGCCGACCGGCACGCGATGGTGAGCGATGCGGCAGTGCGCGACCCATTGACCGGGCTGCTCAACCGGCGCTACTTCGACGAGGCCGTCGAAGCCGCGTTCGCGCATGCCCGGCGGCACCAGACGCCGTTGAGCCTCATCGTGCTGGACCTGGACCGATTCTCGGCGGTCAACAACGAACACGGGCACGCCGTCGGGGATGCGGTGCTCCGTCGCGTCTCACAGGCGATGCAGGGCGCCGTCCGGCTCGAGGACACGGCAGCGCGTTACGGCGGCGAGGAATTCGTGGTGATCGCCCCGGGCGCAGGCGCCGCCGAGGCCGTGGTCGTCGCGGAACGCATCCGAACGGCGGTCGCCGCGGCAGCCGCGGACGCCGTGACGATCGATGGGCGGCCCGTGCCGCTCACCATCTCGGCCGGCGTCGCGTCACTGCTCGGCGACGAGCTCGACGGACACGCCCTGTTCCGGGCCGCCGACTCGGCCCTCCTGACCGCGAAGCGAGCGGGACGCGACCGGGTGGTCGCCGTCTAGTCGACCACCGTGTGTGACTGCTCGCGCATGAACTGCGCGACGTAGTAGCGCGACAGGCCGGCCTTGCCTGTCGAGCCACTCCCCTTCCAGCCACCGAACGCCTGGACGCCCGGCCATGCCCCGGTCGTCGCCCCAGCCCGCCGATTGACGTACGTGACGCCGGCCTGGATGCGGTCGAGGAAGGTCTGGATCTCAGCCGGATCCTCGCTGTAGACGCCGGCGGTCAGCCCGTAGACGGTGTCGTTGGCGAGGGTCAGGGCCTCATCGAGCGAATCCACGGCATGGACCGCGGTGAGTGGCGCGAAGTGCTCGTCGCGCAGGACGCGATGATCGGCCGGCAGGCCGCCCACGACCGTGGGCTCGACGTAGAAGCCGCGCGCCAGGTCGCCGTCGGTGAGGTGCTCGCCGCCGGTGAAGACGGTGCCGTCGCGACGGGCCTCGGCGACGGCCGTCTGGTGGCGGTCGACCGCGCGCTGGTCGATGATCGGGCCAAGCCAGTTGGAGCGGACGATGGGGTCGCCGATGACGATCTGCTCCGTCTTCTCCACAAGCCGGCGGACGAGGTCGTCGTGGACGGACCGCTCCACGTAGACACGGGAGTTGGCCGAGCACTTCTGCCCACCGAAGCCGAACGCGGCTCGCATGATCCCCTCGGCCGCCTCATCGAGGTCGGCACTGCGCGTGACGATCGCCGGGTTCTTGCCGCCCATCTCCACGATCGTCGGACGCGGCCACTGCTTGCTGAAGGAGTGGAAGAGCTTCATCCCGACGTCGTACGAGCCCGTGAAGACGATACCGTCGATGCCGGGGTGATCCTGGAGCGCCTGCCCCACGGTCTCGCCGGGACCCATGACGAGGTTCACGACACCGGCGGGCACGCCTGCCTCGATGTACGCCTCCATGAGCTTGATGGCGCTCAGCGGTGACGCCGACGAGGGCTTGAAGACGACGGTGTTGCCGGCCATCATCGCCGCGCTCGTCGGGCCGGCCGCGAGGGCCATCGGGAAGTTGAAGGGGCTCACGACAGCGAAGACGCCGTGCGGGCGGAGGATGGACCGGGTGTGGACCGCGGTGTCGCCGAGGTTGTCCATCTCGACGTCGTAGCCGCCGTTGTCCTCCATGGTCTGGGCGTAGTAGCGGATGAGATCGGCCGACTCCTCGACCTCGCCGAGCGCCTCGATCCGGTTCTTGCCGACCTCGAAGGCCATGATCGCTGAGAGGTCCATCAGCCGGTCGCTGATGAGCTCGGCGGCCTTGCGGACGATCGCCAGGCGCTCCTGCCACGGCGTCGCGGCCCACGCCGGCTGGGCGGCTCGAGCTGCGGCGACGGCGCGGTCGACGTCCTCGGACGCGCCCTTGGCGAACGTTCCGAGGACGATCTCCCGATCGATCGGCGAGCGGACCTCGAACGTCCCGGCCGAGCCGTCGGTCCAGGCGCCGTCGATGTGGTTGCGGTGGCTGCGACCCAGTCCCGCGCGCACGCGCTCGACCGCGGCCTCGAAGCCGCTGTGCAGCTCCTCGTTGTCCGCGCGCAGCGTTGCGTAGGTGATCTTGATGCGCGGCTTCTCGTCGGTCGTCATGGGTGGTCCCTTCGTCGGCGCGAACTGGTGTCGTGGCGCTCAGTCTACGTCGGGCAGCGGTCGGCCCGGTCCCTCGTCCTGA
>DASPHN010000052.1:0-10455 GCA_035629655.1 Saccharimonadales bacterium (SeqCode) | reverse complement strand
CCCGTCCGACTGGTAGTCGCCGGCCGGATCGGTCCCGATGAAGTTGCCGCTGACGACGTTGAACGCGGCGTTGGGGCCAGCCAGCCAGATCTTCCGCCACAGCTCGTACATCGCCAGGCCGCGGATCAGGTTGTTCGGCGTGCTGATGAAGAAGCCCGGGACTTCGACGTCGTCGCCTGGGCCCGTGATCGCGATCCGGATGACCGCGTTGCTCGCCAGGGGATCCGTGTTCACGCTGGACCCAGGCTGGGTGTAGCCATCGATGGTCACGCCGGCCGAGTCGGTGAACGAGATCTGGCTGCCAAGGGCGATCTCCCGGACGCCGGTCCCGGGGATGTTGAACGTGATGAGGTCCGCGCCGGCACCGGCGTTCGCCTCCTGCACCGCGGCTCGCAGCGTGCATGTGCCGGTCGCGGTCGCGCACGTGCCATTGATGGCGGCATCCTGCTGGTCCCCCGTCGAGGTCACAACGAAGGTCGACACGAAGACCGTGGCCACGGCGGCGGGGGCGAAACCGCCGCCGCCCTCGTCCTCGGTGAGGTCGGCCGAGACGGCCACGAGGTCCGCGACATCGACGCAGCCGTCGCCGGTCGCGTCGCTTGGCGCGAGTGCCGCATCGCACGGGTCGCTCCGGAAGCGGGCCAGGCTCCAGTCGAGCCCGACCAGGCGCGCGTCGGTATCGGTCACCTGGCCGTCGCCGGTGATGTCCGTGTCAGTGATCGGATCCGCGGCCCCGGACACGCCCGCGTTGTAGGGGGCTGCCGGCGCCGCGATCGGCCGATCCGAGCCGGCCACCTCGACCACGATGCTGGGTGGCGCGGTGACGGCGATCGGGTCACCGTCCGTGTCGACGACGACCAGGTTCGCCAGGGCGAGCTGCAGCAGGCCGCCACGACTCGGGGTGAGGCTGATCGTCCCGAGCGAGACCTTGCCGCTGGGTCCGTCGTCAGTGCGCTCGCCCTCGCCGGACGCGCAATCGCTCACCGGGCAGGAGTAGAGGCCGAAGCCGACCCCCTCCGGGAGCTCGACCGGGCCGAGGGTATCGGTCCCTCGTCCGTCCCGACCCAGGCCGTTGGCCCGACGATCGAACCCGGCGAAGCGGGCGGACCCTGTGTCGAACAGGAGCATCGCCTCGTAGCCACCGACGTCCTGGGCACCGTCGAGACTCAGGCTGACGGTGATGGGCTCACCGACGGCGACCCGATCCGGGCCGGACAGCCGAACGACCGGTCCCGCCGCCGGCGCAGCGGGTGCAGCCGACCCGACCAGTGACGACACGAACGTCAGCAGGAGGGCGGCGACCAGCGCGCGTGGGCGGACTCGGCTGTGACGGTCCGACCGAAGGATCTGCAACAGGGCCTCACGGGGAACGATGGGCAGGTCGTGGTGAGGTGACAGAGACCCGCCCCCACGTGCCACCCCGTCCCCGCGAATGGGTGGCCGACCGGATGAGTGCTTGCCGCGACCGGCGATGAAGTCCGGACACTAGTACCAAGGTCATGGAGGGTCAATGGGACCGATGGCCGAATCGGGCTCCCCGACGTCGTATCCGGTGCGTGCACGCGCCGCCTCATGGCGGAACGGTCGGCGTTGCTCGGGTCTAGGCCGGTTCGGAGCGGTCCTCGATCTCCCAGACATGGTCGAGGGCGTGCCAGGCGATCCGGCGCGCGGCGTAGCGCTGCGTCCAGCGCCGGTCAGCCAGCGGCGAGCCGTCGGATGGTCGGCCGATGACCTCGAGGATGGCGGCCCGCTCGGCCTCGACGGCGGCTCGGTCATCGAACGTCGGCTCCGGGAGGCGGAGCCCGATCTCGCGAGCATAGGCGTGATCCGCCCCGATCACGTGGGCGATGACCTTGTCGCGGTCGCGGCCACCGCCGCGCGGTCCCTTGCGGAGCTCAGGCGGGGCCGTCGTAGCGAGCCGGTCGAGGAGGGTCCAGGCCGCGCCGACGATCGCGGCGAAGCGGGCGGCCATCGCCGCATCGACCGGACGCGCATCGCGCTCGGTGATGATGGACGGGACGCCGAAGTCCGTGCCGCCGTTGCCGCTGACCGACTCGACCGTCGAGAGGTCGCGGGCCGATGCGTCCGTCGGCGCCTCCGTCCCCGCCTCGGCGGCGACGTGGGCGTAGCGCGGTCCGTGGTCGATGAGGGCGTCGATCGCGAGCGGGCCATCCTTGCCGCTCCGGCACCAACCGGGCCAATCGATCACCCAGAGGAAGGTCTTCCTGGCGCCGACTTCCTCGCCGATCTCGATCACGTCGTGAAGCATCTTCGGAGGATACGGCGAGCACCGCGTCAGGTCGCGGATCCGGTCGCGCCCCGCAGCTCCTGGACGAGGCGGCGCAGGCCGCCGATGTCGCGACCATCCGGGCCGAGCGCATCAACGAGCGCCGAGGCGACGATCACCCCGTCGGCGCCGGCACGGGCGATCGCCCGCACGTGGGCCGGGCGACTGACCCCGAAGCCGACACCGACCGGGACGGGCGAGGCCGCCGTCACGGCGCGAACGAGCGCGCCGACGCTTCTTGGCAGCGTCGCCCGAGCCCCGGTCACGCCGACCAGCGAGACGCAGTAGAGAAATCCACCACTCCGCGCGGCGATCGCGGCACGCCGATCCGGTGGCGTGGTGGGCGCGACGAGATAGACGACTGCGAGGCCTGCATCGCGGGCGACGGCCTCGAACGACTCGCCTTCGTCGGGCGTCAGATCCGCGACGATCAGGCCAGCCGCACCCGCGCCGGCCAGACGCCGCGCGACGGTCTCCCCGTCGCCGCCGCCGATGACCTGGTTCGCGTAGCCCATCGGCACGAGCGGCAGGTCCGGCCGGGCAGCGCCGATGCGCTCGATGAGGCGAAGTGAGCCCTCGAGCGTCGCGCCGGCGCGCAACGCGACCCCCGAGGCGCGTTGGAGGGTCGCGCCATCGGCGAGCGGGTCGGAATACGGCAGCCCGATCTCGAGCAGGTCGGCACCGGCATCGGCGGCGGCGAGCGCGATCTCGACGCTCGTGTCAGCGTCCGGGTACCCAGCGACCACGTATGGGATCAGCGCCGCGCGGGCCTCGGCTCGGGCGTGCGCGAAGGCCGCGGCGATGCGCTGCGCACCGGCCGTCCCGTTGGTGCCGGCGACGGCGCCGGGGAGGGTCGCCAGCAGCGTCGTCACGCCCCGACCCCAGCATCGAACGCGGCGACAGCGGCCTTCGGGGCGGTGCGGCGCCAGGCGCCGAGGATGATGTCGCGAACGATGGCCGGGTCGAGCGCATCGAGTCGCACACTGACCCAGCCGAAGCGCCCGACGTACGGCGCCACGCTGACGGCGTCGGGGAAGGCGGCGAGCAGGTCGGCCTGCTGCGCCTTGTCGGTCCGGATCGACGCCCCGCCGCCGTCCTGTCCCGTGATGAGGTAGATCTTGTCGCGCACCCGGAACGTGACGTCGCCGGCGTGCTCGGCATCGCCCCACGTCTCCTTCTCGTGCGTGCCGGGCAGCGACAGGCAATACGCGCGCAGCTGGTCGATGGTCATGACCCGCCGGCCCACGGCTCGACGTCGGCGAAGCGCTCCAACGCGGCGAGATCCTTGTCGCCACGCCCGGAGAAGCCGAGCAGCACGAGGAGCTCCCGACCCGGATCGAAGCCCCCGGGAAGGCCCTCGACCCCGGCCAGCAGCTTGGGCAGGGCGGCGATCGCGTGCGATGTCTCGAGTGCGGGCAGGATCCCTTCTGCCCTCGTGGTCGTCTTCATCGCCGCCACGGCCTCGCGATCCGTGGCCGACGCGACCTCGAGGCGGCCGCCCTCGGCCAAGGCGGCAAGTTGCGGGCCGATCCCTGGATAGTCGAGCCCGGCCGAGGCACTGTGCGCCTCGACCACCTGGCCGTCACGGTCCTGGAGCATGAGCGAGCGGGAGCCATGGAGGATCCCCGGTGTCCCACCGAGGATGGCCGCGGCATGACGGCCGGTCGTCAGGCCATCGCCCGCCGCCTCGGCCACGGCCAGTCGGACGGTCGGCTCACCGATGAAGCGGGCGAGCAGCCCGATCGCGTTCGAGCCGCCGCCGACACAGGCCAGCGCGACGTCCGGCAGCCGCCCCTCGAACGCCATGAGCTGGGCCGCGGCCTCGTCGCCGATCCGGCGCTGCAGGTCGCGCACGATCGTGGGGTACGGATGCGGGCCCATGGCCGATCCGAGGACGTAGTGGGTCGACTCGACATTGGTGACCCAGTCGCGCATCGCCTCGTTCACGGCGTCCTTCAGGGTGGCCGTTCCCGACGTCACTCGGCGAACCTCGGCGCCGAGGGCGCGCATGCGCAGGACATTGGGCCCTTGGCGCTCGATGTCCTCGGCACCCATGTACACGACGCAGGGCAGGTCGAGCAGCGCACAGGCCGTGGCCGTCGCCACGCCGTGCTGTCCGGCCCCGGTCTCGGCGATGACCCGAGTCTTGCCCAGTCGACGGGTGAGGAGCGCCTGGCCGAGCGCGTTGTTGATCTTGTGGGCACCCGTATGGGCCAGGTCCTCGCGCTTCAGATAGAGCCGGATGGCGGGCAGCTGGAGTCGCGCGCCAGCGAGCCGGCGTGCCTCGAACCCGACCGCCGCGGCCAGTCGATCGGCACGGTAGAGGGCGGTCGGCCGGCCGGCGAAGGTGGCGAGGAGCTCGCGCAGATCGGCCCAGAACACGGGGTCGTGGCGCAGCGCATCGTATGCGGACTCGAGCTGGGCGAGCGCGGCCATGAGGGTCTCGGGGACGTACCGGCCGCCGAAGTCGCGCTCCATCCCCCACCGGCCCGCCGCATCGGCATCGAGCAGGCCGGCGTGGACGGGCGTCGGGCCGAACGGGGTGTTGGGCCGATCGTCACGGGCCGCCTTGGCTCGCTTGACGAAGAGGGCGACGAGGAACGGGTCCTTTCTTGGGCGCTCGCCGGGCTGGCGTGGCACCTCGACCCCGCTGGCCACGTCGACGCCGCGGGCCGGGATGTCGCGCAGGGCCTGGGCGACATCGACCGCGGTCAGGCCCCCGGCCAGGGTGACCGGCACGTCCCGGGCGATCGCGGCGGCCGTCGTCCGATCGGCTCGCTGGCCGGTCCCGCCCGGATGCGGACCTGCGGCGGTGTCGAGGAGGATGCGCTCGATCCCGGCGGCGAGCAGGTCGCGTGCGGCCGCGACGTGATCGGTGGACCCGGGGCCGCCGACCGGGACGTGGATCGCCTTCCAGGCGGGCCTCGGTGCGGCCGCAAGCGTCGCAGCCGATTCGGTGCCGTGGTACTGGATGGCATCCGGGTCGACGGCCACGGTCAGGTCGGCAAGCCTGGCCGCCGGGACGTCTGCCGTCACGAGCACGATCGCGGGCCGATGATCAGGCGGCGCGACACGACGGATGGCGTCTGCGAGCTGCGCGGCCTCGGCGAGCTCGAGGGCGCGGGGCGTGCCATCGACGACGTTCAGGCCGATCGCGTCGGCGCCGGCCCGGACCGCTGCGATGGCCCCGGCCTCGTCGGTCACCCCGCAGATCTTCACGAAGGGTCGGCGAGCGACATTCGCCGGATCATCGGGCTGGCGGCCGGCCGAGACGAACGAGCGCACGGCGGCGGCCGGGTCGGGGGCGCGCATGAACGCCTCGCCGACGAGCGCGCCGTCGAAGCCGACGGCGCGCCAGCGGGCGATCGTGTCCCGGTCGCGCACGCCCGACTCGGCGATGACCAGCCGATCATCGGGGACCATGGCACGCAGGCGCGCCGCGAGCTCGGTGTCCACTTCGAGCGTCCGCAGATCGCGGTTGTTCAGCCCGATCAGCCGCGCGCCGGACTCGACGGCCAGGGCCACCTCGCGCCGATCGTGGGCTTCGACGAACGGCTCGAGGCCAAGCTCGAACGCCTGCTCCACGAGGGCGCGCAGCTCGCGCCGGCCCGGATGCAGGACGGCCATCAGCAGGACGGCATCGGCACCGGCCGCCCGGAGCTGGGCGAGCTGGCGCGCATCGACGACGAACTCCTTGGCGAGGACCGGGGCTGCGACGGCGCCGCGGACACGACGGAGGTCGTCGACCGACCCTCCGAACCAGTGCGGCTCGCACAGCACCGAGATCATCGCGGCGCCGCCGACGACGTACGCCCGCGCCTGCTCCACGATGTCCAGATCCGTCGCGGCGATCGTCCCGGCGGATGGGGAGGATCGTTTCACCTCGGCGATGACATGCAGACCGGGTCGGGTGAAGGCATCCACCACCGACCGAGGTGGCGGGGCGTCGGCGACGATCTCGCGTGGCGAGCGGGTGTCGGCTGCCAGCTCGTCCGCGAGGTCCGCGCGGCGGCGGGCGGCGATCCGCTCCACGACGTTCTGCCCAGCTCCGCGGGCCGCGCGCTCGGCGACGGTCATGCCGGGGTGCCGATGGGCGGCGTCTGGGCGGCGTCGGACTCGGCCGTCCGTCGTTCCGCCCGCAGGCGCTCGAGCAGCTCGGCGGTCAGACCCGCGTCGATCGTGAGCGCCGCCCGGTCGATCCCGTCCTCGATGGACTCGACGGTGCCGGACGCGAGGAATGCGGCGCCGGCGTTGAGGACCACGACGTCGCGTCGTGCGCTCGGCTCCCCACGCAGGATCGCCTCGAGATACCGGGCGTTCGTGGCCGGATCCGCGCCGGCAAGCTTCGACGTGGCCGTGGCCCGCAGCCCGAGGGCGACCGCATCGACGACCCGCTGCTCCACGCCGTCGGGCGTGACCTCGTACAGGATCCCGGTCCCGTCGAGCGGCAACTCGTCCACACCCGCGCCGTGGACGACCAGGGTCCGCTCCGTGCCCAGGCGATGGACGACCTCGGCGAAGCGGCCCGCCGCGCGTGGATCGCCGACGCCGAGGAGCTGCCGGCTGGTCCCCGCCGGGTTGGTCAAGGGACCGAGCAGGTTGAATGCGGTCCGGACACCGAGCTCCTTGCGGGTCGGGTTCGCGTGGCGCATCGCCGGGTGGAAGTTGGGGGCGAACAGGAAGGCGAAGCCGTGGTCGCGAAGGGCGAGGCCCGCCGAGTCCGCGTCATGGTCGATCCGGACGCCGAGCGCGTCCAGCACATCGGCCGAGCCCGACTTCGACGTGATCGCTCGATTGCCGTGCTTCGCGACCGGGATCCCGGCCGCCGCCAGGACGAGCGCGGCGGCGGTCGAGATGTTGAACGTGCCGCTGCCATCACCCCCCGTGCCGACGACATCGACGGTGCCCTCGGGCGCCTCGACCCTGACGACGCGCTCGCGCATGGCGGTCGCGAAGCCGGCCAGCTCGTCGACGGTCTCGCCGCGCATCCGCAGGCCCATGAGCAGGGCCGCGAGCTGGGCAGCCGTCGCCTCGCCATCCATCACCTCGCCCATCGCCAGCCGGGCGGTGTCCAGGTCGAGCGTGCCGCCCTCGACGATCGTCGCGAGGGCCGTCCGGACGTGCTCGCTCATGCGACGGGCTCCGCCATGCCGCCGGTCGCGAACGAGCCGCTGACCGCATCGAGCCTCGACGCTTCACCCTCGCCAGCCTGCCGCAGGAAGTTCGCAAGCAGGTGCGGGCCCTCTGGGGTAAGCACGGACTCTGGGTGGAACTGGACGCCCTCGAGCGGCAGCGCCACGTGGCGGATGCCCATGATCACCCGGTCGACCTCGCTGATCGCGGTGACGCGCAGCTCGGGCGGCAGCGTCGCCGGGTCGATCGCGAGCGAGTGGTAGCGGGCTGCCATGAACGACGGCGGCATCCCCTCGAGCAGACCCGCGCCGTCATGCGTCACTTCCGACGCCTCGCCGTGCACGAGCGTCGGGGCACGGACGATCGAGGCGCCGAAGGCGGCCGCCATCGACTGCATCCCGAGGCAGACGCCGAGCAACGGGATCTCGCGCGAGGCGGCGACCTCGATGGTGGCCACCGACACTCCGGCGTCGTCGGGATCGCCGGGACCGGGCGAGATCACGATGCCGCGCAGCTCGGCGCCCGGGTCGTCGGCGAGCGCCTCCACACCGGCTCGATCGATGGCGTCGTTGCGGACCACCCGGACCTCGGCGCCGGCAGCCTGGAGTGCCTGGACGAGGTTGAACGTGAAGCTGTCGTAGTTGTCGACGACGAGGATCATGCGCGGGCCTCAGCGGGCCGGTTGGGATCGATGTCCGCCGCGTCGCCGGCCTCGTCGGCATCCGCATCGTCGGTGCCCGGGCGATCCGGCTCCGGGATGCCGGCCGCCAGCTCGATGGCTCGTCGCAGGGCCGCGGCCTTGTGCTCCGTCTCCTCGAACTCCCGCTCGGGGACGGACGCGGCGACGATCCCGGCGCCGGTGTGGACGTGCGCCTGGCCGCCCTTGAGGACGGCGCTCCGGATGGTGATCGCGGTGTCGAGGTTGCCGTCGTAGCCGAGGTACCCCACGGCGCCCCCGTAGAGCCCGCGTCGCTCGCCCTCCGCGGCCGCGATGAGCTGCATCGCGCGGACCTTCGGGGCGCCGCTCAGCGTGCCGGCCGGGAAGACCGCACGCAACGCGTCGAGCGCGTCGAGCTCGGGCTTGAGCCGACCCTCGACATGGGATACGAGATGGAGGACATGGCTGTAGCGCTCGACCTCCATGTACTTGCTGACGGTCACGGTCCCGGGCCGGCTCACGCGACCCAGGTCGTTGCGGCCGAGGTCGACGAGCATGACGTGCTCGGCTCGCTCCTTGGGATCCTTCTGGAGCTGCTCGGCGAGCAGGGCGTCCTCCCGGGCGTCGGCACCCCGCGGGCGCGTCCCGGCGATCGGGTGGGTCGTCAGGCGATCGCCCTCGGCCTGCAGGAGCAGCTCCGGGGATGCGCCGACGACCTCGTAGGTGGGGGTCCGGACGAAGAAGAGGTACGGGCTCGGATTCACCCGCCGGAGCGCTCGGTAGAGGCCGATCCCGTCGAGCGTCGCGCCGGTCGATGGATCGAGGGGAAGGCCGAACGACTGGCGCCGCGCGAGCACCACCTGGATCGCCTCGCCGGCCGCGATCGCGTCCTTGGCGACCTCGACCGCGTGGATGTACTCCTCGCGCCCCAGGCTCGTCTCGATGGGGGCCGCGAGGGGGGTCGCGGCGGACCGAGCTCGCGTGCCGGCCAGCTCGGTCGCGCTCGGGCGAGCCGTGCGCTCGAGCGCCTCGAAGATGGCCGTCTCGGCGATCCGGTAGCGGCCCTCGAGGTCGGGCGCATCCGTGTGGAGCGACGCGACCGCGGACAGCGTGTGGGTCAGGTGGTCGAACACGATGACGAGGTCGGTCTCGATGAACGCCGCGGTCGGGACGCCCACCGGGTCTCGATCGGGGAGCGGCACGGACGGCTCGAACAGCGACGTCGCGTCGTAGGCGAGGGCGCCGACGGCGCCCCCGGTGAAGCGGGGCATGCCCTCGGTCGGCTGGACCCGGCGACGCGGGACGAAGCGGCGGACCGCGTCGAGCGGATCGGGCGCCTCGACCGTCTCGATCGGCAGGTCGGGGGCGTAGGTCGGCACCGTCACGGGACGGGTCTGGATCCGGGCGAGACCGTCCCGGACCTCGAGGAGGCGGCGTGGCCCGATGCCGAGGAACGAGTATCGACCCAGCCGCTCGCCGCCCTCGACCGACTCGAGGAGGTAGGCGGGTCCGCCGTCGTCGAGACGCAGGAACGCACCGATCGGGGTCTCGAGGTCGGCCGGCCGCGTCGCGCGCAGGAGGATGGTTTCGGCGGTGGCGGCGAGGCGCTTGGTCTGCGCCAGGCTGATCGGGTCCGCGGTGCTCATCGAAGGCCTCGAGAATCAAGAACGACCGTTCGTCTCCGGGACGAAAGGTCGTGCCTTCCGCGGTGCCACCCTCATTCGGCTGTGCCGCACTCTCGTGACCGACGGCCGGGGCTCGAGGCCCGGGTGATCGGCGCTGCCCGGTATCGCTGGCGCTCTGCGCCGGAGCCTACTGGAACGACGGCCAGGCCGCATTCGTTCGGTCCGGAGGCTCCCGGGTCCATCCCCCATCGTCGTCGCTCCGGTTTCCACCAACCACCGGATCTCTCTGCCGACGCGCGACGGGTACTCGTCCCGTTCGTAGCCCGCTCTTCGTGATGTGGCCGGCAGGATGGCATCCCGTGCTCCGGGCGTCAAGCCGGCCGGCGCAGCGCCGGGACCCGGGTGGCCAGTGGCGGCGCGGCCGGGGTCGGTGGCGGCTGGGCGGAGTTTCAGGACAAACGCCCGCCGGGTGAGCGGTAGGCGCCACTTCGGCCCCTCAGCGATCGGAGCGCCCGCCTAACGCTCATGGGGCGGGCGTTCGTCGTTGTTACGGTGCATCGGGGTCGGCGCGGATGGCCGTTGGGCGTTGGTCGTCGACGACGGCCGGATCCCGCTCGTAGCCGAGGCACGAGACCACGGGAAGCGCCGGGTACTTCGGGAATCGCGGATCCGAGACGGACAGCGCGCACAACCGGAACGTGGAGCCACGGCGTGTCGTCACGAGTCGCGAGTGGACACACGACCCGCACAGG
>DASPHN010000051.1:0-11322 GCA_035629655.1 Saccharimonadales bacterium (SeqCode) | reverse complement strand
GCCCCTCGCGTCCGGCGGCCGGATCCACCAGCCAGACGCGGCTCAGATCGAGATCGGTCACAGGCTGCTCGCCTCGCGCGCGGCGCTCGTGCCCGCCCCCGAGACCCCGGCCAGCAGGTAGAGCAGGGCCATCCGGATCGCAACGCCGTTCGTGACCTGGTCGGTGATCACACTCTGGGCACCGGCCGCGACATCGGCCGCGATCTCGACTCCCTCGTTCATCGGTCCCGGATGCATCACGAGCGCTCGCGGGGCCGCCAGCGCGAGCCGCTCGCGTGTGAGCCCATACCGGGTCGCGTACTCGCGGAGCGACGGCAGCAGCCCCGAGGCCATCCGTTCGCGCTGGATGCGCAGGGCCATGACCACTTCGGCATCACGGAGCGCGGCCGAGACATCGGACGTGACGCGGAACCGGCGACCCGCTGCCGCCCCGCGACCGGCCCACGCCTCGAACCCGCGCAGCAGCGTGGACGGGCCGCACAGCCACAGGTCGGCGCCGGCGGCGGTCAGGGACCAGATGTTGGAGCGCGCCACCCGTGAGTGGAGGACGTCGCCCAGGATGACGATCTTCCGGCCCGCCACGGACCCGCCGGGCAACCGCGAGCGCATCGTGTACAGATCGAGGAGCGCCTGGGTCGGGTGGGCGTGCCAGCCGTCCCCGCCGTTGAGCACGGAGCCGCCGAACACCTCGGCCGCGAGGTAGGGCGCGCCGGAGACCGAGTGGCGGATCACCAACAGCTGCGCGCCAAGGGCCTCCACGGTCCGCACGGTATCCACGAGCGACTCGCCCTTGGTCACCGACGACGTCGCCGCCGCGATGTTCGTCACGTCCGCGGTGAGGTTCTTGGCCGCGACCTCGAACGAGACCCTGGTGCGCGTCGACGCCTCGTAGAAGAGGATCGTCACGTTCCGGCCGCGCAACGCCGGGACGCGGGCGATCGGCCGGGCCAGCACCTCCCGCATCGCATCGGCGGTCCGCATCACGAGGTCGAGGTCGGCGGCGGACAGCCCGTCGACGTCGAGGAGGTGCTTGTGCCGCCAGCCGACCGGCTGGCTCCCGGGCGCGACATCGACGGACGGCACGACGACCTCGGTCGCCGGGAGCCCATCGACGAGGTCGGTCACGCGACGGGCTCAGCCGCCAGCGGGCTGTCGACGACGCGCTCGATCTCGACGCCGTCCTCGCCGTCCGTCTCCTCGAGATGGACCTTCACGAGCTCCTCGCGCGAGGTGGGCACGTTCTTGCCGACATGGTCGGCTCGGATGGGCAGCTCCCGATGTCCCCGATCGACCAGCACGGCCAGGCGGATGGCCTGCGGCCGGCCGAAGTCGACGAGCGCGTCCATCGCGGCTCGGATCGTCCGGCCGGTGTAGAGGACGTCGTCGACGAGGATCACCGTCCGCCCGTCGATGCCGGACGGCAGCTCGGTGCCTTTGACGACCGGCTGCTGGGCGACCATCGAGAGGTCGTCCCGATAGAAGGTGATGTCGAGCGCGCCGACCGGGATCTCCACGCCTTCGTGCTCCAGGATCGAAGCGGCGATCCTGCGCGCGAGCGGCACGCCGCGGCGCTGGATCCCGATGAGCAGCAGGCCGTCGGTGCCCGCCTGCTTCTCGACGATCTCGTGGGAGAGGCGGATCGTCGCTCGACGGATCTCGTCGGCGGTCATGATCCGGCGTCCGGTCATCGTTCCTTCCCGGCCTCACAGGGCCTCACGGGCGGCCTCACGGGGCCGCAGCCGAAGGGTCGTGACGAAGGATACCGCAGGCTGAGTGCGCGCCCGAGGTCAGTAGACGTAGACCGTGACGTCGGTCACGCCGCTCCACCAGCCGCAGCCGCAGATCCTGAAGAAGTCCGGCTTGTAGAGGTCCACGACCCGGCTCGGCTTCTGCGGCCCGTAGTCGTCGATGACCCGCTCGATGCACCCGCCACCCCCACAGATGACGACGGTCGTGCCTCGAGGGAGGCGCATCGCCGTGTAGCCCGCCGTATAGAACGTGGCTTCCCCGCGGAGGGTGTACTTGGCCGGCTTCCTCGACGGCGCGCCCTTCGGGTCCGGCTGGTTCACCGTGGTGCGACCGGTCGTGGCGGCAGCTGGCGCGTTCCCGGGCTCGATCAGCACCGATCGCTCGGAGAGGACTCCGGCCGACAGGTACCCGCCATCCAGGCCGGCGATCGAGATCGTCTCGGGTGCGTCGTTCGCGGGGACGGAGAGCGGCTGGAACGCACCGACCGGGACGGGCTCCACGACGCTCGGTGCGCGGGAGCCGGCCAGACCCGGCAGCGCGACCAGGGCGAGGGCGGCGGTGAGCACCGACCCTACGACCAGTCGACTGGGTCGCACGATAGGCGGGTCACGATACGCCACCGGGCCATGGGGCGTATCTCAGGTCGAGCGCGAGGCCAGCGAGGACGGTGCCCTACGGCACCACCGAACCGCAGGGGTCAGCGGACGACGACGACGTCCTCGCCAGGTGCGGTCTCGACGCTTCCGACCGCATCGTCGGTCCAGGCCGCGATCTGGACGCGACTTCCCTCCCCGCCTTGGCCGGGCGGCGTGGCCCAGGCCATCCGGCCATCGCCGATGGCGAAACCGGCGAGGGCCGGGACGTCGGTCGGGCTGCCGTCGGGGACGGTGAGCGCGCCCGTGGCGGGATCGACGCGATAGAGGCTGAGCCGCCCGAAGCTCGGATCGGCCGGCTCGGCGACCCAGACCCCGAACCATTCGCCCGTCTCGTCCCAACGGACGTCGAAGTCGGCGATGGGGCCGTCGGTCACGACCTGGGCGTCGCGAGCGGGAAGCGTCTCGGGGCCATCGGTCCAGGCGCGCAGTTCCAGGCGGCCATCGGCCGGCCCGAACGCCGTGCCGGCGTCGGACGCCTGGACGGTCCCGATCCAGCCGACCGCTCGTTCGGCGCCCGGATCGAGCGCCGGCCGCCAGACCTCGGTCTCGAGCGTGGTGGTCGTCCCGGTCGTCGGGTCCATCGTGAAGGTGGTCGGGGCCAAGGCCCCGTCGCCGGCGGCGTCGGTGCTGGGCCGGCTGCCGACCACGGTCGAACCATCCCATGAGGCGAAGACGCTGCTGCCGTCGGTCGTCAGCTGCTGGGCGGTCTCATCGGCGACGCGCCAGACCCAGATGTCAGGCCCGGCGCTGCGATCGCTCGGCCGCGCCGTGAAGGCGAACCACCGGCCGTCCGGACTGAACGCGGCCGTCTCACCGACCACGTCGACGCCGCTGACGATGGCCAGCGAGGCCGCGGCGGTCGCCTCGGGCGTCGGACTGGGGGTGGTGACGGGCTCGGGGCTCGGGGTGAGCTCGGGCGGTGCCGATCCGGCCGTCGTGTCGTTGCCGGTGGGGGTCGGAGAGGCCGCGACCTCGGCCGACGGCGCTGTCGTCGGCGCCTCGCTCCCCGTCGGGAGGGCGCTCGGCTCGAGCGGCGCGCTGCTCGGGGCCGACGACGCTGCGCTTGACTCGACTGGCGCCGCACTGGACTCGACGGGCGTCGAACTCGTCTCGACCGGTGGTTCCGAGGCGATGTCCGGGGTCGGACTGCCGGTGCGCTGGAGCGTGCTGTCGGTGGGTGCCGGACTCACCGACTCGCGCTCGGGTAGCGAGACGACGAGGAGCTGTTCGCCACCGGCGGCGTCGCTGCCGACCACGACGGCACGGTCGCCATCGGTCGGCGAGCCGATGATGGTCTTCGGCGCGGCGGCGAACGTCAGCCGGCTGGACGAGGCATCGCTGAGCGTGCCGCAGCCGGCCGTGTCGTCGGTCGGGCAGACCTCGTCCACGCCGACGTTGGAATAGGCGAGCTCGGATCCGGCGCCAGCGACGTAGGCCACATCACCCGCGCCGACGATGATCGGGGTCGGGGCGGCATATGCCTGGATCCCGCCGCCGCTGGCGGCTTCGGCCCCGCTGTCGATCGCGGCGTTCGGTGCAGCACCGGCGACGCCATCGCTGGGCTGGTCGCCGAAGAACAGGAGGCCGCTCGAGACGGCACTGACACCGACCACGACGGCGATGACGGCCAGGCCAGAAAGGGCGCCGAGGGGCAGCCGCGACCCGCCACGCTCGCGGCCCGGTGCGGCGCTGCGGCCGCGGGCCGTCGACTCACGTTCGATGGCCGCCGCCGTCCGAGCCCACAGGTCGCGCGGCGGCTCGGGCTCGAGGTCGCGCAGACCGCGCAGGGCGAGGCGGTCGTCGTCATAGGCCTGGGCGACCGCCGCGCATGCCGGGCACGCCGCCAGATGCTCGTCGAGCCAGGCGGCTTCGGCGAGGCCGAGGGGACCGTCGAGCCGTTCCGCGGCCCGGACTCGGGCACGCTCGTGGGCCGAGGCCCAGTGATCGGGCCGTCGTCGGATCCGCGAGAAGCGGGTCATCGGTCCGCTCCCATCGCGTGGTTGGCGTCACGGGCGGCGTCGGCAGCCGCGTCGGCCGCTCGTTCGACGGCCAGCGCCTGGCGGAGGCTCTCGCGGGCGCGGGTCAGGAGGGCCCTGGCGGCGACATGGCTGACGCCGAGTGCGGCGGCGAGCTCGAGGCCGGTCAGGTCATGGAGTTCGGCGAGGAGGAGTGCGGCACGCTGGCGCTCGGGGATCTTCTCGAGTGCGCGTTGCATGTCGCCCGAGAAGCGGCCCTCCATCACGAGGTGTTCGGCCGAGGGCGCGGAGCCTCGTGACTCGCCCGTCCACGGCAGGAACCGGATGATCTTGCGCCGGCGGATCTCGTCGAGCGCGACGCGATGGGCGATCTGATAGAGCCAGGCCCGCGCGTTCTCCGGCTTCTCGAGGGTCTCGTAGTTCTTGTACGCCTTGATGAAGGCATCCTGGGTCATGTCGGCGGCGACCTCCGGGTCGCGCATCATGCGCAGGAGATAGGCGTAGATCTCGCCCTGATGCTTCGCGAACAGCGTCTCGACGAAGGCCGCAGCCTCGTCGCGATCCCATGTCCCGCTCATGGGGCGCCCTCGGTCCAGCCGGATGGCAGGGCGGCCGAGTGGATCGCGAAGGTCGGTGAGGGATCGGTCGATGACCACGTACGCTCCGTGCGGATGCTGTCGCTGAGCGTGCCATGACGATGGCGCACGCTCGATAGGCCAGTGACGAGCCCCCTCCCCCGGTTGTGACGTCCCTTGCTCGCGGGGTCGCCGTGGATCACCCCGTTCCACCCCCCTCGAGTGCCGCGCGCCCGAGGAGCTCCTCGACCGCGTCCTCGGGCGAGACGGGATTGACCGGCAGGCCGGTTCCCAGCTCGAGGCCCGCGATCTCGCGCAGGCGCGGGTGGATCTCCCAGTGCCAGTGGTAGGTCCCATCGACCTGCTCACGCAACGGTGCCGTATGCAGCACCAGGTTGTAGGGCGGGCCATCGAGGCTGGTCGCGAGCCGACCGAGGACGTGGCGCAGCGCCTCGGCCGTGGCCCGGATCTCCGCGGCGCCCGCGCGGGCGAAGTCGGAGTCGTGGCGACGCGGCACGATCCACACCTCGAACGGCGACCGCGAGGCGTACGGGGCGAAGGCGACGCTGTCGGCGTCCTCCCACACGAGACGGTCGGGCCGCCGGGTCTCGTCTCGGACGAGCCGGCAGAACGGGCACTCCCCTTCGCGGATGACGAACCGAGCGGCGCCGCCGAGCTCCTCGGCGATCCGGTGCGGGATCTGGGGCAGGTCGTACAGGTCGAGGCACAGGTGGTTCGTCCGGGCTCCGGCCTGGGCCCCCCAGTTCTGCACCACGGTCAGGTACTCGGTCTGGCCGCCGTCGCGCGCCTCGACCAGGGCGTCGCGCGCACCCCGTACGAGCCCCTCGATGACATCCGTCCCGACGGCGTGCAGCGGGCGATGCTCGCCGGGTGGCGCGACGACCGTGCGCCACGACCCCGTCGAGCGCGCCTGGGCGATCGAGACCTGGGCAAGCCCGTGATCGCGATCGAGCTCGCGGGCTTCCTCGTCGGTGCCGATGACATGGAAGGCGAAGTCCTTGAGCATCCTGGTCCGGACGCCCTCGCCGGGTGGGTTGGAGCAGTTCGCGCACCCGAACATCCGATCGTCGACCTGGTCTGCCTGCCGGGCGAACCGGTCGCGGTGGAAGGCGCGGTCGACGACCGTGGCGACCCACCAGCCGGTGATGGGGTCCTTGCGCAGCTCGAACAGGCCCGACGCCATCGCTCGTCAGGCCGCCGTCACGAGCGGCGCGTCGATCGCCGAGGCGAAGGCATCGGCAAAGATGCGCCCGGCACGCTCGACGGAGGCGGTCGAGGGCGGAGCGTCCGACTGTCCACGCTCTCGAGCGATCGACGTGGAGGTGACGCCCGGCATCCCGCACGCGTCGATGAGCTCGAAGTCGGCGAGGGCGACGGTCACGTTGAGCGCGATCCCGTGATAGCTCACGCCCCGCTCGACCCGGAGGCCAAGGGCACCGATCTTGCGCGGAACGGGGCCGTCGGGGTCGACCCAGCAGCCGGGATGGCCATCACGCCGCCCCGCTGGTACGCCGAGCGCGGCACAGGTCTGGACGAGCGCGGCCTCGAGCGCGCGCACGAACGGACGGAGCAGGAGGCCCCGCTCATGGAGGCGGACGATCGGATACGCGACCAGCTGGCCCGGCCCGTGGTACGTCACCTCGCCGCCGCGCTCGACGCGCTCCACCTGGATCCCGCGCAGCGCCAGCTCGTCCGGACTCGCGAGGATGTGGGCAGGGTCGGACTGCCGGCCGAGGGTCAGCACCGGTGGATGCTCCAGCAGGAGGAGCTGGTCGCCGATGCGGTCCGCGGCACGTTCATCGACGAGGCGGCGCTGCAGCGCATGGGCATCCCGATACCCGATCCGGCCGAGCCAACGGACCGTCAACGGGGCGACCCCGACCGGGGACAGGATGGTGGCCTCCACGTTCGGCACGATAGCAGGGACCCCGCCGCGACTCCTTCCGGCCGCGGGTCATGGCCGGGGATGGTACTCATCGGCTTACGCCACCTGGGGGATGACACGAATCTGCAAGCCCGGGTAAGGTCTAAGGACGTCATCCCAAGCCTGCCAGCGAGGACCCATGTCGACCATCCGCATCCGACCGCGTTCCGCCATCGCCGACGCCGACCTCGCGCGTACCGCCGTGGTGGACCTGCCGCGTGTCTTCACCTTCCACCGCCCGCACACCCCGCAGGCCATCGCGCGCGCCATCGCGTCCCTCCTCGGACCGATCGAGCCTGATCGCGTGATCGTGATGCCGCTCGTGCCGGTCCCCGCGGAGATCCGCGGCCGCTAGTCGTCGCTCAGGCCCTGCCGATCCCCATCAGGCGGGCGAACTCGGTCTGGACGATCCGGTAGCACTCGCACGAGGCCGCTTCAAGGCCGTCGCGGTCGCGGATGTGCATGTGGCCGCGCCGGTACTCGATGAGTCCCCGCTCCTGGAGGTCGCCGACCGCGATCCCGATGCTCTGGCGGGCGACCCCGAGCATGAATGCCAGGAACTCCTGGGTGAGGAAGAACGAGTCCTTGCCGGCTCGGTCATGGGTCGCCAGCAACCAGCGTGCGCCGCGCTGCGACACGTTGTGCAGGCCGTTGCAGGCCGCGTTCTGCGCGGTCTGGACGAAGAAGGCCTGCGAGTACGTCCGGAGCAGGGCCGAGAGCCGCGTTTCGGGGCCAAGGGCCGCCTCGAGATCCCGCGCCGGGATCCGCAGGGCTTCACCATCGAGCTGGGCCATGAGGTGGAATGGCGAGCTGTCCGCACCGAGGAAGATCGGCAGGCCGATCATCCCCTCGTTCCCGACCGTCGCGACCTCGGCGCCCAGGCCCTCCGACATGAGGGCCACGACGGAGATCATCCCCGACATCGGGAAGTAGGCGTGATCGATGGAGACACCAGGTCGTGCGATGACGTGGCCGCGTGGCAAGGGGAAGCGTTCGAGCGCTGGTTCCAGCGCGGCGATCTCGTCCCCCGAGAGCGCGGCCAGCAGGTGATTTCGAGATCGATCGAGCGCGTCCACGTTGGTAGATAGTTTACGGAATCGCTCGCCGGATGCGCCAATGCCACGGACATGGCAGACGATGATCCGGTCATTCTTGGAAAGTCACACCGTCGACCCGGGGCTGGGGTCCGGGGGAGGCCGAGAGAAGAAGTCGAGGACCGGCTGACTCCGTTGCCGGTCCTCCTTCTTGCCCGGGGGCGGCGGCCCCGTCGACCCGACGCAACCGTGATCGATGTGTTCAGTCGCGCTCGGATTCCGGTGCAAGCGCGAGCTGGACCTTTGCCTTGCGGGCCATCTCCTCGGTCAGGTCGACGGCTTCCTCGGAGAGCGTCGCGATGCGGGCGTCGTCCTCGGGCAGATCGGCCTTCGTCTCCTCGATCGCCTTGAGCCGACCGGCGTCGGAGGCGAGCTCCTCGGCCGTCGTCCGCAGGTCATCCCCTCGTTCGCTCATCGACGCCCTCTCGATCGGATGGGGGTGGCACCCACCGACCCTCGCGGTACACATACCACACGGTGCCCGATTCCGAGCTGATATCTCGCGCACGGACCACGGCCGCGGGGTACGTCTCGCGCAATCCGACCTGAAGCGCCTCCGGCGTCGCGACGCTGTCCAGCAGCTGCTCGACGTTCGCCACGAAGGCGGTGTCCGTGCGTGGATTCGACAGCACGGTCGGTCGTTGGGATGGCATCGTTCGCTCAGATCCTTGCCGCAGTCGGAGGTCCGGCTGCTCTGCGGAGCCTACGTGACTCGGCGCCTTCTACGCCTTTCGGGTGCCTTACAGTCCGATGGCTTCCTCGGCGGCCGGACGGGTGTGCGGCAGGCACCGTGCGACATCGCGCGTCGCGCACCGCTTCGGACGGTGCCAGCCGCCGCGTGATGGAGGAGGCGTCTGACGACCCGGCAGCCTTGCAGCCCGGTGCCAACCGGCATGAGGACCGGGCGCGATCAGGCCGGGGCGGCTCGTTGGTCGGGCTCGATCGGCTCGGTAGCCTGCAGCAGTCCAGCCGGCCTTGACCGGAGCAATCGCCGGCGGCTGAGCAGGATCGTCCCGGCGCCGAAAAGGGAAAAGCCGGCCATCACCGCCCAGGCCGCATCGAACGCCACGTTTGCCGCCAGCCAGCCGAATGCCAGGGGCCCGATGATGGCCCCGGCCATCGGGCCCACCTGCACGATGCCCATCGCTCGACCGGGCGCGACTGGGCTGGTGCGGGCCACGGCGAGGATGACCAGACCGCCCCAGCCCCAGCCTCCACCGAAGGCGAGAGCGGTGCACACGGCGATCAGGATCGGCGCCTCGACGAGCGCCAGCCCGAGGAAACCGACGGTCCCGATCGTGACGAGGGCCACGACGAGCAGCAGCGCGCCCCGGCCGAGACGATCGCCCACCCAGCCCCCGACCACCCGGACCAGGATGCCCACGAAACCGCCCAGGACCAGGAGCAGGCCCGCTGCTGCAGGCTCGAACCCGTGATCAACGGCCGATGCGACCGTGAACGCGGGCACGGAGTTGCCACCCGCCGAGGCAAGCGCGACGCCGACCGCAAGCAGGACGAGCGCCCGAACGGGCGGATCGGCCGCGGTCGACGCGTCGGCGGGGCGCCGCCCGGGCCCTGCGTCCGGGATTCCGATCGCGACCAACGGCACCGCGATCGCCGCCAGGAGGAAGGCCGCCGGCCAGCCGACGGTCAGTCCGATCGCGGGGACGGCAAGGCCGGCGACCATCGAGGCCAGCGGGACGGCGGCCTGCTTCGCCCCGAAGGCGATGCCCTGCCGGTCGGCAGGCACGGCCCGGGCCACGAGGACGTTCACGCCAAGCTGGACCGTGGTGATCCCGATCCCGGCGATCGCCAGGCAGATCACGAGGGCTGGCCAGGAACGGGCCACGAGGCCGATCCCCAGCAGCGACGCCAATCCGAACGCGAGCCCGACCTGGGTCGTCCGCCTCGGTCCGACCCGCTCGGCCAGGCGTCCGGCAGGGACCGCCGCGATCGCGCCAGCGGCGAAGGTCGCAGCGATCGCGATCCCGAGCTCCGATGCGCCAAAGCCCATGTCGCGGCCCATGAGGATGGCGAGGCCGCCGACGAGCATCGTGGGCAGGGCGACGATGGTCGTCGCGGCGATCCCGGCCGTGATGGGCGCGGCAAGCTGGCCGTTGGATGGCGAAGGGCTCGCGGTCATGTCGGGAGGCTTCGGCTCCTGGGGTAGCGGAGACCGCATCGTACGAGGTCGATGGGATGGGAGTCGCTCGACGGGATCACTGGAAGGCGGGCAGGATCTCCCGCTCATAGAACCGGAAGAAGCCCTCCTGGTCGGGACCCACCTGGTAGACATGGATGTGGTCGTATCCGGCGTCGATCCCCGCCTGGATCCGCTCGATATGACGCTGTGGGTCCGGACCACAGGTGATGACCTCGGCGATGGCGTCCTCGGTCACGAGCTCGACCGCCTGCTGGTAGTGGGTCGGGGTGGGAAGCAGTGCGCCGAGCTCGCCAGGCAGCGCCACGGATGGCACCAGCCGAAGCGCGAGCCGCCGGGCCTCCGCTTCGTCCTCGTTCCAGCAGACCGAGATCTGCAGGTACTTCGGTCGGCCGGTTTCTCCATCCGCCTCGTAGGCCTCCACCACCTCGGCGTCACCCGAGGGATTGATGAGACCGTCGCCTATTCGGCTGGCGAGGCGCGCGGACTTCGGTCCGGATGCGGCGACGATGATGGGTGGTGGCTGATCCGGGATCGAGTACAGCCGGGCATTCTCCACGGTGAAGTGCGGACCGTGGTGGTCCACGGTCTCGCCGCGCCACAGGGCGCGGATCACGTCGACGGCCTCCTCCAGCATGTCGGCTCGAACCTCGTAGTGCGGCCAGGGTCGTCCCACGATGTGTTCGTTCAGCAGCTCGCCGGTCCCGAGGCCGAGGAAGAACCGGCCCGGCATGAGCGTGGTCATCGTGGCCGCAGCCTGGGCGATGATGGCCGGGTGATAGCGCACCGTCGGACAGGTCACGCCGGTGCCCAGGCGCAAGGTCTGGGTCGCGTTCGCGATGGCACCCATCACCGACCAGACGAACGGGCTCTGGCCCTGGGCGTCGACCCACGGATGGAAGTGATCGGAGATGGATGCGTACTCGAAGCCGACGGCCTCCGCCCGCTGGGCGAAGCCGACGAGTTCCGGCGCGCCGTGTTCCTCCGTCGACAGGGAGTACCCGAGCGTGACCCCGGGGCGAGCGGGGCTCACGAGACCTTTCGCAGCCTGACGCCGTCGATGACCGCCGAGCTGGCGCCTGCCTCGGCCGTGAGGCTCCGCGGCTCGCCATGCATCCAGAGGCGCTCGACGTGGATCCCGCGCCAGCCTGGCGGAAGCACGACCG
>DASPHN010000050.1:0-3882 GCA_035629655.1 Saccharimonadales bacterium (SeqCode) | reverse complement strand
CGCTTGACCTTGAGCGTGTGGGTCCGCGGGAAGTCCTCACCGGGCCAGGCGCGCCAGCCCGCGATGCGCTGATTGGGACCGAGCGAGCCATTGGCGGCCTTGACCGCGCGATCGATCCGCGAGCGGAAGGCCGAATCGGGTTCGTCCGGATCGGCGACGACGATGGCCTCGATCCGTCCGGGCTGCGTCTCTACGACGATCGCCTCGCGCAGGCCCTCGACTCGCAGCGCGTTCTCGAGGTCCTCCGGGTACACGTTGAAGCCATTCGGCAGCACGATGATGTCCTTGATCCGGCCGGACAGGACGAGTCGGCCGGCGTCGTCGAATCGGCCGATGTCGCCCGTCCGATACCAGCCATCCGGCGTGAAGGCCTGGGCGGTCAGTTCGGGCGCCTGCCAATAGCCCGAGAAGACGGTCCGCCCGCGGAACTGGATCTCCCCACCGTCCCCGAGCCGGATCTCGATCCCCTCCGGCGCGCGTCCGACCGTGCCCGGACCATGGTCTTCGAAGGTCGTCGCCGTGCCCGTTCCGGTCTCGGTGGCTCCGTACCCCTGCAACACCGTCACACCGAGGTCTTCCCAGGCGGCCTGCAGGGCCGGCGGCAGGAACGCCCCTGACGACACGAACAACCGGAACGAGCCACCGAGCTGGCGGTGGACGCTCCGGAACAGCACGCGACGGATCGCGAACGGCAGGTGGCGGGCGATGCCGCGCAGACGCTCCACCGTCGCCGCTCGTCCGCGCTTCGCGATCTCGCGCTCGATCGCGCTCCAGAACAGGTCGAGGACCTGGGGCACGACGACCATGCTCGTGACGCGGTGGTCGCGCAGCGCATCGAAGATGACCCGCGGATTCCGGCTCCGGACGTACAGGATGTCGGCCCCGACATCGAGGGCGTAGTACAGGCCCACGGCCTGCTCGAGCAGGTGGGACAGCGGGAGCAGGGAGACGATCCGGTGGGCCATCGGCGGCACGATCCGGTGGAACGACTCGATCGAGGCGACCACGTTGTCGTGGGTCAGCATCACGCCCTTGGGCGTGCCCGTCGTGCCACTCGTGAAGACCAGCTCGAATACCTCGTCGGCGGTGGGTCTGCCCCAGGCAGCCTGGCGCGCCTCCCAGTCGTCGGGGAAGCCCGGGTCGTCCGCGGCCGGTTCGGCCGCCAGGGCATCGACGGTCGTGGTCGGGAAGTCGGCGAGGCCGACCTCACGGGGATCCGGCGCGTCCCGGCCCGTGCCCAGGATGAGATGGCGTGCCCCGGATGCGCGAACGATCGTGTCGATGGCATCGGCCGACATCCGGAGGTCCAGTGGGACGAGCACCAGCCGGGCGTGCATCGCCCCGAAGTAGGCGGCTGGGAGCTCCGGGGTCGAAGGGCTCCAGGTCAGCACCCGGTCGCCGGGCTCGAGATCGAGCGCGCGCAGGCGCCAGGCAGCGATCCGCGCCCGCCGCTCCAGCTCGCGATACGTCCACGTGCTCGTGGATCCGTCGTCGTGGCGCACGCCGAGTGCCGGACGCTCGCCGAAGCGTCCGGCGGCGCGCTCGAGGAGGTCGATCAGGGTCGCCATCGCTCGGATGCTACCCGGCGCGCGCGTCGCGTTCTCGCCGACGGAGCGGTGGTACGGTGTCCGGGTCGACCCCCCGCGTGAGGGAGCGCCCGTTGGTCCCGGTCCTGTCGATCGGCCCGTTCACCATCGCGACTCACGACGCGTTCTCGGTGCTGGCGCTCGGCGTCGGGCTGGCGATCTACTACACGGCCCTTCGGCGGCGCGGCTGGCTCGAGCCACGCATCGTCTGGATCTCCCTCGCCGCCGTCCTGGGCGGCGCGCTCGGGGCCCGGCTGATCACCGCCTGGGAGCATCTCGAGGTCTACGCCGCGTTCGACGACGTGCCGCTCACCTGGGCGATCGAGCACAGCGGCAAGAGCCTCATCGGTGCGCTGGCAGGCGGCTACCTCGCGACGGTCCTCGCGAAGCGGGCGCTGGGCTACACGCGCTCGACGGGGGATGCCTACCTGCTGGCGATCCCGGTCGCCGTGGTCATCGGCCGGATCGGCTGCTATCTGTCCGAGCTGCCGCTGGGCGCGCCGACCGACCTGCCGTGGGGCGTCACCGTCTCCGCCGACGCTGCCGCGGCCTTCGCACGATGCCCGGGCTGCGAGCTCCCGATGCACCCCTCGATGCTCTACGAGATCGCGTTCAACCTGATCGCCATCGTCGTGATCCTGCGGTTCCGCGATCGCGTCTCCGTGCCCGGGGACGCCCTGAAGCTCTACCTGCTGGCCGCGGGCATCTTCCGCGTCTGGGTGGAGACGGTCCGTGGCAATGAACCACAGGCGCTCGGCCTGACCGGGCCGCAATGGGTGCTCATCCCGCTCGTCGCCCTGCTCGTGGTCCACTTCGTGCGGCAGGTTCGTCGGGGTGCCTACCGCGTGCCTGCTCCACCCCCACCGACCGGGGTCACGATGGAGGCGCGTCCATGACCGAGCCGCCGAGCGGAGTCCCGCCAACGTCGACCCCTCCGCCTTGGCCGAGCCCTGCCGGTACGGGCGACGGATCGCTCGGGCCCGATCGCCTGGCGGAGCTGGCATCGTGGATGGTCGACCAGGCGTCGGCCTTCACACCCGATGCCCTGGACCGGTCGGCGATCGAGGCCGGCTACGCGATCGAGGACGTCGCGGCCGCGCGAGCACGAGCTGACGAACGGATCCGCGCAGTCGATGCCCTCCAGCCGATCAAGTCGACGGCGAAGCGGGCGGTCGTCGTCGCGTATCTGGCCGTCTGGGCGTCCTTCGGCGTCGCGTATCTCCTCAACGACGCCGGGTCGCTGGACGTCGACTTCGCGATCTTCGCGGTCCTGAGCGTCGCCCTCGGGATCGCCGTCGCGATGTCCTTCTCGGTCATCCGGGCGACCCGGCCCGATGCCAGCCGACCGACCCGGGCGTTGATCCTGCTGCTTGTCTTCCCGGTGATCCTGTTGGTCGGCGTCGCCGGTCTGTGCCTGCCCACGGCGGTGCCCACGTGATCGACGAGCCGGGCCCGGACGGGCCGACCCCGACACCTGGACCGATCCGCGCCGAGCGGACCAATGAGCAGGACATCCCGGGCGCCCGGATGGCGTCGCTGACGGCCTACGTCCAGACGCATCGCGACCGGTACACGGAGGCTTCGCTGCGGCGGGCGTCCCTCGAGGCGGGCTACACCCAGGCCGAGGTGGACGCCGCGTGGCGCGGGATCGCCGCCGCGGCGTCTCGGGACGCGCCGATCCGTCCGCGGACCAGCCTTCCGGTGATCATCGGCACGACGCTCGCCTTCATCGGCGGTACCTGGCTGGCGGTCGTCCTCGTGGATGCGATCGGCCAGGCGTTCGGCTTCTACGGGTCTGCACTGCTGATCTGGGTCGGCGCCGGGATCGTCGGCGTCATCGGCTGGGCGACGCAGCGGGACCGACGTCCCTCGGTCGCCCAGGGCCTGGGGTGCGGGGTGCTCCTCATCGTCGTGCTACCGATCGTCCTGTTCCTGGCCGTCCTCGGCTTCTGCCTGGCGACCGGCTTCTCCCTGCTTGGCAACTGACGGAGATCGAGATCACATGCTCGCCCTGCGACCGTACACGCCGCTCCGCATGGTCCTCACGGTGTGCGGACAGTGCTTCAGCGAGGACCCCGACCGCGAGATCGACTACGAGACGGACATCCTCCAGGGCAACCTCGTCGCGATGGACGGCGGCGTGTACCTCCGACGGACGTGCCGGCGTGGCCACGGCGAGGTCATGAGCCTGTACGAGGAGGATGTCCGCATCTGGGAGGACCTGCAGCAGTGGCGGATCCCGACCCGCGAGGTCGTGCCCGACCGGACCGGCAACACCCGGCCCATCCCGATGGGC
>DASPHN010000049.1:0-6344 GCA_035629655.1 Saccharimonadales bacterium (SeqCode) | reverse complement strand
GGACGGAACGCGCATTACGGTCATCGACAAGCTCACCTATGCCGGCAATCGCTCGAACCTTCGCCCGGTCGAGGACGACCCTGAGCTCGCCGCACGGTTCGCCTTGGTCGTGGGCGACATCGCGGATCCCGAGGCCGTCGGACCGCTCGTCCACGACGCCGACGCAGTCGTCAACTTCGCCGCCGAGTCGCACGTCGACCGATCGATCCTCGATTCGGAGGCGTTCCTGCGAACGGGCGTGATCGGTGTCCACGTGCTGCTCGAGGCGTGTCGCACGGCGCCGCATCGGCCGCGCTTCCTCCAGGTCTCGACCGACGAGGTGTACGGCTCGGTCCCGACCGGCCACTCGGTCGAGGGCGATCCGCTCTCCCCCCGCTCGCCATACGCAGCGGCCAAGGCATCCGGCGAGCTGCTGGTCCAGAGCTACGTCGTGACCCATGGCCTCGACGCCGTGGTGACCCGCGGCTCCAACACGTACGGCCCCTATCACCACCCCGAGAAGCTCATCCCGCTGTTCATCACCAACGCCCTCGACGACCGGCCGTTGCCGATGTACGGCGACGGCCTCCAGCGGCGCGACTGGCTGTTCGTCAGCGACCACGCCGCGGGCATCGACCACGTCCTGCAGCACGGCCAGCGGGGTGAGACCTATAACGTCGCCGGCGGCGTGGAGATGGCCAACGTCGACACGGTCCGACTCCTCCTCGCGCGCCTCGACAAGCCGTGGTCGCTCGTACGCCACGTCGAGGACCGGCCCGGCCACGACCGGCGCTATGCCATGGACGGCGCGAAGCTCGCAGCCCTCGGCTGGTCACCGCGTATCTCGTTCGAGGCCGGGCTTGCGGCGACCGTCGACTGGTATGTCGCGAACGAGCCATGGTGGCGCGCGGCCCGATCGGGTGACTGGGACGCCTACTACGAGCGTCAGTACGGATCGCGACTGCGGTCCGCGGGCTGATGCGCGTCGCGGTCACGGGTGCCGGCGGACGGCTTGGCCGGGCCATGGTCGAGGCCCTCGCCGATGCACCGTTCACGGGTCCCGCCGGTCCGGTCGCCTGGACACGACGGGAGTTCGACCTCGACGAGGTCGCATCCATCGACGCACTTCTCGACCGCGATCGTCCGGAGGTCGTGGTCCATGCCGCGGCCTGGACGGATGTCGACGGCTGCGCCCGCGACCCGGGGCGTGCGATGGCTCGCAATGGCGACGCCACGGACCGTCTGGCCGCGGCGTGCGCGTCTCGCGGCGTGGACCTCGTGGTGATCTCGACCAACGAGGTGTTCGATGGCCGCCGCGACGACGGACGCGGCTACCGCGCCGACGACGTCCCGTCGCCGGCGAATGCCTACGGCGCGTCGAAGCTTGCCGGGGAGTCGGCCGCGACCGCCCGCTACGAAGCGCGCTGGGCAGCCGGGCGCGGCGCCGAGGTCCGGCCGCCACAGCTCGCCGTCGCACGCACGTCGTGGCTGTTCGGCCCCGGTGCGCCCGACTTTCCCACGAAGATCCTGGCCGCGGCAGATCGGGCTCGCGAGGCGGGCGAGGCGCTTCGCGTGGTCAGCGACGAGTGGGGGAGTCCGACCTACACCCACGACCTGGCCGAGGCGATCGTCGAGCTCCTGGCCGAGGATGCGCTCGCGCCGCGCGATCGAGCGGTCGCGATCCATCACCTGGTGGGGGGCGGGGTCGCCAGTCGGGCGGACTGGGCTCGTCAGATCCTGCAGCTCGTCGGCCGCGACGTCGCGATCGAGGAGGTCCCTTCGAGTACCTGGCCGCGAGCCTCGACCCCGCCCCGATGGGCCGTCCTCGAGCCCACACCCCTGCCGAGCGGGGAGCCGATGCGGCCGTGGCCCGCGGCGATGGCCGATCATGCGCCGAGCCTGCGACGTGGCGTCCGAGGGTCCGTCGCCGACGGGGCGCGCCGGTGACGACGGAGCCGCCGCCGCCCCCGCCCTCGGTCCTGGCCGGGGTCCGCTACGGTCGTGTGCGCCGAGCGGTCGACAGCCGCGGTGCCTTCCGGGAGCTCTGGCGAGCCGCGACGTTCGAGGACCTCGACCCGGCCGACGCGGGCCTCCCGCCCGATGGCACGGTCCGATTCGTCCAGGCCAATCTGTCCACGTCGGAAACCGGCGTGCTGCGCGGGCTGCACCTGCATCGGCGCCAGCTCGATCATTGGGTCGTCTCGATGGGGCGCGCGTTCGTCGCGCTCGTCGACGCTCGGCCGATGCTCGCCGATCCGTCGGCCGAACCGATCATCGAGACCCGCGTCCTCGGTCCGGACGACTGGGTGACGATCCCGGTCGGCGTCGCGCACGGCTTCCTCGCCCTCGAGGCCCTCGACCTCGTCTACTTCGTCACGAACGCCTACGACGGGACCGACGAGCTCGGGTTCGCCTGGGACGACCACGATGTCGCCGTGCCCTGGCCTCGCGTCGACACGCCCGATGGTCTGCCGATCCTGTCCGATCGCGACCGGGCCAACCCGTCACTGGTGGACCTCGTGGGGCGGCTGCGCACCGAGGCCTGAGGCGCCGTCGGGCCGTCCCGTGCTCCGGACCACCCCGCTCCGGCCCGGGCCGTACCCCGCCCGACCCGATGGGGCTACACCTCTCGGGGACCATCCCGGGATTGAGCCCGACGCGTCCGACGGCGAGGCTGGTGGAACCTCACCGTCCCTCGCTGTCAGCGGAGTCTCGATTGCGCCCTTCCCTCCCCGCCTCGCTCGCCGTCCTGCTCCTCGCCCTCGCGACGTTCGCGCCCATCACCGTGGCGACGGCCTCGGCCGCGTCCGATGCCAAGGTCGTGATCATCGTGGGCGCCACGCACGGCGCGACAGCTGGCTACCGGGCGAACGCGGACAGCGCCTACACCGAGGCCCGCAAGTACACGTCGAACGTCGTGAAGGTCTACAGCCCGAGTGCGACGTGGACCAAGGTCAAGGCGGCGACGGTCGGCGCCTCGATCGTCATCTACTTCGGTCACGGCAACGGCTGGCCGAGCCCGTACACGTATGACGCCAAGTACACGACGAAGGACGGCTTCGGACTCAACTACGACCTGAACGGTGACGGCAAGCTGAGCGACTACGAGAACAAGTACTACGGCGAGCCATCGGTCGCGACGCTGGATCTGGCGCCGAACGCGATCATCCTCCTGCACCACCTCTGCTACGCCTCGGGCAACAGCGAGCCGGGTCACGCCGCCCCGACCCTGTCGGTCGCCAAGCAGCGAGTCGACAACTACGCGGCCGGCTTCCTCAAGTCGAGGGCCCAGGCAGTCATCGCGGATGGTCACCGCGGCCCCGAGTCGTACCTGCGCTCCCTGTTCACGACCTCGCAGCCGATCGTGGATCTCTGGAAGAACCAGCCGAACTTCCACGCTCACGTCAGCTCCTTCGCTTCGGTCCGAACGTCCGGGGCGACCGCCTACATGGACCCCGACACGACGACGGGCGGCTACTACCGGTCGCTCGTCACGCAGCCCGGCCTGACGAGCGCCGAGGTCGTGGGCGCGGGCGGTGCCGATGACGGTCTCGACCTGACCGTGCCGGGCAAGGCGGCTGTGGCCTCGGGTGGTGGCGGCCTCTTCGAGGATGCGTCCCTCACGCCCGAGGGCTCGACCGGCGTGGCCGCGACCACCCTTGCCGGCGGCGAGCGGGTGAAGGTCCTGGCCAGCGCTCCCCTCGACGCGGACAGCGGCGCCATCCCGGTCCAGGTGGAGGGCCTCGACGATCCCGACCTGACGGGCTGGATGCGCGCGGCCGACCTCGAGGAGGGCGACAGCACGAAGCCAAGCATCTCCGGCGTGACCGCCGCCGCTCGCGTGTCGCCGAATGGCGACGACCGCTCCGAGACGGCCGAGATCAGCGCCAGCTTCTCGGAGCCGGTCGACTGGCAGGTGCGCATCAAGGATGTCGACGGCGCCGTCCTGCACGAAGCCAGCGGTCAGGGCACGTCGGCTCAGACCGAGTGGGACGCCCTCGATGGCGATGACGCCTATCCCAACGGCACGTACACCTGGTCGATCAGCGCCCGCGATGACTGGGAGAACAGCGCCACCGCGAAGACGGGCACGATCACCGTCGACACGACGGCCCCCAAGCTGACCACCGTCACGCCCACCGCTGACGACCTCCGCTGGATCTCGCCGAACGGCGACCTCGCCAAGGAATCGATCACGTACGCCGCGACGACGAACGAGGCGGGTTCCATCTTCCTGCGAGTCGCGAACGCCGAGGGGACGGTCATCCGCAGCGTCACCCTGTCGGTCACGGCGGCCGGCACGAAGTCCGTCGTGTGGAACGGCAAGGACGATGCCGGGCACGTGGTGCCCGACGGCACGTACGAGGTCCGCATGACCCCCCGCGACCTGGCCGGGGTCACCGGCACCCGCATCACCCGCTCGGTGGTCGTCGACACGTCGCTCGGCGATGTCGACGCCAGCAAGATCCTCTTCTACCCACAGGACGGCGACGCGCTGGCAATGACCACGACCCTGCGTTTCACCCTCACCCGTCCAGCCGTCGTCACGTGGCAGCTCGTGGACGAGGCCGGCACGGTCGTGCGCACGTTCCTGGACGGATCGTCGAAGCCGGCCGGCACGTTCACGAAGGTCTTCGACGGCAAGCGGGCCGACGGCTCGTTCCTGCCCGGCGGCAGCTACCGGTCCGTCGTGACCCTGGCCGGCGATGGCGAGCCCGTCATCAGCCAATACCGGACCATCACGATGAAGGCGTTCGCGATCACCGTCTCGGACAGCACGCCCGCTCGCGGGCAGTCGATCAGCGTCTACGCCACCTCGGCCGAAAGCGTCTCGACGACCCCCCGTGTCTACGTCTACCAGCCCGGCAAGACCACCTGGAGCGTCGCCATGACGAAGGTCTCGACGGGCAAGTACAAGGCCACGCTCACGATCAAGACCGGGGGTGGCGCCGGTGAGGTCCGCTTCCTGGTGAAGGCCAAGGACATCGACGGGCGCAGCCACTCGTCGAACCTCTACCTGCCCCTGCACTAGCCCATCGGCCTGACGCGACACGTCGGCCCGGGACACCCGGGCCAGCGCACCGCGACCGAGCCTGCCGTGACCGCCGCGACACGACCCCCGTCGCGACGGCTCGGACGGCTCCCGACGCCCTCCGGAGGTCCCTGCACGCCACCGGACCGCGCTGTACCGGTCGTGACCGGGACCATCGACCCGTAGTGCCGGCACCGGCCCCCGGCCTACGGTCCCCGTCTCACCAGCCTTCCCGAGAGGACCGTCATCCGATGCTCAGCCACCGCTCGACCGCCGCCCCCAACCCCGGTCGTCGCCTCGTCGCGATCCTCGGCCTCCTCCTCGTCTCGGGCTTGCTCCCGGCCGCCGTGGCGGCTGCCCAGCCGCACGAGGTGGGACTCGAGCCGACGGTCCACTTCGAGGACGCCCAGAAGCACGCCGACGACCGGATCGCGTTCAAGCCAGGGGCACGAGTCAGCGTCCCGTTCAAGCCGCGCAAGACCGATCGCTGGAAGGTCGATGGCAAGGCCGCCCGATCGTTGCCTGCCGGCCGGATGACAGGCCGGGCCATGCGTGACCTGCGCAACGACGGCCTGGGGGCCACGGACGCGGTCGAGGCCGGCATCGACCAGCCGCAGGTCGATCCTTCGACGACCGCCTACGCCACCACGGCGGCGCTCGTCGGGTCCGATGACACGTCGGTCGACCTGACCGCCTCCGTGTCGTCCGGCGGCCTGCGGCGCGAGGTCTTCGGCTTCCTTCCGTACTGGGAGCTGAGCGACAGCTCGACGACCCTCGATTGGGCCAAGATCTCGACGCTCGCCTACTTCGGCGTGGGCGCCGATGGCAAGGGCAATCTCCAGAAGAAGAACAGCAACGGCTCGACCACGGTCGGCTGGAGTGGGTGGACAAGCTCCCGGATGACCAGCGTGATCAACGCCGCGCACAAGAGCGGAGCGAGGGTCGTCCTGACCGTCCAGAGCTTCGCCTGGTCATCGACTGGCCTCGAGCGCCAGAAGGCGCTGCTGGGCAGCTCGACGGCGCGAGCCAATCTCGCCACGCAGATCGCCAGGGCGGTCCGGGACCGCGGCGCGGACGGGGTCAACCTCGACTTCGAGCCGCTCGCCAGCGGCTACGGCGACGAGTTCACGGCGCTGGTGCGCAAGGTCCGATCGACCCTGAGCGCGACCGCGCCCGGCTATCAGCTGACGTTCGACACGCTGGGCTGGATCGGCAACTACCCGATCGAGAAGGCGACGGCGTCGGGTGGCGCGGACGCGATCGTGATCATGGGCTACGACTACCGCTCGGCGACCTCCGGTGTGGCCGGCTCGATCGCGCCGATGCGAAGCTC
>DASPHN010000048.1:0-3563 GCA_035629655.1 Saccharimonadales bacterium (SeqCode) | reverse complement strand
CGCGCCGACGACTCGGGCGCCCTCGTGCTCGCCCGGCGGGCACTCGCGATCGACCCCGAGAACGAGGCGGCGCGCCGGCTCGTGGAGCGCATGGAGGAGGTCATGCGAACGCGCGGCGAGGCCTTGCCGGCCCCGGAGCCGGCAGTGCAGCCGGCGCCGGACCCGGCCGTCCACTCGGGCGCGCCATCCGACGAGCCCAGCCAGAAGCCCCGCAAGCCGTCCTGGCGCGACCGTCTCCTGCGCCGCTGATCGAGCCCGTATCGTTGTCCGCATGACCACGATCCTCGTCACCGGCGGTGCCGGCTATGTCGGCTCGGTGTCGGTCGAGGCGTTCCTCGCCGCCGGCCATGACGTCGTCGTGCTCGACGACCTCACGACCGGACACGCCTCCGCGGTCGTCGATGGCGCTCGACTGCACGCCGGCAGCTACGCGGACGGCGCCACGCTCGCCCGCCTGCTCGAGACCGAGCGGATCGAGGCCATCCTCCATTGCGCGGCGCGCTCGCTCGTCGGCGAGTCGATCCAGGACCCCGCTCGTTACTACCGCGACAACGTCGCCGGCGGCGTGACCCTGCTCGAGGCCGCCCGCGAGGTCGGGGTCGGGCGTGTCGTCTTCTCCTCCACGGCGGCGGTCTACGGGGAGCCGGACGCGACCCCCATTCCCGAAGACGCGCCGTTGCGACCCATCAACCCATACGGTGAGACGAAGCGGACGTTCGAGGGAGCCCTTGCCTGGTACGGCCGGGCGTACGGCTTCCGGAGCGTGACGCTGCGCTACTTCAACGTCGCGGGCGCGACCGAGGCGCTTGGCGAGGACCACGCGCCCGAGACCCACCTCATCCCGACCGTCCTCGCCGCGGCCGAGACCGGCGAACGGCTCACACTGTTCGGGAGCGATTACCCGACCCCCGACGGCACGTGCATCCGCGACTACATCCACGTCGCCGATCTCGCCGACGCGCACCTGCGAGCCATCGAGGCGACGGCGGATGGGGATCCGCGCACCGCCGAGCCGCTCGTGTGCAACCTCGGCAACGGCGATGGCTTCAGCAACCTCGAGGTCGTCCGGACGGCGAGCGAGGTCGTCGGCCGGGACATCCCGTACACCATCGGGCCTCGCCGGGCTGGCGATCCGCCGGTGCTCGTCGCCGCCGCCGACCGGGCGTCGGCCGTGCTGGGCTGGCGGCCTCAGCGCGCATCCCTGACCGAGATGGTGGGGTCGGCCTGGGAGTGGCGCCAGCGCCACCCGGGCGGCTACCCGGACTGAGCGTCCGTCACGCCTCGCGCGGCTCGATCGGGGCGCTCGCCGGCGCGAGGCGCTCCGGCGGGACACGCGGACGGACGAGCTCGCCGCTGCCCGCCCAGTCGTCGCGGACCGGCCAGACCAGCCACAACCCGATGAGCATCGTGACCAGCAGGCTGAGCACGGCGACCTGGTAGGCGCCGTTGCCAAGGGTCCCGAGCAACAGGAAGATGATCCCGCCGTAGAGCAGCTGGCCGATCACCTGGGAGCCCTTGCCGACCAGCCCGTACAACCCGAAGAACTCGCCGATCCGCTCGGGCGGCGACAGGCGGACCATCAGCACGCGGTCGGCGACCGTGACGCCGCCGAGGCCGGAGCCCAAGATCGCGCCGGCGACGAGGAACGGCACGAGCCCCGCCTCGCCGAACCCCAGTGCCACCCCGCCCAGCACGAGGCCGGCAGCCCACGAGATCAGCACGGCGATCAGCGTCCTCTTCGGCCCCCAGCGGTCGCACAGCCAGCCCCACACGAACGACATCGCGATGGCGACGACCGTCAGCAGCAGCAGGATGATGTTCGCCGTCGCCGGTGACACGCCCAGGGTCGCCACCGTGACGACGCTCATCACGACGATGACCGTGTTGACCGCGTCGCTGTAGAAGAACCGTCCGACGAGGAACCGGCCGAGTCCGGGCACGGCCCTCGCGTGCGCGATCGATTCGCGCAGCTGCCCGAAGGCACCCAGGAGCTCGCGGCCCGACATGCGTTCCCGAACCGCCGGCGTCGGCTCTCGCACCACGAGGAAGATCGGGATCGCGAAGACGAGGAACAGGACGGCCGCCAGCCGGAACCGGTCGGCGACCGGGACGTCGAGCAGGAAGATCAGCAGCCCCACCACCACCGTCCCGCAGTAGCCGATGGCCGTGCCGATCCCCGAGAGCGTGCCGCGGGATGCCGGGTAGGACACCGTCTTGAGCGTCGCGTCGTAGTAGATGAGCGCGGCCTGATACGCGAAGTTGGCGAGGATGAACAGCGCAAGCCCGAGGAGCGGCGGCACGTCGGCGATGAAGAACGTCGCCCCGATGCACAGGGCCGTCGCGACCAGCAGGTACGGCATCCGCCGCCCGCCACGGTCTGAGATGGCCCCCAGGACCGGCGAGATCAGGGCGTTCAGGCCGACGCTGATGATGATCGCGATCGAGAGCAGCGCGTTGCCATCGCGCTCGCCGAACTGGTCGGGCTGGATGAGGTACAGGCCGATGGCGCCGGACACGACGGCAAAGGAGAAGATCGTGTTCGCGAAGTCGTACAGGGACCAGGCGACGGGCACGATCGTGCGGCCACTCGGCGTCAGTCCGGCGAGCCCGCCGCGACGGGGAGCCGGTCCGCTGGACGGGTCAGCGCTGGCCACCGGCCGATGATACGCGGCACGAGGCCGGATACGATGCCCGCCATGACCGAGCCCATGACGGACGAACCGACAGCCTTCGTCCTTGCGCGCCCTCTTCGTCCGGCCATCTACGGCAGCTCGACGACCGACCGCATCGTCGAGCCGGTGGTCGAACCGCAGTGGACCGGCGTCCGGGTCATCGCCGCCGGCCAGGACGGCGGAGCCGTCCTCCTCGACGACGGAGAGTCGGTGCCCGGGCATGCGCGTCTGGCAGCCGCGTTCGGGGCGGCCATGGATCGCACGACGACCGGTGCGATCGTCGAGGCGTACATCACGAAGCAGGCCGTGACCGAGGACGCCGTCTGGGTGGAGGACGAGCTGCCTTCGACCGGCCGGCTCATCGCCCAGTCGATGACCGGCGTCCGCCGCAACCGGACCGAGGAAGCGGCGATGCGGCTCGAGGCCGACCTTGCGGCCCGCCAGTTCGCCGATGAGGACATCGTCAACCTCGTCGTCGTCGACCTGCTCTGGCTCGATGGCGACTGGCTCCTCGAGACGCCGCTGCTGGAGCGCAAGCGGGTGCTCGAGGCCGTGCTGCCAGGCGACGACCTGGTCCGGCAGGGTGTCTACGTCCGGCCGCCGATCCAGACCTGGATCGGCTCGTGGCGCGCACAGGGGTTTCCCGGCGTCACGTTCCGGGCGGCCAACAGTCGCTACCGACCCGGCCAGCGCTGCGACGACTGGACGAGGGTCAGCATGCCGAGGCGCTAGGGCCGCCGTGACGGTCCCGCGGACGCTCGCAAGCCGCGCGCCGCAGCCGAGGATGGTACGGTGGGCTCGTGCCGCAGACCGCCCTGACGCCGGCCATCCGCGATCAGATCGCCCGGCTCGGCAAGGCCGACATCATGGTCGGGATCCCGAGCTTCAAGA
>DASPHN010000047.1:0-8750 GCA_035629655.1 Saccharimonadales bacterium (SeqCode) | reverse complement strand
ACGCACGCCCGGCGGCGCATCACGCGACAGGTGGGACGTTCGTCACAACGGACGAACGCGGGTCTCCTCCTCCGCGCACGAAGCCTCCGGTCCTCCCCCGGAGGCTTCGCCTTGTCCTGGGCGGTTGACGACAGGGCGGTCGACGGGTAGAGTCAATCAACCGGATGGTTGAATGATGGAGTGATGATGCAGGCGGACCTGGCGACCACGTTCGCGGCCCTCGGTGACCCGGTCCGCCGCGCGATCGTCGACCGCCTGGTCGACGGGGACGCGACGGTGAACGAGCTCGCCTCGCTCTTCCCCATCTCGCTCCAGGCCGTCTCCAAGCACATCAAGGTGCTCGAAGCCGCTCGTGTCGTCTCGAGGCGGCGAGAGGGCAAGACCCGCCCCGTTCGCCTCGAGGCCGACGCTCTCGGCCGCACCGTGGATTGGCTCGAGGCGCACCGCCGCCGCCTGGAGTCCCGCTACGCGCGGCTCGACGAGCTACTCGAATCCGCGAAGGAGCCGACATGACCAACCAGCGCACCGTGACCGCCGAAGCGGGCGCGCAGAGCATCACGTTCTCGCGCGAGTTCGAGGCGCCGGCCCGCCGCGTCTTCGATGCCCACGTCGATGCCGACCTCGTGGCTCGCTGGACCGGGCCGCGGGGCACGACGGTCACGATGCGCGCCTTCGATGCGCGCACGGGTGGGTCCTGGAGCTATGTCGTCGTCGGCGCCGACCGGGAGTGGCCGTTCCACGGGTCGTTCCATGAGGTCACCGCGCCGGACCGGATCGTCCAGACCTGGGAGTTCGACGACGAGCCGGGCCATCCGACGATCGAGGTGTTCACCTTCGTCGACCTGCCCCGGGGACGGAGCCGGATCGACGGCCTGACGGTCTTCCTGTCCGTCGACGACCGCGATGCGAATCTTGCCGGCGGGTTCGACGACGGCCGGGACGAGGACTTCGAGCGCCTGGACGAGCTACTGGCCGGCACCTAGCGCCGGGGCACACCGCCGCGCATCCGCTCGAGGAGCGGCCTAGACTCCGGCCGTGGATCAGCGACGGTTCTCGACTCGACTGGCGGCCCGACCGACAGGTGGCTTCCGGCTGGAGCTGCCGTTCGATCCGGCGGCCGAATGGGGGCCGCGGCGCCGATACCACCTGGCGGGGTCCATCGCCGGGCACCCGGTGCGCGGCGAGCTCGTGACCGACGACACGGTCGCGGCCCTCGAGCTCGGTCCATCGTGGTGTCGCGACCCACGCCTCGTCGACGGCCTCCAGGTCGACGTCATCCTCGGCCTCGAGGGACCCGACATGCCCGACGACCTGGCGGACGCCCTGCGCGACGACGCGGAGGCCCGCGCCTTCTTCGACGCCCTCCCCTCGTTCTATCGCAAGAACTTCGTCCGGTCGATCGAATCGGCCAAGAAGCCAGAGACGCGGGCGCGGCGGGTGACGGCGATCGCCGAGGCGCTGCGCGAGGGTCGGCGCGACCTCAGCGGATGAAGCGGCTGCCTCGAGCGCACACGGTGATCAGGCGTCACTCGGGGGTAGCGCCGCGAATCCCAGGCGAAGCTCATGTGCCCCATCGGGCCGCGTGACCTCGTGGTAGATCCACCAGGCCTCGTCACGCAAGATCACATCGGCATACCGGACGGATCCCGTCGGACCGGGGCCCATCAGCCATGGTCCTGTCTCGCTCGCTCGCTCCCACGAGAGGCCATCGACGGACGTGGCGACGCCGAGACGCTCCTCGTAGTTCTCGACGTGGCGCGCTGAGCCGTCGTAGAGGGCCACCCATCCCGACGCGGTCCGGACGACGCAGCCGATCCTGGCCTGGTATCCGTCCCACGCCCCCGGCGCCCCGACAGGCAGCACCTCGCCGAGCCAGCGGAACTCGGACCCGATGCGCATGGCCGCGCCAGTCGGGTGGTGGGTCGTGCCGGTGTTGAAGATGTCTGCGCTGGCATGGGCCGCACCGTCGAGCGACGGCGCCGCCGCGGCGTAGCTCGCGTACAGGTCGACGGTGTCATCGATCCGGACCACGACCGGATCCTTCACGCCCTCCGTGCCGGTCGACGCGGCGGTCAGGACCGGCCGTCGTGTCGCGACGTCGAAGTCCTCGGGTCGGGCGGCACTGACGGCATCGATGCGCCACCTCGAATCGGCGGGATCGACGTAGGACACGAACAGCTCGTAGCCCTCCGTGGTCCTCGTCAGGTCGAAGCGCTCCATCGATGGCGTCTCCAGCTCGTCCTTCCGGACCTCCCACACATCCTCGAAGGTCAGCCCGTCGCGGCTGACCGCCACGGCGCAGCGCCAACCTCGCTCCGCGGTCGAGCCGCGGGGACGGCGTTCTCGATACGTCAGCCAGACGCGCGCGCCATCGACCAGCACGCTCGGGCAGCCGGCCCAGTAGCCGGGCTCCGATCGCTCCGGGGCTCGGACGAGCACGGAGCGGGCGGGGTCGAAGGGTTCGGGCAGCGAGATCCTCCGCATGGCCGAATGATGGCCCGGGCGGCGGGCTCGTCGCCACTTGTCGACAGCCGGGGCACGGGGCTCGGTCTTGCCCTACGATTCGGCCCCGTGAGGCTGCCGATCCGATCCAACCGCCTGCTCGCTGCCTGGTCCATGACTGCCTTCCTGGCGCTCTCGATGGCCGCCTCGGCTCGAGCCGAGGATGTCCTGCAGCTCGAGGGCACGATCACCGATACGACCGGTGCGCTCGATGCGGGCCGGGACCGGATCGAGGAGGCGGCGGCCACGGTGGCCGAAGATTCAGGGGTCCAGCCATTCGTCGTCTTCGTCTCGACGACCGGCGACCGGACCGCCTCGGAGTACGCGTTCGAGACGGCGGAGCGCAACTCGCTGGGGGTCGACGATGCCCTGGTCCTCGTCGCGCTCGACGACCGGACCGACTTCATCTGGGTCTCCGATGGCCTCGAGATCAGCGACCAGGAGCTGGACTCGATCATCGGCGACACGCTCGAGCCTGCGCTCCAGGCCGGCGACTTCCCCGAGGCCGTGATCGGGACCTTCGAGGCGCTGGGGGCGGCCAACGTCGCCGAGGTGGCGACGGAGCCACCCGCCCAGCCCACGCCCGTCGCACCGACCGCGGTGCCGGGTGGCGGCAGCGTCGATCCCGGAGACGGTGACGGTGGGATCGGGTTGGGGACGATCGCTGCCCTGGCTCTCATCGGTGGCGGCGGGTACCTGCTCTGGCGCCGTTCCAGGGCCGCGTCCGCACCGTCCGGCGCGGGGCCCACAGGCCCCGGCGGTCCGTCGCCGACGCCCGTCGACCCGGAGGCGCTCGCCCGCCAGGCGAATGCGCTCCTGATCGCGACGGACGAACGGATCCGGGACGCCGGCCAGGAGGTCGACTTCGCCGAGGCGGCGTTCGGCCCTGCAGCGGTCACGGAGCTCCGTGCTGCCGTCGCAACGGCGAAGACCGAGCTGGCCGCGGCCTTCACCATCCGGCAGCGGCTGGACGACGAGGTGCCCGAGGATCCCTCGACCCGCCTGAGCCTGCTCCAGGACATCGTCGCCCGGGCGAGCGCGGCGCAGGCGACCCTCGATGCGGGCACGGATCACATCCGCCGCCTCCGCGACCTCGAGCGCGATGCCCCGACGACGCTCGTGGCGCTGCCCGCGCAGATCGAGGCCATCGAGGACCGTCTGCCCGCAGCTGAAGCCGCGATGACGCGCCTGGCGGCCTACGCCGACAGCGCTTCGGACCCGATCCGGGGCAACCTCGAAGAGGCGCGCAAGGGCCTCGCCGGCGCGCGAGACGCGGTCATCCGGGCGACGACCGCATCCGCGTCGGCGGATCGTGCGTCGATGGCGGTCGGGACGCTCGAGGCGCTCGAAGGCGTGACGGGCGCGGCGACCCTGCTCGATGCCATCGAGCGTCTGGCCGCGAGCGTGGCCGACGCCGAGGGTCGACTGGCCGATGAGCTGGATGCTGCGTCGGCGGATCTCGCCGATGCCCAGGAGGCACTCGGTCGCCGGCCCGAAGCTAGGGGACTGCACGAGAGTGGCCGGGCCGCCGAAGCGGCGCTCGACGCGGCACGGCGAGCCGCCGACGCCCGGCCGCTCGATCCCCTCGAGGCCGTCCGACTGGCGACCGAGGCCCACCGCCAGGCCGACAGCCTGCTTGCCGGGGTCCGCGACGCGGACGCGGCCGCCCAACGGCTCGCGCTCGCGGCTGATGGCTCCCTGCGGACGGCCGCCGCCGAGATCGACCGGACCGTCGCCTTCATCACGGCTCGTCGGCGGGGCGTCGGCGAGACGGCTCGGACGCGGATCGCGGAGGCGCAGCGTCTGCTCGCCCTGGCCGCCGGCACGGCCAGCACGGATCCCCAGGCCACCATCGAGCACTCGCGACGTGCCGAGACCCTGGCCGAGGAGGCCTACCAGGCTGCGCAGGCGGACTTCACGGATTGGGATCTCGGCGGGCCCGGGTATGGCCAGCGGCGAGGCTCGCCGCAAGGCGACGCGACGGCGGCCATCCTTGGTCAGATCCTCGGTGGAGTCATCGGTGGCGTGCTCGTCGGTGGTCGCAACACCGGCGGCGGCGGGTGGGGCGGATCGCCGTGGGGCGGCGGGTCAGGCAACGGCGGGTTCCCGGACCTCGGTGGGCTCGGCGGCGGTGGCGGAGGCTGGGGCAACGGCGGTGGCTTCGGATCGGGCGGCTTCGGCGGCGGCGGTGGTGGCGGGGGTGGCCACGGCCGGGGAGGTCGCTGGTAGGACGAGTCGTTGCATGGCCCGCTCCGAGGGCCCTACCGTATCGAGACGAACATCCACAAGGAGAACGCCATGGCACAGTCCTCGATCCTCGGCCGAGTCAGCCAGCTCGTGCGAGCCAACATCAACGCGATCCTCGATTCGGCGGAAGACCCGGAGCTGATGCTGGATCAGCTCGTCCGTGACTTCACCGACAACATCGCCGAGGCGGAGGACGCCGTCGCGCAGACGATCGGCAATCTGCGGCTCATCGAGGACGACGCCCGCGAGGCGCGGACCGCGTCTGCCGACTGGCTCGGGAAGGCCAAGGCCGCGTCGCGACGCGCTGACGAGTTGCGCGGTCAGGGCAACGCGACCGAGGCCGATCGATTCGACGACCTGGCCAAGATCGCCCTGCGTCGCCAGCTCAGCTACGAGGAGCAGGCGACGACGCTCGAGACACAGATCGCCGCCCAGACCGAGCTCGCCGACAAGCTCAAGGATGGGCTCAACCGCCTGCGGGTCAAGCGCGAAGAGCTGGTCCAGAAGCGTGACGAGCTCGTCAGCCGGGCCAAGATGGCGCAGGCTCAGTCGCAGGTGCAGGCCACCCTGCAGAGCGTGTCCGTCATGGACCCGACGTCGGAGATCTCGAGGTTCGAGGAGCGGGTTCGCCGCCAGGAGGCCGAGGTCCGAGGCCGCGAAGAGGTGGCCGCATCGTCGCTCGAGGAGCAGTTCTCGTCCCTCGATGAGGACCAGGACGAATTGGAGATCGACGCCCGGCTGGCGGAGCTCAAGACGGGCGCGTGACCGGCGCGAAGCCCACGATCGACACCGGCCGGTCGGATCACGACCGCAGGCACTGGACCGCCGCTTGGGTGGCGCGTTCCGGGAGCGCGATCCGGGATGAGCGATTGATCCAGAGGGCAGCTCGCTCATCGCCGATCGCTCGCTCGCACCAGACGACGACGCCGCCGAGCCGCAGGAAGCGCTCGTAGAAGTCCTTCCTGTCGTGCAGCCCTCGCGTGGCGAAGAAGGCGTCGTCCTTTGCGTCGGCTCGCGCTCGAAGCGATCGGACCAGGGCGTCGACGTCGAGCGCGGAAGCCGCATCGCCCTCGATGGCGAACAGCACGGCGTTCGGCACGCTGGGCGGCAGCTGACGGAGCTTCGCCAGCAGCGGCGATGCCTCGCCCGTGACCCGTGGAGCGTGCCGGAGTCGTGTGACCTCCAGGTTGAACGAGCGGACGCTACGGAACGACACCGTGAAGTCCGGCCCGATCCGGCCGCTGCCGTACGCCTCGAACGCCAGATCGAACCGTCGGTCAGCCAGCAGCCGATGCGCGACCTGGAGCTCCGCGCGGACGTCGCGCAGCGCCTCCGGGTCGAGCGCCGTCCGGACCTTCTTGCGGATCTTGTCCGGATACCTCTCCGCGAAGGAGCGAAACCGGTTCGATCCGGACAGCCAACCGAGCAGTTCCTCGGTCATCGGGTCATCGGGCCCACGGTCGGTGAGCTCGATCGCCAGTCGCTCGACGGCCGTCCTGGGCATTGCCGGCCGCGGACCGTCGTCAGGGGCGGAACACGACCTTGACGTCGCCGTCGTCCTTCTTCTGGAACCGCTCGTACGCATCCGCAGCATCCTCGAGCGGGACGTGATGGGAGGCGAATGCCTCGAGGCCGAGGACGTCCGCGTTCAGGACCAGCGGCAGCATATCGTCGACCCGGGACGGACGACCCACTTGACAGCGGGACGACCATCATCTTGAACCCCCAGAGCCCAGCCCGCGCCCCGTCCACCCGATCCCGTGGAGGTCCCGCGATGCGTACGTCGGCTCGTCGTTCCCTGGTCCTCGCGACCGTGCTCGCGCTCCTGGTGGGGGTCACCGGGACGGCGGCGCCCAGTGTGCTGGCGGCCAAGCCCACGAACACGAGGGTCGCTGGCATCGACATCGATGCGACCACGATCCCCCAGCTCCAGTCCCTGATGGACCGGCATCGGTTGAAGGCGGTGCAGCTGGTCCAGTTCTATCTCCACCGCATCTCCCGGCTCGATCCGAAGCTCAACGCGGTCATCACCGTCAGCCCGACCGCCCTGGCGGACGCGCGGAAGGCCGACGCCGCCCGTCGGCGCGGCGACCGTCGACCCCTCCTGGGGATCCCGGTGATCGTCAAGGACAACGTGAACACGACGGGCATGCCGACCACCGCCGGGTCCTGGGCGCTCGCCGGTTCGACGCCGTCCGATGCGTTCATCGTGCAGCAGCTGAAGGCGGCGGGGGCGATCATCATCGCCAAGGCGAATCTCTCGGAATGGGCGAACTTCCGGTCCGGGCCGTCGTCGAGCGGCTGGAGCGGGATCGGCGGCCAGACGAACATGGCCTACGTCCTGGATCGCAATCCGTGCGGCTCGAGCTCGGGCACCGCCGTCGCCGTCTCCGCGGACCTTGCGACGGTCGGTGTCGGGACGGAGACGGACGGCTCGATCGTCTGTCCGGCGGGCGCGAACGGCATCGTCGGCATCAAGCCGACCATCGGGCTCTGGAGCCGCGCCGGGATCATCCCGATCTCGGCCGACCAGGACACCGCGGGGCCGATGGCTCGCAACGTCACCGATGCGGCCGTGCTCCTCGGCGCGGGCGTGGGTGTCGACCCGGACGACGCTGCGACCGCTGAACAGGCCGGCCATGCCTTGACCGACTACACCCCGTTCCTCGATGCAGACGCCCTCGACGGGGCCCGGATCGGCGTCTGGCACTCGTACGACGCCGCCGGTGATCCGGCGACGATCGAGATCTTCGAGGCGACGGTCGACAAGCTGGAAAGCCTCGGCGCGACCGTCGTCGATCCGCTCGAGATCGACTTCGGCGACGGGTTCGCGCGCGAGTTCGACGCCCTGCTGTGCGAATTCAAGACCGACATCGCGAGCTACCTCGACACGTACACGGACGCCGGCTATCCGAAGACGCTCCAGGACCTGATCGATTTCAACAACGATCACCCGGAGCTCGAAGGACCCTGGAACAACCTGGTCTTCGACCTGGCACAGGAGACCGGCGGACGAGCCGATCCCGACTGTGCGGCCGCCCGTGCGGCCACGACGCCGGTGATCCAGGCGGCGATCGATGACGTGCTCGCCGCGCATGACCTGGACGCCATCGTCGCCCCGACGAACAACCCGGCCTGGGTGACAGACCCGGTCAACGGCGACAGCTTCGACGGCTTCATCTCGTCCTCGGGCGCCGCGGCCGTGAGCGGCTATGCGGGCATCACCGTCGCGAACGGGTTCGTCGGGCCGTTGCCCGTCGGCGTGTCGTTCATCGGCGGACGCTGGTCGGAGCCGACGCTCATCGGTCTTGCCTTTGCGTTCGAACAGGCGACCCACGTGCGCGTGCCGCCGACGTTCCTCGCGACGTCGGACTTCGATGCCGCCAGCTCCGAGCGGGGGCGGGCGAACCAGGGCGAGCGGCGGCTGCCCGTCCCGGGCCGCGGACGCTCGATGGCGCCCCTCCGCTAGTTCGGCGGATCGGTCGACACCCCACGAGGCCCGGGTCGCGCGACCCGGGCCTCGTCATGTCCCGGACGCGTCAGGATGGGAGGCGACACTTCGCGCCGGGTGGGGACACACGAGGAACCTGTGACGACCGTTGCCCAGACCACGCCGGCCGGATCCAGGCCCGATGTCCGCGCGGCCGTCGGGACGGTTCGCGGCACCTGGGAGGCGGGGTTGGGAGTCTTCCGAGGCATCCCCTTCGCCGAACCGCCGGTGGACTCGCTGCGTCTCCGCGCGCCACGGCCGGTCCGGCGATGGGACGGTGTGCGGGACGCCCTGGCCTTCGGACCGCCACCGCCGCAGGCCGCGGCGTTCGGCATGGACCGGTCGGCGCAGGACGCCACGGGCCACGACTGGCTGACGCTCAACGTCTGGTCCCCCGATCCGAGCCGAGAGGCTGGGCTGCCGGTCATGATCTGGATCCACGGCGGCGCCTACAGCATCGGGATGTCCAGCCTCCCCGAGTACGACGGCAGCAGGCTCGCTCGGGACGGCG
>DASPHN010000046.1:0-5903 GCA_035629655.1 Saccharimonadales bacterium (SeqCode) | reverse complement strand
GATGTAGGCGAACGTCGGCAGCCACGGGTCGGGCAGCTTGCCGGTCCAGGCATGGATCTCGAAGCTCGCCTGGTTGCCGAGCCAGCACAACGCCCCGACCTCGTTCGCGATGAGGTGGTCGTTGGCGTCGCGGTCCGTGCGTCCGTCGACCCCGGTCTCGTGCCAGCGGGTCAGCCACTTCGGCGCGGTCTCGGGGATGTCCTTCTGCCAGAAGCCGGGCGAGCCGGCGCCGTTGGGAAAGCGCTGAAGATTGAGCGGGCGGTCGGCGAGGTGGGGAAGCATCGTGGGGGCGATGGATGCGAAGTAGCGGATCAGCTCGCGCTTGGTGATGGGCCCGCTGCCGGGGCCTTGCGGGCGCGGCTCGAACAGCGGCTTGTCGAGGTTGGTCAGCTTGAGCTCGTGGCCACCGACCGACCAGACGCCCTCCTTCCCGAGGCCGTCGAGGGCAGCCAGCTCGGCTGCGGTGGCGCCGGGGTAGTTGGCGACCGGCGGCGGCGACGTCCTGGCGGTCTTGCCACCCTTGGCGGCTTTGGCGGTCGGCATCGGGGGATCCTCCGGTTCGTCGGGGAGGGCGGCTTCGGCGGCACGGACCGCAGTGGCCGTGGTGACCGCCGTCTCGCGGACCACGGTCGTCGGGTCACGGCCCGGCTCGAGGCCCTTGTAGGCCGTCTGTCGGACGTGACCATCGCGGGTCCAGCCGCCGATCTCGGCACGGATCACGAGCTCGGGACGGACCCAGGTGATGCCCTGCAGGTCGCCGCCCCAGCGGCCACGGTTATCCTTTGGCGGCGGCGGGTCGAAGGGGGCTGCTTCCTGGACGAGCGGCACGAGACGATCGAGCAGGTCGCGGCGGATCCCGCCCGTGAACCCGGACCCGACCTTGCCCGCGAAGCGGAGCTTGCCGTCCTCGTACACGCCGATGGCGAGCGCGCCGAGGTCCTTGGCGTTGCCGCTCCCCGGGGTCCAGCCACCGACCACGAGCTCCTGCTCCGGCCGGATCTTGAGCTTGAGCCATGCCGGCGTCCGCCGGCCGGGCTCGTACCGCGACCTGCGGAGCTTGGCGACGATCCCCTCCACACCCAGCTTGGCCGCCGCGTCATGGAACGCGATCCCCTCCCCCTCGACGTGCGCGGCGAACCGCACTCGGGGATGCTCTTTCAGCACGCTCCGCAGGAGCCGCTTCCGATCCTCGAGCGGGACGTCGAGGAGCAGGCGGCCGTCGTGATAGAGCAGGTCGAACGCCTGGAACACGAGCCCAGCCGAGCTCTTTCCGCCGAGCTTGGTCTGCAACAGGCTGAAGTCCGGCACGCCGTTGTCGTCGAGGGCGACGACCTCGCCATCGACGATCGCCTGCTCGGCCTCGATCCAGCTGGCCGGCGTCAGGAGCCTCGGAAAGTACGTCTCGGCCTCGTTGAGGTTGCGCGTCCACGTCCGGACCTTCCCGTGGTCGACGACCGCCTGCACCCGAAAGCCGTCCCACTTGATCTCGAAGAGCCAGTCCGGATCGCTGAACGGCTTGGACGCCAGGGTCGCGAGCATCGGTTCGAGGTTCTGCGGCATCGGGGCTGCCTTCGCGCCCTGGAGGTCGATCTCGGCGGTCGCGGCGGGCGCTTGGCTGATCCAGACGGCATCCCGGTTGGCCTTCACCTCGTCGTTCGTCCGACCGGTCTTCACGCTCTGCGGATGGTCCTCGGCGTCCCAGCCGTCCTGGGCGTGCTCGTCACGCTTGTGGATGAGCAGCCATTGGTCGCCCTGGTCGTCCTCGAAGGCGGTGCTCGGGGCGCTCCCAGGCCGGCGACTCGTCCGCACGATCGTGAAGCGGCCCTTCACCTTCTGGCCGTGGAGCCGGAACTTCAGCTCACCGTCCTCGACGGCCTTCCTGGGGTCGAGCGTCGGGGCCTCGGGTTCCCAGGTGCCCCAGTCCCAGACGATCACGTCCCCGGCGCCGTACTGCTTGGCCGGGATGACGCCTTCGAAGTCGAAGTACTCGATCGGGTGGTCTTCGACGTGGACGGCCATCCGGCGCGTCTTCGAGTCGAGGGTGGGGCCTTTCGGGACGGCCCAGCTGACGAGGACGCCTTCGATCTCGAGGCGGAAGTCGTAGTGCAGTCGCGACGCTCGATGGCGTTGCACGACGAATCGCCCGGTCGTGCCGGTCACGACGGCCGGCGCCGGCTCGGGGGTCTTCGCGAAGTCGCGCTTGCGGCGGTATTCCTCGAGGGGCATCACGGGGAGTGTGCCAGCCATCGTCGCGCGGCGACGGCCTTCGCTGGGCGATGCACCTCGCTGGCATCACGCGTGATGGCACGGCGGGCGGCGCCGGCCGCGCCGGTATCGTCGCAACGGCCTGGTGCGACCATCCGCTCGCGATGCTCGTCAGCGTGGTCATCCCGACCTACAACGCCGGTTGGTACCTGGAGGCCGGCATCGCGTCGCTCATGCGCCAGACGCTTCCGAGGGACGCCTTCGAGGTGATCGCGGTCGATGATGGATCGACCGATGACACGCCGGCCCGTCTTGATGCGATGGCCGACCGGTATCCGAACCTCTCGGTGGTCCGCAGCGAGCACTCAGGATGGCCCGGGCGGCCTCGCAACATCGGCATCGAGCGGGCGCGCGGCGAGTTCATCCAGTTCATGGACCAGGACGACGAGATGTCGCCCGACTCCCTCCGCCGCCTGGTGGCGATGGGCCAGGAGAACCATGCCGATATCGTGCTCGGCAAGGTCACGAGCGACTTTCGGCCCGTGGCGCTGGGGCTCTACGCGCGGAACCGACCGTCGTGCACGATCCACGACGCGCCGCTCATCGATTCCCTGACTCCACACAAGATGTTTCGACGCACGTTCCTGGCCGAGCATGCCATCGCCTTTCCGGAGGGACGACGTCGGCTCGAGGACCAGCTCTTCGTCGTCAAGGCGTACTTCGCGGCATCCTCGGTTTCGATCCTTGCGGACGAGCCCTGCTACTTCTACCTGAAGCGCGACGTGGCGGCACAGGACCACATCGGGTCGCTGCACTCGGATCCGCCCGGCTACTACGACAACCTGCGGGAAGTGCTCGATGTCGTGATCGCGAACACGGAGCCGGGCGCGGCACGGGCCCGGATCCTCCGACGCTTCTGTCGCGTCCAGATGCTGTTGCCCCTTCGCACGCGTCGCTTCCTCGGTGCAGACATTGCTCGGCAAGCCAGGCTGTTCGCGGACGTCCGAGGCGTCTACCTGGATTACATCGACGAGCTCGTCGAGGCCGGCATCGGGGCGGTCGGCCGCATCCGCGGGGCCCTGATCCGATCGGGCCGGCTCGACGCGCTCATCCGACTCAACCAGCGGTTGCTCGAGCCGCGCGCACCGTCTCGCGTGACGTCGGCACGGTGGGACGATGGCAAGCTGCGGCTCAAGTTCTCGGCGGGGATCGACCTGTCCGAGGGTCGACTACTCCTTCGTCGGCATGGCGGGCGGACCCAGCTGGACCCGGCCCTGGCCGACGGCATCGTCTCCGAGCCCATCGACGTCACCGACGAGGTCGAAGACATCGGGGCCGGGCTCCTGCTGCATGAACGGGCGACCGCGGTCGAATGGGCCGTGCCTTCGACCGTGACGTTGTCGCTCGCCGAGGACCAGCACTCGGCCGCGTCGATGGTTCCCTTCCAGATCGAGGGGACGGCGACCATCGATCCTGAGCGGCTGGCGGTCGGTCGGCCACTCGGGGTCGGCGAGTGGGAGGTTCGCACCCGCATCAATGCATTCGGCCTCGATCTCGCGCCCTATCCCCTCGGTGACGCGATGTCGCAGGGCAGGTCGATCCGCCCGCTCCCACCGCTGTACTGGCCGCCCGATCGCCTCGTCCGATCGCGCGTGATCCCCGGAAGCGGAGCGACCGTGGAGGTGTCGCGGGTCGATCGACGGCCGAAGGGCGCGAAGGACGCGATCCCGGTCGGCGCAGCGGCGATCACACTCGCGGCGGTCCATCGCACCGGTCGGCGAATCCGTCGTCGACTACCTGGGGCGCTCCGGCAGCCGACGTCTGGCGCCTACCGCTGGCTCCGGTCGAGGATTCGGTCGCTGGGCTGACGGGGATCCGGGCGACGTCGAACGCACACCTGCTGAGCGTTAGGCGAGCGACGCCGCTCGATTCCTCGTGTCAGAGCCATGCTTCGCGTCAAACGCCCGTGTGGTGGGCGTTAGACGCGATTCGGGTGCCTCGAGGGTGACTCCGGCCGCCTAACGCTCCTGGGGCGTGCATGAGGCGGGGATCGGCCATGAGGGCGGAGATAGCGTTACCGGTCGGGCGTTTGGCGGGCCACGAGCGCGGGCGCGGGCAACCCGCGCGGCGCCCGCCCACCTGAGCCGGCGTCAGGCCGACTTGCGGCGGCGGGCCGGCTTGGCCTTGGCCTCGTCCTCGTCGTCAGCGGCCGCGGCCTTGGCCCGGGTCTTCGAGGCGGCCGGCTTCGCGGCCTTGGCGGCCTTCGCTTCAGTGTCGGCCTTGGCGTCCTTGGCCTTGCGGGCCTCGGCGACGGAGACGGGCTTCTCGGAGCCCGCGGTCCGGGCCTCCTTGGCGGCGTTGACCGAGGCTTCGAGCGCGGCCATCAAGTCGATGAGCTTGCCACCCTCTTCGGGCTCCTCGATCTCGACGGTCTCCTTGCCCTCGACCTTGGCCTGGATGATCGTCTCGAGCGCCTCGCGGTACTCGTCTTTGTACTGGCTCGGGTCGAACTCGGCGGTCATCGCGGACACGAGCTGCTTGGCCATCGCGAGTTCGGCGGGCTTGTAGTCGAAGTCCTCGTCCGGGAGGTCGAGCTCCTTCGTCGACCGGATCTCATCGGGCCAGTGAAGGGTGCTCATGAGCATCGTGTCGCCGAACGGATCGAGCGCGGCCAGGGCCTCGCGATCCTTGATCACGACCTTGCAGATGGCGGTGAGGCCGTCCTCCTCGAGGACCGACTTCAGCAGATAGAACGCCTTTCGGCCGATCTTGTCCGGCTCGAGGTAGTAGGCGCTCTTCACGAACCGGACGGCGTTGTCGTCGCGCTCGGCCTTCGTGAACTGCTCGATCTCGATCGATCGGACGGTCTTGAGCGGGACGCGCTCGAGGTCCTCGTCGGTGATGACGACGTACTCGCCCGGGGCGTACTCGAAGCCCTTCACGGTGTCGCCCCGGGAGATGGGCTCATCCTCGACCGGGCACCAGACCTTCATCTGGATCCGCGACAGGTCCTCCTTGTGGAGCATGTTGAAGCTGATGCCCTTGGACTCGGTCGCGAGATAGAGCTTGACCGGGATGGTGACCAATCCGAATTGGATGGCCCCCTTCCACATCGCTCGAGCCACGGATGGACCTCAGCTGCCTCACGCTCGCCTGCGGGTACCCGGCCCGCGGCGTCGGGCCGTCACCATAGCGCATCGAGGCAAGCACGCCGGCCGGACGGCCGGCGGCCTGCGTTACAGCAGGACGACGAAGCCGTCGATCGAGACCGTTCGGCGTCCGGAGGTGCCGTTGACCCTGACGGTGATGCGGTGCGTGCCCGCACTCGCCCAGGTCTTGTGGAACACGACCCGGCGCGCCTGGACCGTTCTGCTGTAGGTGTCGACGACCGCCACGTTGACGCCATCGATGTAGATCGTGACCCGACCGCGGACGGAGCTTCGAGGCATCACGAGCGCGATGCCCCGGCCGGTGAACTGGTAGCTCGCGGTCGCGCCCGTCGCGGTCGACGTCGTGCGGACGAGGTTCGTCGCCGACGCGACAGCAGCCCGCTTCCAGGTGCCCTTGTAGGTGATCGAGGAGGACCGATCGCTGACGACTCTGAAGTCGAGCGGCGCGGCGACTTCCTTCCAGGGGCTCCAATTGCCTGCGCCGTCGACGGCGCGAACCCGGAACTCGTAGTCGCTCGTGAGGCTGAG
>DASPHN010000045.1:0-8954 GCA_035629655.1 Saccharimonadales bacterium (SeqCode) | reverse complement strand
GGACACGGCGGTCGGTGGCGTCGTCGACGGTGGGCTGGCCGATGCTCACCCCCCTGAGGACTCGCGGACGATGGCCCCGGACGGCGCACTGGGGATCGCCTCGGCCGAACGGCCCGCCACCCGACGCCGTCGCCCCGATGGCGTCGACTCGATCGCGCCCACATCCAGCGGCCAGGGCCAGTCCGCCGCCGGCTGATCGATCCGGTCGGAGCCCGCACCTGCGTTGCGTGCGCGTCGACCAGCTGATACGTCCGCGGTGAGCCTCCCGGGCTAGGGTCCGACGTGCCCGCCAGGCATCCGCCGGCCCCGCCGAGCGCCGACCCGTCGAGCGTCCGCCCGCCGTGGCCCGTCCGCCGGGGCCGGCGACCCATACCGCCCGCCGTGCCACGCAGGGTCGGGACCGGAGCATCCGGCCGACCGGGAAGGAGACTGGACCGTGAACAAGGTCCTGCTCACCGGGCGCCTCACGCGCGATCCGGAGATGCGCAGCCTCGCCAGCGGCAAGAACGTCACGACGTTCACCGTCGCGAGCAACGAATTCATCGGCGGTGGCCGCGAGAAGGCGGAGTACCACCCGGTCGTGACCTGGGATCGGTTGGCGGAGATCGCCGGCACGTATCTCGGCAAGGGCCAGCAGGTCGCGATCGAGGGGCGCCTCCAGACGCGCTCCTGGGACGATGACCGTGGCCAGCGGCACTGGAAGACCGAGATCGTGGCGTCGCACGTCGAGATGCTGTCCGGCCGCAAGAAGAAGGACTACGAAGCCCAGCAGGCCGCCGACTCGCTGGTCGCCCAGGCCGAGCAGTACGGCGAGGCGCCGCCGACCGAACCCCTCGCCGACGCGGCGGCCTTCGCGGCTGCCGGCTCGGACGACGACGACGATGAGGAGGCCGATCCGGACGAAGCGGCCGCCTGACGACAGGACTCCCCACTGGCGGCGGCGCGAGCCCCTCCCGCGTCGCCGCCCCTTCGTCGAGACCGCTCCTAGACGAGCTCAAAAGGGTCCTAGACGACCTCAAAAAAGAAGGAGCGGGGTGGTCGCGGCCGTTCGTCACGCGACCGCAATGTCCCTCCCCCGCCCGACAGCCCGGCCGTGACCGCGCCACGGCCACGCTCCGGCCGATGGCCTTCCTCGCTGCACTCCTCGCCTTCGGCTCACGCTTCGCCGGCAAGATCCTCACGACCGCCCTCGGGTGGGCAAGCACGCTGCTCTTCGGGCGCGTCCCGGCGTCCCGCCAGTTCCTGCTGCTCGGGATCACGTTCGGGTCGGTGATCTGGATGGTCCTCGTCGCGGGCGTCCTCTTTCCCGATGTCGGGACGTTCCTCCTGGTCCTCGTACCGGGCCAGTCGATCGTGCCCGAGTGGGTCATCCGCCTCGCGATGCTGATCGGGGCCATCGTCGTCCCGGCCGTCGTCGGCGGCCTGACGCTCGCCCTCGCCCGGCCCGACACGAAACGCGACCTGCGGACCATCGGCGAGGCCGTCGTGCGTGGCTACCCGCTGACCGTGCTGCTGGCCGTCCTGCTCGTGTTCCTTGCCGGCCTGGCGATCTGGCGGAAGGCGCGAAGCCTGGCCAAGGGCTGGACCGATGCGCACGTCCCGCTCGTCGTCCTGCCCGGCGCCTACGACCAGGTGGCCGCTGACCTCGACCGTGCCGTCACGGCGGCAGGACTCGAGGTCCAGCCCACGGCCGCCCCGGCGGCGATGTCGAAGCCGGCGCGCTGGCTGGCCGCGGTGGCCGGCACGGGCGCCGGTGGCCTCATCCCCGAGCGGATGATCCAGCTCGACGGCAAGGATCTCGACATCCTCATCTACCCGATGGACCTCCTGATCTCCGGCAAGCCGGAGCTCGTGGCTCGGGCGCGTGCCGCGATGGCCAGCCGACTCACGACGTCGGCCGCGCACCTGACGGTGAGCGCCGAGTCACAGGCCGTCGAGGATCGTCTGACCGCGCTCGCCAAGGCTCGCCCGGACACGCCCGATCAGCCCGCACCATTCGACGACGTCGCGGTCGCCGAGCTGGCTGCGATCGACGAGGTGCTGTCCGCCGTCGAGATCCCCTACGAGGAGTGGGAAGTCCTGTACCGCCAGCGTCTGCAGGTCGAGCGCGACCTTCGCGCAGGCGCGATGGCCGGAGACGCGGTGCTCGGCGCCGGCAGTCCCGCCGAGGCCGGCGCCAAGGCGACCCTCACGAACGTCGGCCGCCTCGTCCGGTCGGGAGCCGGAGCGGTGCTCGATGCCGCGGCCGACGACAAGACCGTCGACGCCCTGGACAAGGCGGCCGGACCACAGTGGCGCTGGGCCGTGCGCCTTGCGTCGGTGGGGGTGGCCGCGGCCCGATCGGCGCTGGGCGGCGATGACCAGGGTGCCGAGGGCGCCGGCCGCGATCCCGGGGCCGACGGCACGCCGACCCGGACGGACGATGAACGCGAGCGTGCCGCGGCGGCGGCCACGTCACGGAGCGCCAAGGCAGGCAGCGACGCCGACTCGGATCCGGACACGAACGCCGGCTCGCCCCGCTCCTAGGACCCGTCCCCGACGCCGTACAGCTGCCGGCGCGGGATCCCGCTCGTCCCCGCCACCCGCCGTGCGGCATCGCCCCGCGCCACGCCCTCGCTGACGAGGCGCTCGACCGCTGCGCGAGCCGCGGCGAGCGGATCGACGGCGTCGCTCCCCGTTTCGTCGGGAGGGCCGGGTACGAGGCCATCCGGTCCAGCCGTCGCCATGCCGACGACCAGCACGAACTCGCCGCGTGCCGGGATGGCGCCCTCCCCCGCCGAGGCCGCCAGCGCACCCAGCGTCCCGTGGGTGATCGTCTCGTGGCGCTTGGTCAGCTCCCGAGCGACGGCCCCGGGTCGCTCCGCGCCGCAGGCCGCGGCGAGATCCCGGAGCGTAGCCGCGACCCGCCCGGGCCCTTCGAACAGCACGGCCCCCCGGCCCTCGCGAGCGATCGCCGCCAGCCTGGCCTTGCGCTCCCGACCGGAGCGCGGCAGGAAGCCCTCGAACGCCCAGCGCGGCCCGGCCAGCCCGGTCGCCGCCACGGCCGCCAGCACGGCGGACGCCCCCGGGATGGGCACGACGGTGCCGCCCTGCGAGGCCCAGGCCATGACGAGGTCGGCGCCCGGGTCGCTCACGACCGGCGTGCCGGCGTCGGTGACGAGGGCCAGGTCGTGCCCGGCGCGCAACCCCTCGAGGAGCGCCTCGAGCCGGCCCGGCCCGCTGTGCGCGTGATAGCTCGTGAGGGGCGTCTCGATCTCGTACCGATCCAGCAGCCGCCGGGTGAGCCGGGTGTCCTCGGCGGCGATCCGAGCGACCGTCCGCAGGACGTCAACCGCGCGGAAGGTGATGTCGCCCAGGTTCCCGATCGGCGTCGCGACGACGTAGAGGGTGCCGGTCGGGCCGTCGCCGGCCGAGGCGGCCTCGCTCACCCGCGCTCCGAGCCCGGCCGTCGTCGCGGGTACAGGTAGTCGACGCCGGCCGTCCGCGGCCCGAGCTTGGCGATCGGCGGCACCTGCCGCTTGAACTCGGCGCCGGCCACCATCCGGTCCACCCGGGCCACCATCTCGGGCGAGAAGCCGAGGGCCACGACCTCATCGACCGATCGTCGCTTGTCGATGCGCCAGAAGAGGAGCCGGTCGAGCTCGGGGTAGCTGAATCCGGCCTCCGACTCGTCGGTCTGACCCGGCCACAGGTCGGCCGAGGGCGCCTTGCGCACGATCTCGTCGGGAACGCCGATGGCGGCCGAGACCTGGCGGACCTGGCTCTTGTACAAGTCGCCGACGGGATTGAACGCGCACGCGTTGTCGCCGAACACCGTCGTGTAGCCGATGAGCGACTCGGTCTTGTTGCCCGTCCCGACGACGAGTCCGCCCCAGGTCACCGAGCGGTCGTACAGGACGGCCATCCGCTGACGAGCCATGAAGTTGCCGCGCCGCAGCGGTGAGGCCTCTGTCTCGGACCCGAAGAACCCATCGACCATCGGCGTGATGTCGACGATCTCGGCCGCAGCGCCGAGGCGTGCCACGACGGTCTCGGCATCCGTCCGCGACGCCGGCGAGGATGTCCGATAGGGCATGAGCACGCAGAGCAGGCGTTCGGCACCGATCGCCTCGGCGACGAGGTAGGCCACCAGCGCCGAATCGATACCGCCCGATAACCCGAGGACAACCCGCTCGAAGCCGGCCTGGCGCAACTGCGATCGGATGAACTCCCCGATCACTCGCCGCGCGACGTCGGTATCGATGGCGAGCTCGGTCGGCAGCTCGAACGCCGGCGTCGCCGCGCTCACCCGCCCGCCTTCTTCCGAAAGCCGATCGGCCGCGGTACCGGGAAGCCGGGGGCGACATCCAGTCCCGGCTCGGCGTTCGGGTCGCTCGTGGCGTCCCGAGCCAGCCCGGCGCGCTCCGCGATGATCCGCTCCAGCTCGCGGACCTGCAGCTCGGGACGTTCGTCGCGCAGCAGCGGCAACCCGATGCGCTCGCGTCGGATGTCGGCCGTCGCGATATCGACCATGAAGAGGCCCTCGTCGTACAGCGGCGCGCTGAACAGGGCAGCGCCGGTGGGAGCGATCACCTCGGAGCCGCCCCAGAACGAGATCGACTCGTCGATGCCCACGCGGTTGCAGAAGATGACGAACGAGGTCGTCAGTTGGGCGTAGGTCCGCATGAGCGTCCGCCACGAGGTCGCGGTGCCGAGACCGACCTCGTTGGTGGCTGCCAGGTCCCGCCCCGGCGACGACGAGACGTTGATGAGGATCTGCGCGCCGTCGAGGGCGAGGAGCTGCGGGACGGGCAGATGCCAGAAGTCCTCGCACACGCCGATCCCGACACCGACGCCTAGGCGCGACGGCACCGCCCGCAGCACATCCCCGGCCGCGAAGAAGCGGCGCTCGTCGAACAGCCCGTAGGTCGGCAGGAAGAGCTTTCGATGCACGTGCCGCAGCTCGCCGTCCTCGAGCAGCGCGGCGGCGATGAAGAGCCGGTGATCGGCCGACTCCTCGACGAAGGAGACGACCGCCGAGAGACCCTTGGTCGCCCTCGTCAGCTCGGCCAGGCGCGGATCGTCGAGGCGCAGGGAGACCTCAGCGGCGAGGTCCTGGAGCTGGTAGCCGGTCAGGCCAAGCTCGGGAAAGACGAGCAGGTCGACGCCCCCGGCGCGCGCCTCGTCGATGAGCTCGTGATGGCGCGTCAGGTTCGCCTCGAGAAGGCCGAGGCGTGGCGCGATCTGGGCGAGCCCCACGCGGACCGACTGCATGCGGCCGAGCATACGCGACGATGCTCGGCCACGGCCCTCGTGACCGCAGATCGTCAGGCGTGACGACGGCTCGTCTCGGTGCTAGTGTTCCGGCACCCGCGCGCACCGGGATCGGTGCCGCGTGGCTGCGCCACGCCCCAACGCCTCGGACAGGGAGGCAGAACGGTCCGGGAAAATGGGGCTTCAGAGGAGGAGCTAGGGCATGTCCCGATCACCGAAGTGGTCGACACGGCTCGCGGTACTCACCGCGGCTGCTGCGATCGTCTTCGCGGCCTGTTCCGGCACGACCGCATCGGTCGCGCCGTCGACGGGCACCGCCAGCGAGGCACCCGCCTCGGCACCTGCCAGCGCCGCGGCGTTCACGGCGATGGCCTATCCCGAGACCGGCGAGGCCCCGTGCGGGCAGGCCGAGGCCCCGGACGCGAACCATTCCGCCTACACGGGCAACTTCAAGCGCGTCAGCTCCACCGACGAAGGCACCGTCGTGTTCGAGCTGTGCAACCCTGACGTCGCCTTCCTCTCGAAGATCGCGTTCACCTCGTTCGCGATCAACGACACCGCCTGGCTGGAGTCGCACATCGACCCGGCCGGCACGACCAACCAGGCCATCGTCGAGCAGGTCAACGGCACCGGGCCGTACAGCCTCGAAGCCTGGAACCGTGGCTCCGACATCACCATGGCGCGCAACGACGCGTACTGGGGTGAGAAGGCCAAGACCGAGAAGCTCATCGTCCGCTGGGGCACCGAGGCCGCACAGCGGCTCGTGGAGCTCCAGGCCGGGACGGTCGACGGCATCGACAATGTCGGGCCGACGGACTTCCCGACCGTCGAGGCCAATGCGGACCTGGCGCTCAAGCCGCGCGAGGGCCTCAACGTCCTCTACCTCGGCATGAACAACACGTACGCACCGTTCGACAACGAGAAGGTCCGTCAGGCGATCGCCCAGGGCATCGACCGGCAGGCCATCGTCGACAACTTCTATCCGCCCGGATCGGAAGTCGCCTCGCACTTCACGCCGTGCTCCATCCCGAATGGCTGCGTCGGCGACCCGTGGTACGAGTTCGACGCGGCAGCCGCGAAGCAGATGCTCGCGGACGCCGGCTTCCCGGACGGCTTCACCACCAAGATCCAGCTTCGCGACGTCGCCCGCGGGTACCTGCCCGCACCGACGACGATCGCCCAGGAAGTCCAGCGCCAGCTCTCCGAGAACCTCGGCATCACCGCGACGATCGAGGTCCAGGAGTCCGGCACCTTCCTCGACAACTCCGATGAGGGATTGCTCGACGGGATCTACCTGCTGGGCTGGGGCGCGGACTACCCCGACGTCACGAACTTCCTCGACTTCCACTTCGGCTCCGGTTCCTCGAAGAGCTTCGGTGAGAAGTTCGACGACATCACCTCGGCCCTGGCCGAGGGTGCGGGTGGCGCGGACGACGCGTCGCGCGAGCCGGCCTACGTGAAGGCCAACAACGCCATCAAGGCGCACGTGCCGATGGTCCCGGTGGCCCATGGTGGGTCAGCCGTCGCCTATCGCGCGGACGTCCAGGGCGCCCACTCGTCGCCGCTCGGCAACGAGCACTTCGGGTCGATGACCCCCGGTGACCGCACCCAGATGGTCTGGATGCAGAACGGGGAGCCGCCCGGCCTGTATTGCGCCGACGAGTCCGACGGCGAGGCGCTTCGCGTCTGCGAGCAGATGATGGAAGGCCTCTACGCCTACGAGATCGGTGGCACCGCCGCAGAGCCGGCCCTGGCCGAGTCCTGCACCCCGAACGCGACCCTGGACGTCTGGACCTGCACGCTGCGCAGCGGCGTGACGTTCCACGACGGGGCCGCCCTCGACGCGAACGACGTCGTCCTGTCCTATGCGTCCCAGTGGGATGCGGAGCACCCGCTCCACAAGGGCCGCGATGGCTCGTTCACGTACTTCCCGGGCCTGTTCGGTGGGTTCCTCAACCCGCCGCCGCCGGCACCGGAGGGGTAGCACCCGACCCCACGCGCGAAGGGCGTCGCCTCGGCGGCGCCCTTCGCCTATCCCCTTCAGGTCTCCGGCCGCCTCGGCCGACCAGGTGCAACGAGGGATCAGCCGACCCAGATGGCGCGCTTCATCGTCCGCCGCCTGCTCTCCAGCATCCCGGTCCTCATCGGGATCCTGTTCCTCGTCTTCGTCCTCGTGCGGGTCATCCCGGGCGACCCCTGCACCGCCGCCTACGGCGAGAAGGCGACGCCCGAGCTGTGCGCCCAGTTCGCGATCCGCTTCGGCCTCGACAAGCCGATCTGGGAGCAGTTCATCATCTACGTCGGCGCCCTGATCCAGGGCGACCTCGGGACCTCGATCAAGTTCGGTCGACCGGTCTCCGAGCTGCTCCTCGAGCGGTTGCCGGTCACCGTCGAGCTGACCGCCGTGGCCCTCGTCTTCGCCACCGTCCTCGGGGTCACGCTCGGCCTGCTGTCGGCGACCCGGCGCAACTCCCCGGTCGACGTGGGCACGATGGCCGTCGCGAACCTCGGCGTCTCGACCCCGGTCTTCGTACTCGGCTTGATCCTCGCCTTCGTCTTCGCCGTCCTGCTCAAGGACACGCCGTTCGCCTTGCCTCCCTCGGGCCGGCTGTCGGCCGGCCTGTCGGTCGCACCGCTGGCCGAGGTGTGGGGCCTGGAGTCGCTCACCGGCCTGCCGCGGACGATCCTCGACTTCTTCTCGAACATGTACCTCTTCAACACGCTCGTGACCCTGCAATGGGAGCTCTTCGCCGACGTGTCCCGCCATCTCATCCTGCCGGCCATCGCTGTCGGGACGATCCCGCTCGCGATCGTCGCCCGGATGACGCGCTCGAGCCTGCTCGAGGTGCTCGGCCTCGATTACGTGCGGACCGCCCGGGCCAAGGGCCTCAAGGAGCGCTCGGTCGTCGTCCGCCACGGGATGCGCAACGCGCTCCTGCCCGTGGTCACCGTCATCGGCCTGTCGCTCGGCGCCTTTCTCTCGGGCGCCATCCTGACCGAGACGATCTTCAACCTGACGGGGATGGGCAAGACGCTGTTCGAGGCCATCTCGGGACGTGACTACGTCGTCGTCCAGGGCGTCACCATCGTCGTGGCCGTCGCCTATCTCGTGGTCAACCTCGTGGTCGACGTCTCGTACGCCTACCTCGACCCCCGGATCCGGCTCTCATGACCGTCTCCGCCGACGGCCAGCGCGAACAGCTGCTGACCGCGGAGGTCACCGGACGACCCCCGGTGGCGGGATCGTTGCGGCGAGACACGCTCCGCAACGTCCTTCGCCAGCGCTCGGCGGTGGTCGGGCTGCTCATCCTGGGGTTGCTCATCCTCGTGGCCGTCTTCGCCCCGGTGATCGCCCCGTACGAGCCGACCACCTCGATGCTCTCCCTTGGCGAGCCGGGGCGAGCCGGCCAGCCGCCGTGCATCCACCTCCTGGGCTGTCCGGCCGACCAGCCCCAGCACCTGATGGGCCTCGATGCCAATATCCGCGACGAGTTCAGCCGGGTCGTCTACGGCGCCCAGATCTCGCTGCGCGTCGGCTTCCTGACGGTCGGGTTCGCGATCCTCATCGGCTCGTTCATCGGCGCCATCGCCGGCTTCTTCGGCGGCGCGTCCGACAACATCCTGATGCGCATGATGGACGTCGTCCTCTCCTTCCCGAGCCTCATCCTGGCGATCGCCATCGTGACGGTCCTCGGCCCGGG
>DASPHN010000044.1:0-2717 GCA_035629655.1 Saccharimonadales bacterium (SeqCode) | reverse complement strand
GCCAAGGGCGTCCGTCACACAGCCCGCGGGGTTCACGAGCGAGCAGCTGTCGGAAGTGCTCGCCCTGATCAAGGGTGCTGACAGCGTCGAGCTGAAGCTCACCGTCCCCGAGACCGACCAGCGCTCCGCCATCCAGGCGCTCGAGATCGACCCACTGGATGCGCAGGTCCGCCAGGTGGTGTTCTTCGACACGCCGGACCTCGCCCTGTACGCCGCCGGGGTCGTCGTCCGCGCGCGCCGCGTGCAGAACAAAGGCGACGACTCGGTCGTCAAGCTCCGGCCGGTCGTCCCCGGGTCCCTCCCGGCCAAGCTCCGCCGATCCCCGAACTTCGGGGTCGAGGTCGACGCCATGCCGGGTGGCTTCGTCTGCTCCGCGTCACTCAAGGCCCAATGGAATGCGGGGCCGGTCAAGGCCGTCCTGCGCCGCGAGAAGCCCATCCGCAAGGTGTTCTCCAAGGAGCAACGAGCCTTCTACGAGGAGCACGCACCTCCCGGGATCGCTCTGGACGACCTCGTACCGCTCGGCCCGATCAATGTCCTCAAGGTGCGATTCGTGCCCGAGGGCATGAGCCGCCGGCACGTCGCCGAGCTGTGGTTCTACCCGAACGGTTCGCGTATCCTCGAGCTGTCGACCAAGGCCCTGCCGGCAGCGGCGTTCCAGGCCGCGGCCGAATCGCGGGCGTTCCTCGCCGAGCGCGGCGTCAACCTCACCGGGACCCAGCAGACGAAGACCAAGACCGCCCTCGAACACTTCGCCAAGCTCAGCCGACCGCCGGTGGCATGACCGCCGGCGCCGATCGATCGCGTCCGTCACCACACCGCTAGGATCGGAGACGCACCATGGCCGAAAGCCCAGCCGGCACGACCCAGGACCCATCCGTCGCCTGGCATGGCCTGACGCCCGCTGAGGCGCTCGAGCGGCAAGGCGTCACCGCGGCGCAGGGCCTGTCGGCTGCTGAGGCGGACACGCGTCGTGCCAGGTTCGGTCCGAACAAGTTCGCGGAAGCACCCCGCGAGCCGCGCTGGCAGGCGTTCGTGCGCCAGTACAAGGACCCGATGCAGCTCGTGCTGCTCGTGGCCGGCGTCGTGAGCCTGTTCCTCCCGGACCAGGTGGCAACGGGCGTCGTCCTCATCGGGCTGACCCTCTTCAACGCCGCGATGGGGCTCAACCAGGAGGGCAAGGCGTCGGCCAGCGTGGCGGCCCTCCAGAAGATGATGGTCGTCAAGGCGAAGGCGCGGCGCGGCGGTGCGCTCGTCGAGCTCCCGATGGCCGATCTCGTGCCCGGCGACATCGTCCAGATCGAGGCGGGCGACCTCGTGCCTGCGGACGGTCGGATCATCACCGCGGCGACGCTCGAGATCGACGAATCGGCCCTGACCGGCGAGAGCGTCCCGGTGCCCAAGCAGGTGGAGGCGGTCGCCGCGGATGCGGGGCTCGGGGATCGCGTCGACCTCGCGTTCATGAACACCCAGGTCACGCGTGGTGCGGGCTCGATCCTCGTGGTCGCCACCGGCATGTCGACCGAGGTCGGGCACATCAGCGGCATGCTCCAGCGGACGAAGGACGAGGTCACGCCCCTGACCCGCCAGCTCACCGCCCTGACCAATCAGATCCTGGTCATCGCGGGCGCTGCGCTCGCCATCTCGATCGGCATCGGGCTGTGGCGGGACACTCCCCTCGACGTCCTGTTCGTGACGGCGATCGCGTTCTCGGTCTCGGCGATCCCCACCGGCCTGCCGGCGGTGGTCACCACGATCCTCACAAGTGGCACGACGGCGCTCGCCGCCGCCGGCGCCATCGTCAAGCGACTGCGCTCGGTCGAGACCCTCGGATCGACGTCCGCCATCAACTCGGACAAGACGGGCACGCTGACCCTCAACCAGATGACCGCGGTCGAGATGGCCGTCGTCGGCCGCCACTATGCGATCACCGGCACCGGCTACTCCACCGACGGGCAGATCACCCACGTCGGGGGCGAGTCGGACGTGGAGCTCGATGAGCTCCTGCTGCCGATGGCGCTGTGCGCCGATGCGGAAGTGAAGGACGGGGCCCTGATCGGCGATCCCACCGAGGGTGCCCTGGTCGTCCTCGCGGCCAAGGGCGGCGTCGACCCGGCACTCACTCGCGAGCGCTTCCCGCGCGTCGCGACACTGCCGTTCGACGCGGCCTACAAGTTCATGGCCACCTTCCACCGCATGACCGATGCGACCGGCAAGCCGGTCATCCGTGCGTTCGTCAAGGGCGCCCCGGACCAGCTGCTCGCGCGGGCGAGCGCAGCCATCGGTCCCGGCGGAACGCTCATCCCGGTCGACCAGCTCCGAGCACCCTATCTCGCGGAGAACGAGCGCCTCGGGGCCCAGGGTCTCCGCGTCATGGCCACCGGTCGGCGCGACTACGACCCGGACACCTTCGATCCGAGCGCCGACCTGCTGCCCCTCGTGACCGATCTCCAGCTTCTCGCGCTCGTGGGCATCGTGGACCCGCCACGGGCAGAGGCGCGCGACGCCATCGCGAAGGCCAAGTCGGCGGGCATCAAGGTCCGCATGATCACCGGCGACCACGCCATCACCGCCGAGGCCATCGCGCGCCAGCTCGGCATCGAGGGTCGGGCCATCACCGGCGCCGAGTTCTCCGCCATGTCCGAGGACGAGGCCGACCGGCAGATCGACGACATCGGGGTCATCGCCCGGGTCGCCCCGGAGGACAAGGTCCACCT
>DASPHN010000043.1:0-5404 GCA_035629655.1 Saccharimonadales bacterium (SeqCode) | reverse complement strand
GACGCTCAACCCGGACCTCGTGCACCTGGCGATCAGTGGCTACGGCCCCGACGGGCCGGCGGCCTCACGACCGGGCTACGACTTCGTCATCCAGGCGGTCGGGGGCCTCATGTCGATCACGGGTGACGCCGCCGATGACGGTGGCCATCCGACCAAGGTCGGCGTGGCCATCAGCGATGTCGTGACCGGGCTGTTCGCCGCGATCGGCGTCCTGTCGGGATTGCTGGCGAGCGGGTCCCAGCGGCGCGGACGGCGGGTCCGCGGGCAGCGCATCGACGTCTCGCTCCTCGGCGCCACGTTGGCAGTGCTGGTGAACCAGGCGCAGAACGCGTTCGTCGGTGGCGCGTCACCCGAGCGCCACGGCAACGCCCATCCGAACATCGTGCCCTACGAGGCCTTCGCCGCCAGCGACGGGGAGTTGGCGGTCGCGGTCGGCAGCGAGCGGCAATGGCCGCGTTTCTGCGAAGCGCTGGGCCTGCCCGGCCTGGCGGCCGACGAGCGGTTCGCGACGAATGGCGACCGCGTGGTCCACCGCGCCGCGCTGCGGGCGGTGCTGAGCGAGCGGTTCGCCACCCGCACGGTCGCCGGCTGGACGACCATCCTCGAGGCCGCCGACATCCCGACCGGTCCCATCCTCGACGTCGCCGCGGCCTTCGCCACCCCCGAGGCGCAGGCTCGCCGGATGACCGTCGACCTGGAGCACCCGGTGCTCGGTCGAGTGCGGCAGGCGGGACTGCCCATCGAGCTGGCCGCCACGCCCGCCTCGATCCGGTCGGCGCCGCCGCTGCTCGGCGAGCACACCGACGCGGTCCTCGAAGACCTCGGGTTCGATGCCGACGCCATCGATGCCCTGCGCCGAGCTGGCGCGATCTGAGCGCGCCCCGGCCGGTACCGACGTGCAGCCCTGCACACGACGGACCGGATGCCCGATGACCCGCTGCTAGACTCGGCCGACCCGTCAGACCGACCGTGTGGACACCTGGAGGCGATGCCGAGATGACCGACGACCGCGAGCGCTGGGCGCTCATCCTGGGAGCCTCGTCCGGGATGGGCGAAGCGACCGCGCTCGCCCTCGCCGCGGCCGGCTACAAGATCGCCGGCATCCACCTCGACTTCCGGGCCGCGATCGCCCACGTCGACGAGGTCAAGGCGGGCATCGAGGCCGCCGGCTCCGAGGCGCTGTACATCAACATGAACGCGGCCGACGACGAGAAGCGCGCAGCCGCGCTGGCGGCGCTCCGCGAACGCTTCGACCGGTCCGAGGCCGAGGGTCGTCATCCGTATGTCCGCGTCGTGATGCACTCTCTCGCGTTCGGGTCGCTCGTGCCGTATCTCGCCGAGGATCCCAAGGGCGCCGTCGATCGCAAGAAGATGGAGATGACCCAGGACGTGATGGCCAACAGCCTCGTCTACTGGGTCCAGGACCTGTGGCGCGGCGGCTTCCTCGAGCAGGGCTCGAAGATCTACGCGATGACGAGCGAGGGCTCGTCGCGGGTCGTGCCGTCGTATGGCGTGGTCTCGTCGGCCAAGGCGGCGCTCGAGTCCCACATCCGCCAGTTGGCTCTCGAGCTCGCGCGGCTCGGATCGGGCGTGACCGCCAACACGATCCGCGCCGGCGTGACGATGACGCCCGCGCTCATGAAGATCCCCGAGCACCAGATGATCATCGACGCCGCTCTGAAGCGAAATCCGACGGGCCGCATGACGACGCCGCAGGACGTCGCCAAGGCGATCACCGCGCTGTCGGGCGATGGCACCGAGTTCATCAACGGCGAGATCATCAGCGTCGACGGCGGCGAGTTCATCACCGGCTCGTGACCCGTGGGGCCGCGCGCGGCGGCTAGTGGACGTCCGCCCCGATCGCGCCGACGAGGTACGAGAAGGCGTAGATGAGCACGACGCCGCTGAGCGTCGCCAGGACGATGTACCGCGACCGATCGCGCCGATGGGCCTCGGGCAGCAGCTCGGCTGCGCCGACGTACAGGAAGAACCCGGCGAAGAACCCGAGCATCGCCCCGAGCATCTCGTCCGGGACGAGGATCAGGGAGCCGATGAAGACCCCGAGCAGCGGCGCCGCGGCGACGACCGCGACCCAGCGCATCGCGATGCTCGACGGCATGTTGCTCGCGAGCAGGAAGCTCACGACGCCGATCCCGTCGCTGAAGCGATGGACGATGACGACCACTGCGATGATCAGCCCGATGGAGCCGCCCGCGGCCAGGCCGGCCGCCAGCGCGACGCCATCAAGCAGGCTGTGGATGCCCATGCCGGTCGCCCCGACCATCCCGATGTGCTGGTGGTGTTCGTGTTCGTGGTCGAGCTCGGCCGATGTCTCGTGGCCCACGTGGAGCGTGGTGAGCTTGTCGATGACGTAGAAGCCCACGAAGCCGACCGTCGTCCAGAACATCGCCGCGTCAAGCGAGCCGAGGAGCTCGATCGCCTCGGGGATCAGGTCGACGAAGGCCGCGCCGATCCGGATGCCGGCTCCGATCGCGATGATCACGGCCACGTAGCGGACCGCCCGCAGGGCCAGCCAGCCGCCCGACATCGCCGAGATGAACGCCCCGAGCGAGACGAGGATCGCTTCCGGCGTCACAGCGTGGCCTCCGGTGGCAGGGCCTGGCAGGCCGGACAGAGGCCGAACAGCTCCAGGCGGTGGTCATCGACGCGGAATCCGGTCCGGCGAGCGATGCCGCGGACGATGGCCCGTAGCCCGGCGTCATCGATGTCTTCGCTGCGCCCACACCGCGAGCAGACGACGTGGTGGTGATGACGCGGCTCGCAGGCGACGTAGGCATGCTCGCCGGTCGGCAGGTCGATCCGTTCGACCAGGTCGAGCGCCATCAGCACATCGAGCGTGCGGAAGATCGTCGCCCGACCGACGCCGAGCCGACGGGCGCGCGCCTGCTCGACGAGATCCGCGCTCGAGAAGTGGCCGGTCTGATCGGCGACGAGCGCCGCGACGGCACGACGCGGAGCCGTCATGCGGTAGTCGCTGGCATCAAGGGCGGTGAGGAAGGCTCCGGCGTCGACCATGGGGATGGACGATACCAGCGGACGGCGTCGTTGTCGAGACTGAGTCTCAAATAGAGCCAACCCTTGGCCCTGTCGACGGTACCAACGACCGAGGGACCTTCGTCCTGATGCCTGCTCACCCGGACGGCCGCAGACTGCACGCACGCCCGGCCTTCGCCCGGTCGACCGAGGGACTCGATGACCATCGACGCGCTGCGCCAGAAGTCCGGCCGGACGCGGGGTCGGCGGAAGGCGGAAGAACCGGCACTCGTGATCGGCGAGCGCGATACCAACATCTTCGACTGTCCGGCCTGTGCGCGACCGCTCGCCGTGGGCTCCTCACGCTGCCCCGGCTGCGGCGCGCGGCTGATCGTCGGTGTCCAGGCCGGTCGAGCCATGGGCTTCATGGCGATCGGCCTCGTCGCCGGGGCGCTCATCGGTGGCGGGGTGATGGCCGGCGTCAGTGCGCTCGATCGCGCTCAGGCGGCCGTGGCGACGGTCCCGGTCGAGGTCCCCATCGTCCGACCCTCCGCCGCTCCGGCCGTGCCCAGTGCCATGCCGTCGATCGCGCCGATCGTGGATCCTGCGGTCCCGGCCTCGGCCCTCTCGGCCCTCCGCCAGTCGGCCATCCTGCACCAGCGCATCGTGGTCGAGGCGGACCGGCTCGCGGCCGCGCTCGCGGTCGAGGAGCCATCGAGCGTGGAGATCGCCAAGGCCCTGCGAGCGCTCTCGAGCGACGCCACCTTCGGCTCCCGACTCGCGCCCGGCGTGGCCGCCTGGGGCGCCGCCTCGGCCGTCTCGACCGACCTCGCCGACTTCTACGCGGCGATCGCGGCGACCGCGAAGGAGGGGCTGTCCGTCTCGATCCAGAGCACCGATTCCTACATCGACGCCGGCCAGCAGATGATCACCGTCATCGCCGGGCTCGGGGAGGTCGACGCCGCGTCTCGGCGGCTGGCGATGACCGTCGACCTGGACCTGCCGCCTGTGCTGCGGTCGGCGGCTCCCGCCCCCTAGCAGGCGTTCAGGGCGTCGCGCCCCCCGACGGCGCATACCCGGTCAGCTCCACGTAGCCCTCGCCGCCGAGCGGCCGGCCGGCACGCGTGGCCGTGACTCGCTGCGAGCCTTCCCAGTACACGACGCCCGTGGTCGCACGCGTATCGAGCTCCTGTGCGGCCACCGTCGGGGCCAGCCGGATCTCGAGGTCCTCGCCCGGGATCGTGATGGTCCAGCCGGCCGGGTAATCGGCGGCCGTGGCCGGGCTGATCCACCGGTCGGTGACCTCCACGGTGAACGCGTCGCGGTCGAGGTGGCGTGTCGTGCCGTCGGCGTCGACCACGGTGCCGTAGATCAGCGGGTAGCTGCCGTCGGCATCGCGGACGAGCGACAGCGTGAGATCGGTGCCGTCACCGAGGTTGACCGCGAACCAGTCCCAACCGCCGCCCCCGACGCTGATGAAATCTCCCCACTGGTGGTCGAACCACGCCTCGCCGTTCACGTCGAGAGACCGCCCATCGAGCAGCACCGTGCCCGTCGCGGTCATCGCCGTCCGCGAGTAGTAGTACGAGCCTCCAGCCGGCCCGAAGTCGATCCAGCCATCCGTGTCATGCAAGGCGGGAGGCTTGTCCGCGGTCAGGGCCAGCTCCAGTCCGAGCCCACCCGGCGCGCCGGCGGCGGTCGCCTCGTCCGGGGCCAGCGTGGCCACCAGCGTGTCCTCCCCACCGATGCCGCGCATCGACCAGGCCGGGCGGTCGAAGGTGGTCGGATCCGTGGGGTCGAGCCCGGACAGGGACAGGTCGAAGCCGACGGGCTCGCCGGTCACCCCACGTGGCGAACGGTCGACGCTCGGGCCGACCTCCAGCCGCTGGCCGTAGTGGAACGCGTCGCCCGTCTCGTCGGTCACGGCGAAGTGCGACGCCCAGGTCGTCGGAAAGCCGCCGCGCTCGGCCCGGAAGATCACGTACTCGAACCCGAGGCGCTCCCCACTCGCGGCTCGCAGGTGGCCCGTGTAGTACCACCACTCCGTCAGTCGGTCGTGCGGCCCGTCGTCCCGCGGCAGCTCGACGGGGATCGGATCAGCGACCGTGATGGGCGGCTCGGTCGGTGGCGCGATCGAGGGGCGTGGCTGGGCCGGGTTGGCCAGGATCGGGGTGCCGACAGCCGTGCAACCGGCGACGACGGTCGCCGCCACCAGGACTGCCACCAGCCCCAGGAGGCGGCGGCCCAGCCGTCGCGGCGTGTTCATCGAGCCGCCTCGAGGGCGGCTTCGGTCTCGGCCTCCGACGCCGGCAGGCGGTTCGCGACGAGGCGCTCGAGGGCGGCCGGCATCCACCAGTTCCAGCGGCCCAGCAGGCGCATGGTGGCCGGCACGAGCAACGCCCGCACCACG
>DASPHN010000042.1:0-5860 GCA_035629655.1 Saccharimonadales bacterium (SeqCode) | reverse complement strand
CCTGACCATCGGGATCCAGCGCGCTGGCGGGTCCGCAAACACCGGCGAGGGTGGTGAAGATCCCGCCTGGTACGTTCCTGGTGCCGACGGCCGTCGCCACGACGCGAGCATCAAGCAGGTGGCGTCCGCGCGGTTTGGCGTGACCGCGGCGTATCTCGCCCGCGCCGATCAGCTCGAGATCAAGATCGCGCAGGGATCCAAGCCAGGCGAGGGCGGCCAGCTCCCGGGCCGCAAGGCGACCGCGTACATCGCGGCCCTCCGGCGCGGCCAGCCCGGCCAGAGCTACATCAGCCCGCCACCGCACCACGACATCTACTCGATCGAGGACCTCGCCCAGCTTATCGCCGACCTGCGCGCGATCAACCCCCGCGCCCGGATCGGCGTGAAGCTCGTCGCGGGTCGCGGTGTGGGCACGATCGCGGCCGGCGTCGCCAAGGCTGGCGCGACGTACATCCACCTGTCGGGACATAGCGGCGGGACGGGTGCGTCGCCGTTGTCATCGATCAAGCACGTCGGGGCGCCCTGGGAGCTCGGCCTCGCCGAGGTCCATCAGGTCCTCCTGCGGAACGGCATGCGAGACCGCATCGCACTCCGCTCCGATGGCGGCCTCCAGACCGGGCGCGACCTGCTCGTCGCGGCGCTGCTCGGTGCGGAGGAATTCGCCTTCGGGACGTCCGCGCTGGTGGCCGTCGGCTGCGATATGGCTCGCCAGTGTCACCTCGACACCTGCCCGACGGGCATCGCCACCCAGCGCGACGACCTGCGCGCCAAGTTCACCGGCACACCCGAGATGGTCGAGCGCTACTTCCTGGCGATCGCCGAGGACCTGCGCCGCGAGCTCGCCGCGGTCGGTGCCAGGACGGTGGGCGAGCTGATCGGCGAGAGCCGGCGCCTGCTCACGCCCACCGCAGCCGCCCGCCCCGAGCTGGCCCCCGTCGTGGGCGCGGCGCCGTGGGGCGCCTCCGCGGCCCGCCGTGCCGATCCCGGACTGCCGGCCCGCACCGCCCGCCACGGCCCGGCCTCCCCGCTCGAGGCTCGAGTCGTCGCGGCCTTCCGCGACCAGGGTCCCGTCACCGCCAGTGGGCTTCGGCTCTCGACGGCCGATCGCTCGTTCGGAGCCGCGCTCACGGGTGCGCTGGAGCGGGGGGAGCTGCGCGGGCCGGTCCGCCTCGAGCTCCGCGGCGCGGCCGGCCAGTCGTTCGGCGCGTTCGCGGGCACCGGTGTCGAGCTGACGCTCACCGGGCAGGCCAACGACTACGTGGGCAAGGGCCTGTCCGGCGGCCGGGTCACGATCGTGCCGGAGCCGGACCTCGCCGTCGCGGCGGCGGGCGAGGCCATCGCCGGCAACACCGTCCTGTACGGGGCGACCGCCGGCCGCCTGCACCTCGTCGGCCGCGCCGGGATGCGCTTCGCGGTCCGGAACTCGGGCGCCGAGGCCGTGGTCGAGGGCATCGGGCCGCACGGCTGCGAGTACATGACCGGCGGGACCGTGGTGGTCCTCGGACCGGTCGGCGCGAACTTCGGGGCTGGGATGACGGGCGGTCGGGCGTACCTCTTCGATGTCACCGGTCGACACGTGGCGGCCCTCCACGGCGAGAGCGTCGCCGCGACCCGCTTGGCGAGCGTGATGCGCGAGCGAGAGGACGGCCCGCGGCGCGTCGACGAGCTGGTCCGCCTCCTCGAGGATCATCGAGCGGCGGGCTCCGAGCTCGCGGATCGTCTGCTCGCGACGGGCGACCTCGGTGCGACGTTCTGGGTCGTCGAGCCACGGGCCGTGGAGGTGGCAGCGCCCGCGGCCATGGTCGCCGTCCCGATCGTCACGACCGGAGCGTCCGAAGCACCGGCACCGGCACCGATGGCGCTCGACGCGGCGGCGCCGTCACTCGACGTGAGCCAGCCACTCGGCTGACGGTTCGTCAAGCGCCCGGGTCGGGGCAGTCGGGCCTCGCCGAAGTGGTCGCCGGCGTCGCCCTGGGCGCCCTGGGCGCCCGGGAACGCCAAGCGAACCGGTCGACGACGGACTGGGCCGATGCTGGCGTGTCCCGGCTCGCCTGGAACGCCGGGCGGACCAACCGACCGTAGAACGGGAGGACCTGGGCGTTCGGGCGTCCCTTGGAACGCCCAACGAACCGATCGACCACCGAGGCTCAGCACGAGCGCGATAGGTCCATCCGGCGATCCAAGTTGGCCGGCGACGGCCCACCGGCTTGCTGGCCGCCTACGACCGCGCGCGCACGGCCGCGAGCGCTCGATCCGCCTGCGCCAGGTGAAACCGGTCATGGCCGGCACCGAGGCGCCAGATCAGGTCGTAGCTTTCGCGGCCACGCTCGCGATGGATCCCCACGCGCTGGCGCACGGCCGGGGAACTCGCGGCCCAGAGGCGCAGATTCGCGGCCCGCATCGCCGCGAAGAGCCCGACGAGCTCGTACGGATCGTCGTCGCGATGGCCGAGGCGCTCGACCCAGCGATCCTGGTCGTAGCCGACGATGTCGGGCTCATCCTCGGCGATGATCCAGCGGATGCGCGCACTCACGATCGTCTCGGAGTCGAGCAGATGACCCAGGCATTCGATGACGGACCATTCGCCCGGTTCCGGCCGCTCGCGCAGGCGATCGCCGGCCTCGCGGATGACCTCGCGCATGTGCGCCGTCGTCGCGGCCGCGACGGCCGCGGGGTCGTCGACGCCAAGCCAGGCCAGGAGCTGGGCGCGGTAGGCGTCGGGCTCGCCGACCGGATCGGCCGAGACGTCAGGCCGGACCGCGGCCGGCACGAGGTCAGACACCTCGGCCGGTCGCCAGCCCATCGACGAGGTCGTCGGCGAGGCAGCCATCCAGCCGGCGCACCGCGACGGCGCTCCCCCGGCTGATCGCCGCGAACGCAACGGCCAGGGCGTGGCGCATGGCCGACGGTCGCGGGTGCAGCCTCTCGAAGCGCGCGATGCGCGCCGCGTGGGCCGCAGCGGCCTGGCGCTCGCGGACGAGCTCCAGGGCGAGGTGTGGGTAGAGGGAATGCATGGCGCGATCTCCCGTTCGGTTCAACGGCGATGGTCGTCGGCGATGCGGTCGCGGGAGTCCGCGCCCCATCGGATCGAGGCCATGGCCAGGCTGGCGAGTCCGGCGATGAGGGTGACGAAGAGGATGAGGATGTCCATGCGATCGGCCTCCGGTGACGTGCTCGATATCGTCATCCTGCGCCGTCGGTGGTCCTATCGATAGGCCCACGGGTGGGCCGACTGATGGGACCAGAGACCGGTCCGCGACCGGCGATCCGAGTGGCCTTCAGCATCCCACGCGTACCTGCCAGGTCCTGTCACGTATCCGGCGCTACCGAGCCGCAACCCGGGCGACCCCGACTCGGCGACGAAGCGGCGCCGGTCCTCGCCCTACGCTGTCCGCCCCACCCCGCCTGCTGCCGACAAGGTGACCGTCATGATCCATCCGCCCGATCCCGAGCTCCGCCACCCGGTCGCCGTCCGAGGCGGCCAGAGCGCGCCCGTCACCTGTGCCTCATGCGGCTGTCGCCTGTCGCCCGACGGGGACGCGTGGTTCCACTTCAGCCCGATCGGCGGACGCGACGCGCGCGGTTGCCGTGTGGCCTGCGCCGACGCGGCGCACGACGCCACCGGGCAGGCCGTCGTCCTGTCCGCCTGACCCGAGAGGGCGCCTGACCCCGTCGCGCCGTGATCCCGCGGTCACTCGCGGGACGAGGTCAGTCGGTCTCGCGACGCCGAGCGGCACTCACGTCCCGGTCGTCATCGACCAGCACCCGATAGCCGACGCCCCGGACGGCCACGACATGCGGGCCGCCGGCCGCTTCGACCTTCGCACGCAGGCGCGCAAGGTGCGGTTTCAGCCAGAGCAGGTCCGGGTCCGTCTCGGCCGGCCAGCCGGCCCGGGCCAGCTGCAGGTGCGGGACGATGTCCCCCTCGGCGCGAACGAGTGCCTCGAGCAGCCGGAACTCGGTCGGCGTCAGCGTCAGCTGCGTCTCGCCGACGCGGGCCTCGTGCCGCCCCGGCTCCAGGACGAGGCCCCCGGCTTCGAGAGGCCCCGATGCGACGGCGCCGGCCCCCGGTCGATCGACCCGACGCATGATCGCCGCGATCCGGGCCAGCAGCTCGGCCTTCCCGAATGGCTTCGTCAGGTAATCGTCGGCACCGATCCCGAGCGCCCGGACCTTGGCCGCTTCGCCGCTCTCGCCCGACACCACGAGGATCGGCGCCTGGCCGACGGCGCGCATCTGGCCGGCGACGCTGAAGCCGTCGGGACCGGGCATCGCCAGGTCCAGCAGGACGAGATCCGGGTGCTCCTCGCGGAAGCGCTTGACCGCGGTGAGGCCGTCATAGGCGGTGATGACCTGGTGGCCCTCGGTCCCGACGAGGGCGGTGATCGCGCCGACCATCGCCGGGTCGTCGTCCACGACGAGGATCCGCAGCGGGCGGCTAGACATGGCGAGCATGGTCCTCTCCTCCGGCCATCAGATGGCCACCGCGGCGGGCAGGGCCACGACGAAGCGTGCGCCGTGTGGCGTGGCGGGTTCGCACCAGAGGCGCGCCCCCATCGATTCTCCGAGTCGCTTCGCGGCGTACAGGCCGATGCCCGAGCCGCGAGCGGTGTGCGTGTCACGGCGCGCATAGGGTTCGAAGATCCGCTCGCGCCACTCGTCGGGGATGCCCGGCCCCTCGTCGCTGATCCCGAGATGGGCGACGCCCTCGACGAGGCTCCAGTCGATCGTGATCGTGGTCTCCGGTGGTGCGTACTTGACCGCGTTCTCGACGAGATGCTCGACGATCTGGCGGAGCCGCGGTGGGTCGGCCAGCGCATGCAGGTGCGGGGCACCGCCGGTGGCGACCCGGTGACGTCCCAAGAGCGGCCGAAGCGAGGCGATGACCTCGGCGACGAGGCCGTCGAGATCGACCGGGCTGACCGCCGCGGCATCCTCGGGCACGACCCGGACCGAGGCCAGGATCGAGTCGACGAGGCGGTCGAGGCGCTCGATCTGTTCGAGCGTCGCGCCGTGCCATGCCGCCCGGGTTCGTCGTCGTTCGATGTCACGCGACTGGCGTCCGCCGAGCGACGGCTCATCGGCCAGCAGGTCGGTGTAGGCGCGAACCACGGCGAGCGGCGTGCGCAGCTCGTGGGTGACGAGCGCGATCAGCTCGCTACGGGCTTCATCGATGGCCTTGAGCGCCTCCACCCGGGCCTCCGCCTCGCTCTGCTGGCGGCCCTTCTCCACGATGCCGGCCAGCAGGTCGGCGACGGCGCCGAGCTGCGCCACGTCGTCGTCGCTGAAGCGGCGCGGACGCTCGGTCTGGACGTTGAGGACGCCGACGGTCTGGTCGTGCCAGGTCAGGGGCACGCTCAGCATGGAGGCCACGAAGCGGCGCTGGTCGATGCCACGAACCCACAGGAAGCGCGGGTCGGAGCGCACGTCCTCGATCACCTCGGGCCGCCGATGCGCGGCGACGAACCCGGTCACGCCCTCTCCGAACGGCACCCGTGCCCGTCCGATCTGGAAGCGGTCCAAGCCGTTCGTGGCGGCGAGGGTCAGGTACGCTCCGTCGCGGTCGAGGAGATAGAGGGAGGAGACATCGGCGTGGAGCGCGTCGCGAGTCCCGTCGACGACGGTCTCGAGCAGCTCGTCCCAGGTCCGCGCGGTCGTGGCGAGGCGGGCGACCTCGTGCAGGAAGCGCAGCTGCGCCAGCTGGTCGGCGGGCCCGGGCGGGTCCTCGCGGCCGGGGACCGGCGGGCGCCGCGCGTCGCCATGGCTCGTGGTCGAGCGACCCGTCGGGGCGGGCGAACGATCCTGGGTCAGGTCCCGGCCCTGGGCAGCCACGTGCATCACAGTACAAGGGTAGGGACGG
>DASPHN010000041.1:0-11053 GCA_035629655.1 Saccharimonadales bacterium (SeqCode) | reverse complement strand
CGGCGACTCGGGCCATGTGATCATGACCACGGCCGACGATGACGCGACGAAGTCGGTCCTCGACGACGCGGGCTACACCTACATCGAGGGAGAGTCGCTCGTGACCGAGGTCGACGATCGGCCGGGGGGCATGGCCCGCCTGTCGCGCGCGCTGGCAGATGCGGGGGTGAACATCTACGGACACCTGTTCCTCGGCCGTTGGGGCGACCGCGCGATGTTCGCGTTCGTGGTCGACAAGCCCGAGATCGCGAGACCGATCCTCGAGCGCAAGGGCTGACGAGGACCGCGCCACGCTGCTTGCCTAGGACGCGACGCCCTCGCCGTGCATCGGGACCACGATGACCGGACAGGTGGATGCGGCCGCGACCCGTGCCGACACGCTGCCGAGCAGCCGCCGTGCCACCGCGCCCCGACCATGCGAGCCGAGCACGACGACATCGGCGCCTTCCGACCGGGCCGCGTCGAGGATCGACTCGACCGGATCGCCTTCCCAGATCATGTGGGTCGCCTTGACGCCCTCGGTCCGCGCGCGCTCGACGATCCGGCGTGCACCGTCCTCCAGTCGCTGTCGCTCCTGGTCCACGCGTCGGCCGTGTGCGCCCGGCAGGTGCATCCGTGACGGATCGACCACGCTCAGCACGAGCAACGAGGCCCCGTCGACGCGGGCCCGGCCGATGGCGACCTCGACGGCGCCATCGGACGCCGCCGACAGATCGACGGCGAGCAGGATGCATCGCGGGAGCCCCTGAGTGACCATGCCGGTCATGGTGCGCGGGGGCGGCGTCGCGGCACAGGGTCCGGACGGCCGGTCTTCGCAGGCCATCCGGCCCGTCGATCGAACGACTGGTACGCTCACGGCGATGGTCGATCGTGTGCACCCGGAGGTCCCGCCCGGGGCCTACGACGCTCTGGACACGGCGACCCGAGCGGTCGCCGGCCTCCGTTCTGTGGACGCCGTCCTCCAGGTCATCGTCGACCAGGTCCGCCCGCTCGTCGGCGCGCGCTATGCCGCCCTGGGCATCGTCGACGCGCACGGCGTCATCGAGCGGTTCATCACGAGCGGGATCGACGACGAGACACGTGCCCGGATCGGCGCCCTGCCGCGCGGTCACGGCTTCCTGGGACTGATCATGCGCGAGGATCGCGCGTTCCGGATCCCGGACGTCATGGTGGATCCACGACGCTACGGCTTCCCGCCGCATCACCCACCGATGCACAGCTTCCTCGGCGTGCCCGTCGACGTGCGCGGGCGATCGGTCGGGAACCTCTATCTGACGGACAAGGAGGGCGCAGCCGAATTCTCCGCCGCCGATGAGGACGTCGTCGCAGCCTTCGCCCGCCACGCGGGCATCGCGATGGAGAACGCGCGTCTGCACGAACAGGTCCAGCGTCTGGCCATCCTCGATGAGCGCGAGCGCATCAGCACGGACCTCCACGACGGGATCATCCAGAGCCTGTACGGCGTCGGGCTGTCGCTGGAGGACGTCCCGGAGCTGCTCCACGAGGATCCGGGTGAGGTGGAGCAGCGGGTGGAGCGCGCGATCGAAAGCCTCCATCTGGCGATCAGAGACATCCGCAGCTTCATCTTCGGACTTCGTCCGGAACTGCTGGGGGGCATGACCCTGGCCGGGGGCATCGCGTCGCTCGCCCAGGAGCTTCGCCACAGCGCCATCCTCGAGGTGGAGATCGACACCGAGCGGCTCGCCGCGGACCCCGAGCCGGACGTCGTCACCCACCTGCTCGGCATCGTCAACGAGGCGCTGAGCAACGTGGCCCGGCACTCGGGGAGTGGACAGGCCTGGGTCAGCGCAGAGACGGATTCCGGCGGAGGCACGGTGGTCGCGGTGCGCGATGATGGACGTGGCTTCGACCCGACCGTCGGATCGGGCCTCGGTCACCAGGGAGTCGCGAACATGCGATCTCGCGCCAGCGGCATCGGTGCCACCCTCGACATCGAGAGCTCGCCCGGCGCGGGCTCCCTGGTGCGGGTCACGGTCCCCGGCGACGCATCACGGGACGCTGACTCCAGGGGCGAGCCGTGACCACCGAGCCGGGTTCGACGACACCGGCGCCGTCTCGGATCCTCACGCTCGTCGTCGTCGACGACCACGAGGTCGTTCGACAGGGCCTCGCCGCGATGCTCGATCGGCGGCCCGGCTTCCAGGTCGTGGGCGAGGCCGCCACGGTCGCGGAAGCGCTCGAGGTCACGCGCCGGTTCCGACCCGACCTCGTGGTGATGGATGTCCGCCTTCCCGATGGATCCGGCGTCGAGGCCTGTCGCGAGATCCGCGCCGAGCTGCCGGAGACGCGAGTCGTGATGCTGACCAGCTACCCGGACGAGGAGGCCGTCATCGCCGCGATCATCGCCGGAGCGAGCGGATACCTGCTCAAGCAGGTCCGGGCTCGCGATCTCGTCGCCGCCTTGGAGGCGGTGGGGCGCGGCGAATCGCTGCTGGATCCTGCGGTCACGGGCAAGGTCCTCGAGCGGATGCGCCGCATCGCGAGCTCGGACCAGCCCGATGAGCTTGCCGCACTCACCCAGCAGGAGCGAAAGATCCTGGCCCTGGTCGCCGAGGGCAAGACGAACAAGGAGATCGCGGCCGACGTCTTCCTCTCCGACAAGACCGTGAAGAACTACGTCAGCTCGATCCTGGCCAAGCTCAACCTGGAGCGCCGTGCGCAGGCCGCGGCGTACGTCGCTCGGCTCAAGGGTCCGGGCTCGGACTAGCGCCCGACGGCGACCGCATCTCGGCGGGCCGTCGCATCCAGCCGTGCCGCGATGGTCCCCGCCCAGGCCGCGATGTCATCCCAGGAGCGGAAGTCACCCTGTGGTGCGTGGACGCCCGTGACGATGAGCCGTTCCACGATCCCGAGGTCGCGCGGCTCGAGGCGACCGCCGAAGACCCGGTGCTCGATGGCGCCGGTCGATCCCATGAGGCCGGCGACATCGACCGGATCGCCGGTCGGGAACGGTTCCTCACCGAGCGGGCCGGACGAGAAGAGGAAGACCGGCCGCTGGACGAGCCCTGCGGCGAATCGACGTGCGAACTCCCGCGCGGGCGCCAGCCAATGTCCCGTGTACACCGCGCTGCCGAGGACGACCGCCTCGACCCCATCGATCGAGTCGACGTCGTCCGGGGCGCGCAGGTCGACGTCGAGTCCGGCTTCGATGAGCCGTCGCTGGATGAGGTGGGCGATCGTGTCGGTGGATCCGTGCCGTGAGGCCGCGGTGACGAGGACGCGCATCTGAGGCTCCTTCAGCGGTTGGCTGGTCGGTCCGCAGCCTGGGCGCCGCCCGCCGAAAGGACCACCGCCGTTGGTCGTGTCCTGAGGGGCCGTCCAGCCCCTCTCGACGTCAGGCCGATGGTCAGCCCCAGCCGAGGCCCGTGGCCGCCGCTCGCAGCTCGTCGCGATGGTCTGGGTGGGCGATGGCGGTCAGCGCCTGTGCTCGCTCGCGCAGGCTGCGGCCGAAGAGCTCGGCAACACCCCACTCCGTGACCACGGTCCGAACGTGGGCGCGGGTCGTGACGACCCCGGCACCCTGGCGCACCGTCGGGACGATCCTCGACACGGTGCCTCCAGCCGCCGTGGATGGGAGCGCGATGATCGGTCTGCCCTCGGCCGCGAGCGCGGCGCCGCGGATGAAATCCATCTGACCGCCCACGCCGGAATACAGCCGCTGTCCGATCGAATCGGCCACGACCTGGCCGGACAGGTCCACCTCGATCGCCGAGTTGATCGCGACCATCCGGCGGAACGAGCGGATGACGCTGGTGTCGTTGGTGTAGTCGACCGATCGCATCTCGACCATCGGGTTGTCGTCGATGAATCGATAGACCCGCGCCGAGCCCATCACGAACGCGGTGACGATCTTGCCCCGGTTGCGTTCCTTGCGGACCCCGGTCACGACCCCGGCTTCGACCAGGTCGACCACGGCGTCGGTGAACATCTCGGTGTGGATGCCGAGGTCGTGCTTGTCGCGCAACGCGAGCGCGGTGGCCGCCGGGATGGCGCCGATGCCCAGTTGGAGGGTCGCGCCATCGGGGATGAGATCCGCCACGAACGCCCCGATCCGACGCTCCACGTCGCCGATCGGCGCGTCGATGTGCTCGAACGGTGGGACGTCCACCTCGACCGCCAGGTCGATCTCGCGGACGTGGATGAAGCTCTCGCCGAGCGTCCGCGGCATCGCGTGATTGAGTTGGGCGACCACCGTCTTGCCAGCCCGGATCGCCGCATGCATCGCCTCGACGCTCGTGCCGAGCGAGCAGTAGCCGTGGGCGTCGGGCGGTGTCGCGTTCACGAAGACGACATCGAGCGGAAGCGCCCGAGACTCGAAGAGCCGGGGGACGTCCGAGAGGAACACCGGCACATAGTCGGCACGGCCCTCGTTCACGGCCGCGCGCGCGTTTGGTCCGATGAACAGCGCCCGATGTCGGAAGTGACCGCCCATCGCCGGCGCGAGGTGCGGTGCCGGGCCCTCGGTGTGGAGGTGGATGACCCCCACGTCGTGAAGCTCGGTGGCGCGCGCCACCAGCGCGTCGAGAAGCACCGTCGGCGTCGCCGCGGCGCAATGGAGGTAGACCTGGTCGCCTGAACGAACGACGCTCGCGGCCTCGGCGGCTGACACGATCTGCATGGAGGCAGCCTAGTCGGAGCGTGTGCGCCGAGCGAACGGCGGAGCGGCCCGGTATCAGGTGACCTTCGGCCCTCTCCCGCAGCCGATCCGTGGGCCATGGTGCCGTCATGGACCGCTTGCGACCTGACTACCGGATCCGGCCGATCGACCCGAGCGACCGGGACGCGCTGTCGCGGTTCTATGCCGCCCTCTCCCCGGACGCCCTCATCGACCGATTCCACGGCGCTTGTCGCGGCATCGACGACTCGGCCGGCCGCATCTTCTGCGGGCCGGATCACGAGCACCGGGAAGGCATCATCGCCGAGACGATCCCCACGGATGGCGAGCCGCCACGGATCATCGGCCACCTGTGCCTCGAGCCAACCAGGGTCGGTGAAGTCGAGATGGCGATCGCCGTCGCCGACGACGAGCGACGGCGGGGCATCGGTCGGGCCCTCCTGACGACGTCTCTCGCCTGGGCCGCCGGGCACGGCACCCACCGGTTGCGAGCCTCCATGCGCAGCTCGAACGGCGCGATCCTCCGCCTGCTCCGTTCGTCGGGCTCCCCGCTGACCATGTCGGTCGATGACGCCGGCATGGTGGACGCCGTGCTCGACCTTCGGTATGCCGTGGCGGCCGCCTGAAAGCATCCAGGACGGGACATCCGGCCCGATGACGACAGGCCGAGCGGCACATCGTCGGCCGATGCCGACGATGCAGACTGCGTTCATGGACACGACGACGCCCCCGACCCCCGACACGATCGATGATGGGATCCTGCAGCGCTCGCTGACCCGACGACGGCTGCTCCGGGCAGGCGCCCTGACCGGCACTGGCCTGATCGCCACGGCCGTCGCCGCCTGCGCGACGCCGGCCCGTGGCGGCTGGACGACGGTCTCCGCGGCCGCCTCTCCGGCAGCCCCGGCCGCCGGAAGCCAGTCTCCGTCTGCAGCCCCGTCGGCCTCCGACGGGATGAGTCACACGCCGGCGCCATCGGTCGAGCCATCGGCCAGTCCGACCGTGGATCACGACGCGAACGCCAAGGCCGTGGTCGACCGCTTCCTCGGCGGTGAGGCCGCGACCTTGCCACCCAGCGGCCAGCCGGTCGAGGCGCGACTCGATGGCGGCGTCAAGGTGTTCGAGCTCACGATCGACGAGATCGAGCACCGGATCGATGCCCAGAAGGAGCCACTCGCCGCACTGGGGTACGGCGGGACGTGGCCGGGGCCGCGCATCACCGTGACCGAAGGGGACCGGATCCGCGCGACGTTCACGAACAACCTGCCCGAGTCGACCGGCGTCCACTTCCACGGCCAACGCCTCCCGAATGCGATGGACGGCGTCCCGCACATCACGCAGGAGCCGATCGAGCCCGGCGGATCGTTCACATACGAGTTCACGGCCAGGACGCCGGGTTCCCACATGTATCACTCGCACCACAACGCGACCGACCAGGTCGGGCGCGGGCTGCTCGGCGCGTTCATCGTCGAGCCGAAGGACCCGGCTCAGCGCTACGACCAGCTGTATGGCGCGACCCAGGACATCGTCTGGATCAGTAACGACACGCTGGGCGGCTTCACGATCAACGGTCGAGGCTTCCCGGCCACGGCCCCGATCGTCGCGACGCTGGGCGAAACGATCGTCATCCGGTTCATGAACGAGGGCCAGATGATGCATCCGTGGCACCTCCACGGGATGCCGATGCGCATCGTCGCTCGTGATGGCTATCCGCTCGGTGCCGCGTCGTTCACCTGCGACACGCTCGGCGTCAACCCGGGGGAGCGCTGGGACGCGGTGATCGAGTGCGACGAGCCGGGCGCGTGGGCCTTCCACTGCCACGTCCTCTCGCACGCCGAAGGGATGGACGGGATGTTCGGCATGGTCACCGCGCTCGTCGTGCAGGACGCGGCCGCCGCCGCAGCGCTCGAGGTCGCCGGCGCACCCGCCTTCAGCTGTGTGATCCCGTCCCGGGCTTGACCGCGTAGTCTCGGACCTGCTACCTTGCATTAACAAGGTAGCAGGTGGTATGTCGCATCCGGCTAAGCTCGGTTCGCTTCGGAACGGGCTCCTCGAGTTCCTCATCCTGGACATCGTCTCGACGGGCGAGGTCTACGTGGCGGACATCCTCGGGCGTTTGGCGCCGACGGACTTCGCGACCCGCGAGGGGACCCTCTACCCACTGCTCAGCCGGATGCGGCGCGAGGGACTGCTCGACTACGACTGGCGGGAGTCGACCGCCGGACCGCCGCGCAAGTACTACCGCCTGACCGATCTGGGGCGGGACCACCTCGCCGAGTTCCGGACGTACTGGGCGTCCTTGACGGTGCTCATCGACGAACTGGGAAGGTAGCCATGGACAAGACGATCGCGATCAGCCTGGGTCGGGATCCCAGGGAATACCGGCTCGATGAGGCGGCATACGAGCGGCTCGCGGTGTATCTCGATCGAGCCGGCGACCGCCTCCATGACGACCCGGACCGCGCCGAGGTCCTCGGCGATCTCGAGCGGTCGGTCGGCGAGAGACTGGCCGCGTTACCTGGCGTGACCGATCGCCGCATCACCGCTGCCGACATGGACGCCGTCCTCGAGGAGGTCGGCGCCGTCGACACCGGTCACACTCCGGCCGCCGACCAGGGTGCTGTCCCGGCCCCGAGGCGCCGTCTGACGCGGATCCGCGAGGGCGAGTGGGTCGCCGGCGTCTGCAACGGCCTCGCCGCGTATAGCGAGATCGATGTCGGGTGGGTGCGCACCTTGTTCCTCTTCGGGATCCCACTGACCGGTGGCATCCTCGCCGTCGTCTACATCGCGCTGGCCTTCATCCTGCCGGTCACCCGGACACAGGAGACCGCCTGAGCGACCCGCTCGGATCGTCTGCCGAGGGGCCGTCCGGCCCCCGCCACCCCGGGCCAAGCGGCCCACGAAAGGGTCCGCGCGCCCCCTGCCGGTGACCCGCTCACTGCACGACTGTGATGACATCAACCACAGCGCAGCAGAAACAGAGGGTTGGATCATGGACAAGCGATTGCAGCGACTCGGCATCGGCCTCGTCTTCCTGGGCATCGTGTTCTTCGCGGCCGGCGGGTACACGCTCTACAAGACCCAGCAGGGCGCGGCGTCCCTCCAGGCGTTCAGTGCCGCGCAGGACGTCAAGCTCAACTACAACGACCAGGGCCAGCTCGTCGACCGCGGGACCACCGAAGGGTCGGCCGCGATCATGTCCCTGCTGGTCAACGACTGGGGCTACGCCGTCGATCAGGGCGAACTCAACCCCAACGATCCGCTCGTGAACACCGCGAGCGAGTACATGTACCAGATGGCCACCATCTCGTACCACACGCTGCACGGTGAGACGACCGTCACGATCCCCGAAGACGTCGTGGTCGACGGCCAGCTCGTCACCGCGGCCGGGACCTACGAGTTCGTGAACGACGGGCGCTACTGGACCGGCTTCGATCGGACCGACCCGATCCAGGGTGCGGCTCGCGAGCAGATCTGGACCGGGACGGCGCATGGCCTGATCGCCGAGCTCGGCGTCGGCACCGTGACCGCCTCCGCTCTCACCATGGGCCTCGGCATCGCCGCCCTCTTCGCCCTCGTGGGACTGACCGTCGTCGTCGCCGGCCTCGGGCTGGTCTGGGCGACGCGGGGCGCGACCGAGAAGGTCAAGGCGCCGGCATTCAAGCAGGTGGCCAACCCCGCCTGACCACTGCGAGCGGGCGCGACCCGCACCGCACACCGACCGGCGAGGGCCCACGTGGCTCTCGCCGGTCTGGCTGTCTCTGGCCTGCGCTCGGGCGTCTGACAGCCCGGACGTGGACGGTGCCACACGGATGCAAGCCGCAGGCTCGCATCGGCAACCGGTGGGTAGGGACCGTCTGCCAGTGTCCGCACATGGGCGGTCTCCCCACCCGGCGAGTGGGCATCTGGCTATTGGCGACGGTGCTCGCCTGCGCCGGGTGCGCCGGAGGCGAGGAGCAGGGCGACGGTTGGGTCTACGGGCCGCCCGCGATATCCGACGCGTCGGGCGGACCCACGGCCAGCGCCCCCGCATCGGGCGAGCCGACGGGCAGTGCGGAGCCGCCGAGCTCGCCTCCCGCTTCCGGCGCCCCGTCCGGCGTCCCTGCCATGACCGACAGCGCGCTCGGCGTGGAGACGGTCGTCGACGGCCTGACCGAACCGACGGCGATCGCCGTCATCGGGCCTGACGACCTGTTCGTGACCGAGAAGTCGACGGGCCGAGTCATCCGGGTCCAGGGCGGTGTGGCGAGCGAGCCGGTCCTCGATCTCGCGGTCAACTTCTTCGACGAGCGCGGACTCCTGGGTATCGCGCTCCATCCTCGTTTCACCGAAAACGGGTTCGTGTACCTGTACTGGACCGCGAGTGGGGAGGGCGAGGGCGACGAGGGGCGGCTCGGCCCGGACACCGACGAAGCGACTGCCGTGCCCGAGCTCGGCAACCGGGTGGATCGCTTCCGATGGGACGGCACAGCGCTCAGCTTCGACCGCCCGATCATCGCGATGCGCAGCAACACCCTCGATACCGACACGTCCGGACGCATCCGGGGCAACCACGACGCCGGCCCCATCGTGTTCGGACCGGACGAGAAGCTCTACATCGTCAACGGCGACCAGAACCTCCGCGGTCAGCTGCAGAACATCACGGAGGGGTCGCAAGCGACCGATGCGGATCTCACCGGGGTCGTCCTGCGCCTCGACGACGACGGATCGACGCCCGAGGACAACCCCTTCGTCGCCGCGGCCACCGATCCGGGCGGCGAGGTCGGCGAGAACCTGGCGATGATCTGGGCGTACGGCGTGCGCAACAGCTTCGGGCTGGCGATCCATCCCGACACCGGCGAGCTGTGGCAGACCGAGAACGGCGACGACAGCTGGGACGAGGTGAACGTCTTGCCGGCTGGTTCGAACTCGGGCTGGATCCAGCTGATCGGCCCGCCGGAGCGGATGGCGGAGTACCGGGACCTGGAGGTCGCGTCAGAGGACGGTCTCGACAACCCCGACTTCCCGCCGGACGGCTTGGCGACCGACGCGGAGGGAGCGCAGCAACAGATGGTCGAGTTGCCCGGCAGCCGATACGTCCCGCCGGTCTTCTCCTGGAAGTATCCGGTCGCGGTCACCTCCATCGCCTTCGTGACGGACGAGGCCTTCGGCGAGAGCTCGGCGAATACCGCGTGGCTCGGAACCGTCCTGACCGACGGGCTGTACCGCTATCCGCTCGATGCGGCTGGAGCCGGTTTCGACTTCGGTGATGACCAGGGTCTCGGCGACGACGTCGACGACAATGCCTCGAAGGGCGACATCGGCGAGAGTGCCGCGTACCTCGTGGGGACCGGCTTCGGCATCGTGACCCACATCGTGCGCGGCCCCGAGGATCGCCTCTACGTCGCCAGCCTCTCGGGCGGGGCCGTGTACCGCATCGGCCCCGCGGACCAGGTCGGTAGTGGTGGAACGAGCCCGAGTCCCAGCCCTGCTGCGTCGGCACCGGGGAACGGGGGTGGCGGCGAGGTTGCGAGCCTCACCATCGGCACCGACTCGGGCGCCGCCCTCCTGTTCGATCCGGACGAGGCGACAGCGCCTGGCGGCGGTGAGATCTCGATCACCTTCGAGAACCGCTCGACGGTGCCACACAATCTCACCTTCGCCGACCCGATCGATGCGGCCACGGCGACCGTCGTGCCCGCTGGGGCCTCCGAGACGATCACATTCGCGGCCCCCGAACCGGGTGCCTACGACTTTGTCTGCACCCTCCATCCCGGCATGGACGGCGTGCTGACGGTCGAGGCGCCCTAGCCAGGAGCGGTCCCCGATCGGTCGCGAGGAGGCAAAGCATGGAACGCAACCCAGGCAACTCCCTCACCTTCCTTGGCGTGGCCGGCAGTCTTCGACGCGGGTCCTATAACCGCGGGCTGATCCGAGCGGCCGTCGAGGTGGCTCCTCCGGGCACGCAGGTCATCCCATTCGAGCTTGCGGACATCCCGATGTTCGATGCCGACCTCGAGATGGAGGGGGAACCCGCGGCCGTCGCCCGATTCAAGCAGGCCATCGCGCAGGCGGACGGTCTGCTGATCGCCACGCCCGAGTACAACCACTGCGTTCCCGGTGTCCTCAAGAACGCGATCGACTGGGCATCGCGGCCGGCGCGTCGATCCGTCCTGACCGGCAAGCCCGTCGCCATCATGGGCGCGAGCACCGGGCGGGGAGCGACCGCGCGCGCCCAGGCGCACCTTCGGGATGGGTTGGCGTACACGAATGGTTTCGTGCTGCCCTTGCCCGAGGTGCTCGTCGGCCTGGCAGGCGAACGGTTCGACGAGGCCGGCAACCTGACGGATGAAGACACCAGGCAGGAGGTGCGAGACCTGCTCGTCTCCCTCGCCACGTGGACCCGGCGACTGCAGCGCGGGGACGAGGCGGTGGCGA
>DASPHN010000040.1:0-3046 GCA_035629655.1 Saccharimonadales bacterium (SeqCode) | reverse complement strand
GTGATGGCCCCGATCAGCGCGGCCGCGACGACGGCCTGCGTGGTGGTCGCGTCATCCACCAGGCCGCTGCCGATGGTCTTGGCCACCGCCGTCCCGGCGAACGCCCCGATGAAGTTGAACGACGCGGCCATGAGGATCGCGCGCCGCGGGCTGAGCGCCCGAGTCGCCACCGAGGTCGCGATGGCGTTCGCCGTGTCGTGGAAGCCGTTGATGTAGTCGAACGCGATCGCCAGGAGGATGACGACGATCAGCGCGAACGTGACGCCTTCCAATGCGGTCCGAGGGCCTCCTGGGGATTCAGGCGATCCGCAGGCCAGGGCGGCCTCACGTTCATGGGATGTTAACCGCGACGGAGCATGGCCCGACCGACCTGCCCGCACTCGCTATCCTTACCCGGCCATGCGCCTCTCACACCTGTTCTTCACGACGCTCCGCGACGACCCGGCCGATGCCGAGATGCCGTCCCACCGGCTGCTGCTCCGGGCCGGCTACCTGCGTCAGCTCGGCTCGGGGATCTACTCGCTGTTGCCGCTCGGCAAGCGGGTCAGCGACCGCGTCGAGCAGGTCATCCGCGAGGAGCAGGATGCGATCGGCGGCCAGGAGATGGAGATGCCGGTCGTGCATCCGGCCGACGTCTGGCGGGCCAGCGGTCGGTACGACGCGATCGGCCCGGAGCTCGGCCGGTTCAAGGACCGGAACGGCCGGGACATGGTCCTGGCGATGACCCACGAGGAAGTCGTGGGCATGCTGCTCGCCGACATCGTCCGTTCGTGGCGGCAGCTCCCGATGCAGGTCTACCACTTCCAGACCAAGTGGCGGGACGAGCCACGGGCCCGTGGAGGCCTCATCCGGGTACGCGAGTTCGTCATGAAGGACGCCTACAGCTGCGATCGGGACGAAGCCGGCCTGGACACGAGCTATTGGGCCCAGCACGGTGCGTACGTCCGGACGTTCGAGCGACTGGGCCTCGACACGATCGCCGTCAGCTCCGATGTCGGGATGATGGGCGGCACCGAGGCCCATGAATTCATGGTCCTCAACCCCGCTGGCGAAGACGTGCTGGTCCTGTGCGAGTCCTGCGAGTACGCCGCGAATCGCCAGATCGCCATCGTGCCCAAGGCCGATCCGCCCGCCGAGGAGCCGCTGCCCCTCGAGACCGTCGAGACGCCGGGAACCACGACCATCGCCTCGCTGGCGGCCTTCCTGGGCATCGACGCGTCGCGGACCGCCAAGGCGGCGTTCTTCGTGACCGGCGACGGCCGGCTCATCACCGCCATCGTTCGCGGCGATCACGAGGTCAACGAGACAAAGCTGGTCAACGCGGTCCAGGCCGTGGGCGGCATGCGGCCGGCGCAGATCGAGGAGATCAAGGCTGCCGGCATGGAGCCCGGATACGGCTCGCCCATCGGCGCCCGCGACACCGTCGTCGTCATCGACGACCTCGTGGCCCGTTCCGCGAACCTGGTGGCCGGAGCCAACCGTGAGGGCGTGCACTACCGCAACGTGAACGCGGGCCGCGACTTCACGCCGGACCTCGTCGCCGACCTGACCAACGCCCAGGAAGGAGATGCCTGCCCGAACTGCGGCAAGCCGCTGATCCTGCGGAACGGCATCGAGGTCGGGAACATCTTCAAGCTCGGGACAAGGTACGCGGACGCCTTCGGTGCCACCTACCTCGGTGAGGACGGGACCGCCCATCCCATCGTCATGGGCTCATACGGCATCGGCGTGGGGCGCAACGTGGCCTGCATCGTGGAAGCCCACCACGACGACAAGGGCATCGTCTGGCCGGCCGAAGTGGCCCCCTACGCGGCCCACCTCGTGTCCATCGGTGCCGCCAAGGAGCCGCGTGTGACCGAGATCGCCGAGCGCTTGCACGACCTCGCCGCCGCGGCCGGCCCGCGTCACGAGATCCTGTGGGACGATCGCGACGAATCGCCCGGCGTCAAGTTCACCGATTCGGAGCTGTTGGGGATGCCCTGGATCCTGACGGTCTCGCCCCGCTCCCTTGCCGCTGGCGGGATCGAGGTCACCGAGCGGGCGACGGGCGAGCGGTCGACGCAGCCCATCGAGGAGGTCGAGGCGCTGCTCTCGGGTGGCTTCGACCGACGTACGACCACACCGGCGACGACCGCCGGCTAGTCCTCCCGGGCCAGCGGGGTGGCTGCTGCGGCGGCGATCTCGTCGGCGATCGCCTCGTCGAGCATCGTGCCGTCGAGGGCCAGCACGAGCTCCCCGGCCTCACCCTGGTCGACCAGATCCTGGGACGAGACGACGAGCCCATCGACCGCCTCGGGCTCGTCATCCAGCCGCGCGATGGCGAAGGTGACCCCGGGTGGGATGGAGGCGGCGATCGAGATCTCCCCGATCCGATACGGTGAGCCCTTCTGGCGCAACGCCCGGTTGGTCATCTCCTGGAGTGCGGTCGCCTTGATGATCAGCTCGGCGAGCGTGCCGGGGTCGATCCGCTCGATGACCGTGTTCACCCCGCGGCGGGCCATGCCCACGGCCTCGCGCGCACCCTGGCCCGCGCCAGCAAGGCTCTTGTTGATCTTGTCGGTCGTGCTCGGGTCGTTTGCCGTGCGTCCGGCCGCGGCCGCGACCTCGCGCGCCTGATCCGCGGCGGCTTCGGCTGCCTCGCGCGCCTTCTTGATGAAGCTCACCGGACGTCTCCTCCTGGTCGCCGGCGGGTCTCCCCGGACCCACCCGGACGGCTCCGCCGGAGCATAGCGAGGCGTGCCTGCCCCGACCACTAGGATTCGACGACGATGCCGCCCCGTGCCCCGCTCCCCGCCGACGACCTCTATGCGCGGCTCGGGGTGCCCATCGATGCGTCGAGCGAAGCGATCGAGGTGGCCTGGCGCGGCCTCCTGCGCATCCACCACCCCGATGTCGCCGGGCCCGATGCGCTCGAGCTGGCGAAGCGCATCAACGTGGCCCACGACTGGTTGAGCGACCCGTCCCTGCGCCAGCGCTACGACACGGAACGGGCGATCGGCACGCCCCGTCGCGGCCGGCCGCGCGACGCGGTGCCGACCGGCTGGGA
>DASPHN010000039.1:0-4506 GCA_035629655.1 Saccharimonadales bacterium (SeqCode) | reverse complement strand
TGGCGCGCCTGTACCGGGATCTCGCCGACGTGATGGTCATCGACACCGCCGATGCCGTCCTCGAGCCAGCCATCCGCGCGCTCGGTCTGCGGGTCGTCGTGGCCGACACGATCATGACCGACGACGCCGCCCGGGCACGGGTGGCGGGCGACGTGCTCGCCGCCGCCAGCCAGGGAGCGGGCGCCCGATGACGACGCGCAAGGTCACCGCGATCATCCCGATCCGCAGTCTGGATGGGGCCAAGTCGCGCCTTGGAGCCGTCCTGGATGCCGAGGAACGGCACGACCTTGCGGCACGCCTCGCGCGCCAGACGATCGCGGCCGCGGTCGCCTCGACCGGGCTCGCCGAGACACTGGTCGTCACCGTCGACGACGCGGTCCGCGCGATCGCCCTGGAGCTCGGCGCGCGCCCGTTGCGCCAGCGCTCCGAGGGCCTGAACCACGGCCTGCGCGAAGCCCGGGACGAGGCCATGGCGGCCGGCGCCGAGGCGATCCTCATCCTGCCCGGGGATCTCCCCGACGTGACCGCCGCGGCCCTGCAGCCGATCCTCGCGACGCTCGACGACCCGGTTCGACCGCTCGTGGCGATCGTGGCCGACCGGCATGGCCGGGGCACCAACGCGCTGCTCGTGGCGCCGCCCGACGCCATCGAGTTCTGCTTCGGTGGCGACAGCCGGGCCGCCCATGCGGCGGCCGCCCAGGCCGCCGGCGCGGCCCTGGTCGAGCTCGGCGGCCCCCTCGGTCTCGACCTCGACACGCCGGAGGACCTGCTCCTCGCCGAGCTCGCCGATCCGGCCTTCGCCCGTGGCTGACCCGGCCGGGGCATCGCCCCGCGTCGAGGTGCTCGCCATCGGCGGCCTCGGCGAGATCGTCCCCGGCGACGACCTGCCGGCCCTTGTCGCCGGCGCCCTGGCCGCCACGGCCGACGCCCTCCCCCTCCGCGACGACGACGTCCTCGTGGTGACGCAGAAGGTCGTCTCGAAGGCGGAGGGTGCGATCGTCGACCTGACCACCGTCGAGCCGCGACCCGAGGCCATCGCCTTCGCCGAACGATGGGATCGCGACGCGCGCCAGGTCGAGGTCGTGCTCCGGGAGGCCCGCCGGATCGTCCGGATGGACAACGGCGTGATCATCACCGAGACCGCGCACGGATTCGTGTGCGCGAACGGGGGGATCGATGCATCCAACGTCGGTCCGGCCTCGGGCTCGATCGTCACGCTGCTGCCGGCCGACCCCGACGACTCGGCCGATCGCATCCGGGCCGCGGTCCGCACCCGCCTCGACCACGACCTCCCGATCATCGTCAGCGACAGCTTCGGGCGTCCGTGGCGCTGGGGCATCGTCGATGTCGCGATCGGCGTCTCCGGCCTGCACCCCCTCGATGACCTGCGGGGCGTGCCGGACGCGGACGGCCGGGTCATGCGCTCGACCGTCCGGGCCGTCGCGGACGAGGTGGCCTCCGCCGCCGAGCTTGTCCTGGGCAAGACATCCCGTCGGCCGCTGGCGCTCGTTCGTGGTGCCTCCTTCCGGCGCGGCGACGGTCGCATCCGCGACGGGCTGATGCCGGCCGAGACCGACCTCTTCCGGTAAGTCCGCGGGGCCGCACCGGTGGTTGCGTCGGCAACGGCCACGGCCGATCGGCGTACGATCCGCGGATGAACGTCGGCCTGCAGATCCCGTCCTTCACCTGGCCCGGTGGCCCCGAGGCCATCGCTCCGACCTTCGCCCGCATCCTGCGCGACGCCGACGCCGCCGGCTTCGACTCGATCTGGGTCATGGATCACTACTTCCAGATCCGGAGCGTCGGCTCGCCCGAGGAGCCGATGCTGGAGGGCATGACCGCTCTCGGCTTCATGGCCGCCCACACCAGCCGCGCCCGACTCGGACTGATGGTCGGCGGCGTCCACTACCGGCTGCCCGGCATGTGGGTGAAGGCGACGACGACGCTCGACATCCTGTCCGGGGGACGCGCCTGGCTCGGCATCGGTGCGGCCTGGAACGAGGATGAATCGAGGAGCCTGGGCTTCCCGTTCCCACCGCTCGGGGCGCGGTTCGAGATGCTCGAGGAGACGCTCCGGATCAGCCACGAGATGTGGTCCGGTGAGCGCGGCAGCGAGGCCGCATTCGAGGGCCGCCACTACCAGGCCAGGCGCCTCATGAACTCCCCGCAGTCGATCTCCCGGCCGCGGGTCCCCATCATGATCGGCGGCGGTGGGGAGAAGAAGACCCTCCGTCTCGTCGCCCAGTACGCCGACGCGACGAACGTGTTCGGCTCGCCTGAGGCGATCGCCCGCAAGTACGCGATCCTCGATGCGCACTGCGAGGCGGTCGGGCGCGACCCGCGCGAGATCGAGCGCTCGACCCTCCAGAACGTCAACGTCACCGCCGACGGCGGACGCGGCTCGGAGACGGCGGCACAGGTCATCGACCGCTTCGGTGACCTCTCCGACGCCGGCGCGGAGCACGTCATCTTCAGCACCCGCGACATCCACGACCCCGCCCGCATCGAACGCCTCGGACGCGACGTGATCCCGGCGCTGCACGCCCTGTGACCATACCCCCCGGGAGTATCGCGCTCGTGATACGATTGCGGTCATGACGGACAAGGAACACAACGGCTCGGGGCCGACCGACCCCTTCAGCGGCTTCGCGATCGACTTCTCGGGCGACGCCGGCTCGAGCGCACCCGTGACGAGTGCCCCGATGGCGATCGCGATGGCGCCAGAGGCCCCCACGACCGCGCCAGGTGGCCCGTCGACGATCGCCTCCGGCGAAGGCCGGGTCGACGCCAAGCTCGTCATCGTCGGCTCCGGTCCGGCCGGTCTGACCGCCGCCATCTACGCGGCCCGGGCCAATCTCGAGCCCGTCGTGCTGGCCGGCTCCGCCCCGGGCGGGCAGCTCATGCTCACGAGCGACGTCGAGAACTATCCGGGCTTCCCCGATGGCATCCAGGGGCCAGACCTGATGGCCGCCATGCGCGCCCAGGCCGAGCGCTTCGGGTCGCAGTTGGTCGATGTCGACATCGATCGCGTCGACTTCTCCGAGCGGCCGTTCCGCATCTGGGCACGCGGCATCGAGTACCGCGCCCAGGCGGTCATCGTCGCGACCGGCGCCTCGGCGCTGTGGCTGGGCCTCGACAGCGAGACGCGGCTCCGCGGGCGCGGCGTCTCCGCCTGCGCGACGTGCGACGGCTTCTTCTTCCGCGACCGCGAGATCGCCGTCGTCGGCGGAGGCGACACCGCCCTCGAGGAAGCGACGTACCTGACCCGCTTCGCGACCAAGGTCCATCTGCTGCACCGGCGCGACACCTTCCGCGCCAGCAAGATCATGGTCGATCGGGCCGCCGCCCATCCGCAGATCGAGATCCACACCAATACCGCGGTCGACGAGGTGCTGGGCGACGCCAAGGTCGACGGCGTGCGCCTGCGCGACACGGAAAGTGGTGACGAGTCGGTCCTGCCGATCGATGGGCTGTTCATCGCCATCGGCTACCGCCCGAACACCGAGGCGTTCCGCGACTGGCTCGAGGTGGACGCCGCCGGCTACCTCGTCGTCCGCGACGAGACCGGGTCCAAGGTGGATGGCGTCTTCATCGCCGGCGACGTGCACGACCATCGCTACCGCCAGGCCGTGACCGCGGCCGCCGACGGCTGCAAGGCCGCGATCGACGCCGAACGCTGGCTCGAGTCCGAGGGCATCACCGAGGCCGCGACGGCCAGCGCCTGGTAGGTCGCTCGTCCGCCCGGCGGCGTGTGGCCCTGTCAGCGCGTCGGTCCGTCGCGCGTGGCCCTGTCAGCGTCCGCCCGTCGGCGCGTCCGCAGCGTCCGGATCCAGGCTCGCGTGTACGCCCGGGAAGCACCCTCCGTGACCCTATGCCCATCGAGGTCATATCCCGCGGCGTGACGTGCGCGTCGACCCGGCCGCAGATCAGACCTCCGGACGACCGCCGACCGTCGCCCAGTACGGATTTGGCTCGGCCTGGTGCTCCCACCCGGGGATGACGCCCGGGTTGCGGGCGGGATCCGGCTCGAAGTCGAGGCCACCGAGCGCCTCCACGAGGACGGCGAACCTCCGCCATGCGAGTCCCCAACGACGGGCGCGCTCGATCCGCGAGATCACGCTCTGGTCGATGCCGGTCATCCGATGGACATCCATCTGCGTCAGGCCGAGACGGAGCCGACGGCGCTTGAGCGCGGCGCCGATGAGCTCCATGCCGCGCTGCTCCTCGGGCCGCCGATGCGCGATGCGCGAGTCGTCCCACTTCATGTCGGTGTCATACCGCCTGCCGCTTCGCTCGCGCGCATCGGACGCTCGACCGCGGATCGCGGCACCGACCGGTATGCCGCCGGCGGGCATGGCCCATAGGGGGCGTTCCGGTGGACCGCGAGGTCACAGCGGCCCGGCGACGTGCCATCGGGCATAGCCAGACGGGGGCTTCGGGCGACCGGCGATGTCGCAGCACCACCGACATGCCCCCGTATGCCGTGGATGGGCATAGCCCTACGCG
>DASPHN010000038.1:0-4778 GCA_035629655.1 Saccharimonadales bacterium (SeqCode) | reverse complement strand
AGTTCCTGTCGCTCGGCGCCAGGATCGAGCGCCTGGCAGAAGGGAACGACGCGACCACCTCATGAAGATCGGCATCGACCTCGGCACCGCCAACGTCCTCGTCTACGTCAAGGGCAAGGGCATCGTCATGAACGAACCGTCGGTGGTGGCCGTCTCGGACGACAACCGCATCGTCGCCGTCGGCGAGGAAGCGCGCGAGATGATCGGGCGGACCCCCGGCAACATCCAGGCCATCCGCCCGATGAAGGACGGCGTCATCGCCGACTACGTCATCACCGAGGCGATGCTCCGCTTCTTCATCAACAAGGCCACGAAGGGCCGGATCGGCTTCAACCGGCCCGAGGTCATGATCAGCGTGCCCGCCGGCGTGACCTCGGTCGAGAAGCGGGCCGTCCGCGATGCCGCGCTCAAGGCCGGGGCCAAGGAGGCCTTCCTGATCGAGGAGCCGCTGGCCGCCGCGATCGGGGCCAACGTCCCCATCAGCGGGCCGTCCGGGAACATGATCATCGACATCGGCGGCGGGACGTCCGAGATCGCGGTGATCGCCCTCGGCGGCATCGTCGTCTCCCACTCGCTCCGGGTCGGCGGCAACAAGTTCGACGAGTCGATCGCGACCTACATCCGCAAGAAGTACAACCTCATGGTCGGCGAGCGCACGGCCGAGGAGGTCAAGATCCAGATCGGCACCGCCCTGCCGCTCGAGCGTGAGCTGACGATGGAGGTCCGCGGCCGCGACCTCATCGCGGGCCTGCCACGGACCATCCCGATCACCTCGTCCGAGGTCATGGAAGCGATCGAGCAGCCGCTCCAGCAGCTCGTCGCGGCCGTCCGCGCGGTCCTCGAGCAGACCCCGCCCGAGCTGTCGTCGGACATCATCGACAAGGGCATGGTCATGTCCGGCGGCGGCGCCCTGCTGCGCAACGTCGACAAGCTGCTCACCCAGGTGACCGGCGTGCCGTGCCACGTCGCCGAGAACTCCCTGGATTGCGTCGCGCTGGGGACGGGGATCGCGCTCGAGCACTTCGACTTCTTCAAGAAGTCGCTCGTCCAGCAGATCTAGCCCGGCTGGCTCCATCGATGGCTGACGCGCTCGCACCGGGGGCCGAGGTGGCGAGTCGCGAGACCGTCCGGTCATCGTCCCGCGCGTTCATCGACCTGCACTGCCACACGGCCGCCAGCTTCGACTGCCTCTCCCGGCCGGCCGACGTGGTGCGCGCCGCCGCGTCCCGCGGCCTGACCCACCTCATCGTGACGGACCATGACCGCATCGACGGCGCCCTCGCGGCGCGCGAGGCTGCCCCGGCCGGCTTGACGGTCATCATCGGCGAGGAGGTGAAGACCCGCGACGGGGACCTGATCTGCGCCTACCTGGAACGCGCCATCGCGCCTGGGTGGTCGGCGGAGGAGACCATCGCCGCCGCACGGGAACAGGGGGGCCTCGTGGGTATCCCGCACCCGTTCGACCGGATGCGCGGCTCGCTACTCCGCGACGCCAAGATGGGTGCCTTGGCCGGTCTCGTCGACTGGGTCGAGGTCCACAACGCCCGCCTGCTCGGCGGCGGCAACGAGACGGCCGCTGAGTTCGCCCACGAGCACGGCCTGCCCGGCGTCGCCGCCTCCGACGCGCACTCGATCCTCGAGATCGCCGTGGCCTACACCGCGCTCGATGGCGACCCGTCCACACCGGCGGGCCTCATGGCGGCCCTGGCGAGCGCCGAGCTCGTCCGCGGCCGGGCGACCTTCGCGGTCCGGGCCTGGACCCCGGTCGCGAAGGGGATCCAGCGGCTGCGCGGCAACGGACGCGTCCAGCCGGCGGCCGGCCGATGAGCGGGATGGGCTCGGGACAGGACCATCGGCCGATGGCAGGACGCACCGCCGAAGACCTACCGTCCACTCCGATGGAGGCGACCCCCGCTCTGGATCCCCGCGCCGTCGGCGCAAGCCCCGATCCGGTCGCGCCCGCGGCCGCGCTGCCACCCGATCCGGAGCGTGTGCCGGACGCCGACCAGATGTCGATCGGGCGCCGCCTGCGACAGCCACGGACGATCATCTCGATCCTCGTCCCGTTCTTCATCATCGGCGCGTTCGTCGCCATCAATGGGGCTGCCCTGGCGCGTGTGCCGGGTCTTGTCCTCGCCGCGAACGGCGCGCTCGTCCTCGTCGCCTTCCTCGTGTTCTATGCCGGCTTCCCATTGCGCGGCCTCCGCTGGAAGGTGCTGTTGCGCGGAGCCAGCTTCCAGATCGGCACGAAGGACTCGACCGAGATCATCTTCCTGTCGTGGCTCGTCAACTGCGTCGTCCCGGCCAAGCTCGGCGACCTCTACCGGGCCTACCTGCTGAAGATCAACAGCACCAACGCGTCGTTGAGCCGAACCTTCGGGACGGTCTTCATCGAACGCGTGCTCGACCTCGTCGCCATCGCCCTGCTGGGCATCCTGGCGGGGTGGTGGAGCTTCCGCGACGGCCTGCCTCCGGCGATCCAGGCCGTCTTCGGGGTCGGCCTCGTGGTCGTCGCTGCCCTGTCGCTGGGCCTCTTCACGATGCGCAACTTCGGGCGGCGGATCATCGTCGCGCTGCCGTTCCTGCCGCATCGCCTCCTCGAGCTGTATGACCGCTTCGAGGAGGGCGTCTTCGGGGCGGTCGCCGTCAAGCAGCTGCCGATCCTCGGCGTGCTGACGGGATCGATCTGGCTGACCGAGGGCCTGCGTCTCTTCTTCGTGGTCCAGGCGCTCGGGTTCCAGGATGTGGAGCTCGGGCTGTCGGGGGCCATCTTCGTCGCCCTCATCGGCTCGCTGCTCACGGCCGTGCCGCTCAGCCCGGCCGGCCTTGGCATCGTCGAGGCCGGGGTCATCGGCGTCCTGACCGTCGCGTACGGGGTGCCGCTGCCCGAGGCCACGGCCATCGCCCTGCTCGACCGCGTCATCAGCGTGTTCTCGGTCATCGTCCTCGGCTCGATCGCGTACTTCTTCTCGAACAAGCCACGGGGATTGGGGCATATCGGGGAGCCCCTCGCCACCTCCACGCCGGCGTCGACGCCCGTCTGAACTCCGCTTTGGACCGCGCGAGGGCGTGGAACGCCCACGCTTGACCGCAGCGGATGACATGTCGCCGCAACCCGGATACTCGCGGATGGTGTGCATCCACGCCACGTTCAGGGACGTACCTTCGTCATGGGGGAGCGGCTTCGTGCGTCCCTACCGGACCGCTGACGACCGCACCCGACCCGACTTCGCCGCCCGGCCGGCCGCCGCGGAGCGGCGGTACCAACGGGTGATACAGCCCACAACGGCCGCTGTCCATCATCGGGGGCATCGAGTCATCGATCGAGCGGGACCGACCGCACGCGTCACGCCGTAGGAGCGCCCAGGCAGCATGACCACCCAGAACGGCCGAGCGTTCAACGAATGGCTTCGAGCGCAGCTCAAGGCCAAGAAGATGTCGCAGCGCCAGCTGGCCCAGCAGTCCGGGGTCGACCATTCGACCATCTCGCGACTGATCCGGGGTGATCGCATGCCGTCGCTCGGCACCGCGACCAAGCTGGCTCGTGGCCTCCGCGAGCTTCGTGACGACGCCGATACGCCGCAGTACCTCGGTCTCGTCGCGTCCGGTTCGACCAACCCGACGGCGCGGGTCGAGTACGCCCTGCGAGCGGATGAGCTGCTCTCCGAGGCGCAGGTCCGTCAGATCATGGAGTACTACCTCGCCGTGCGGATGCGCCGCTACGGGCGGACGTACCAGCCCGAGGGGCCGGGGTCGTCGCCCGATCGCACGACCGAGCGCGCGCTCGGGACGCCGGTCGGCTCGAGCCGCTCGCTCGCCGTCGGCCGAGTCGGCAGCAGCGGTGGGAGCGTCGGCTCGGGGACCGCGGTCAGCACGGTCCGGTCCGTCTCGCGCTCCTCAGGCCGGGAGCCCGGCCGCTACTAGACACTTTCCAGGGCACGACCCGGATCGCCCTCCACCATCCGGGTCTCGGGGACTGCGAACGCCGGCGTCTGGGGCGCCGGCGTTCGCCATTTCCGTCGCTCACGCGCCGACGGCGCGGCCGCTCCATGCAAGCGGCCTTTCCGTTCTCAAGCAGCAGGCACGGCTCTGCAACAGCCGATGACGAGGCCTTCACTCGGGATCTCGCGCTCCTCTCGCCGTATCCCACGCTCAGCTCAGCGGCCATGAGGTCCGAACCCGGTCAGCGAAGCGTCCCCGGCATCCGGAGTAGCGGTGTGGCTGCCGTACGGCGATTTCGTGGCGGCGGTGGTCAACCCCCCGGGCCGTAGACCGAGACCCACCTGCCGGGATGCGATTCGAACCGGTCCAGCAGGGGCCCCCGGTCGGGCCCGCCATCGTCCGGCGTGATCGTGGCCTCGGCCGGTCCGCCGCAGGCCGCCCCGATCGCCTCCCGGAACAGGTCGTCGCAGAGGAGCACGAGCGCGCCCGGGCCGTCGGCCGCGACCGACAACAAGTCCGCGCTGCCGGGCGACACACCCTGTGGCGTGCGCGCGATCACCGTCTGGCCGGCCCGGATCAGGGGATACGCCATGGCTTCGGTGGACTTGAAGTCGGGAAGTGATCGAAGCTCGACGACCGCGTCGGCCGCGATGCCGGCAGTGCGGAGGGCAGCGACCGTCCGGTCGCCGGCGATCGTCGCGGCCGGAACGCCGCCGTCGGGATGGACCGGCGGCGGCTGGTGGGTCAGATTCCAGGCGACGAGGGCGACGACGCCCGCCGTGGCGAGCGCGATGGCCGGCGCACCGGCCCGATCGGCCCGATCCCCGACGGTCCGC
>DASPHN010000037.1:0-29065 GCA_035629655.1 Saccharimonadales bacterium (SeqCode) | reverse complement strand
CGAACACGCCATCCCGACCGGCGAGTTCGACGCGCAGATGCCGCACGAGTTCTGGCGCGAGGTCGTGGATCGGGTCGCGGCGGAGGCTCCCGACACGCTCCTCCTCGCCGAGGCGTTCTGGATGCTGGAGGGCTACTTCGTCCGCACGCTCGGCATGCACCGCGTCTACAACAGCGCGTTCATGCACATGCTGCGCGACGAGGACGGCGCGAGCTTCCGGAAGCTGATCAAGGACACGCTCGACTACGACCCCGAGATCCTCAAGCGCTACGTCAACTTCATGAGCAACCCGGACGAGGAGACCGCGGTCGAGCAGTTCGGCAAGGGCGACAAGTACATCGGGGTGGCAACGGTGATGGCCACCCTCCCCGGCCTGCCGATGCTGGGCCACGGGCAGGTCGAGGGCTTCGGCGAGAAGTACGGGATGGAGTTCAGGCGCGCCACCCTGGACGAGCAGCCGGATCCGTGGCTGCTCCAGCGCCATGAGCGCGAGGTCTTCCCGCTGCTGCATCGACGAGCGTGGTTCGCCGACGCCCACGACTTCCTGCTGTTCGACTTCGTGACCGACGGCGGCGCGGTCGATGAGGATGTCTTCGCGTTCTCGAACGGGACCGGGCCGACACGCTCGCTCGTCCTGTACCACAACCGATTCGCGGACTCGGCTGGCACGATCCGCGACTCGGCGCCATACGCGCGCAAGAACGCGAGCGGTGCCAAGCGCCTCGTCCGCCGCTCACTCGCCGAGGGGCTCGGGCTCCCCAACGACCCGGCGATGTTCGTCACGTTCCGAGATGCGCGGACCGGCCTCGAATACGTGCGTTCGTCCCGGGACCTCTGGGAGCGCGGTCTCCACGTTCGCCTCGGGGCGTACCAGGGCCACGTCTTCTGGGAGTTCCGCGAGGTCCGTGACGGTTCAGCCGGGCAATGGCGGCACCTGACGGACCGGTTGGCGGGTGATGGCGTGGCCTCCCTCGAGGACGCGATGCGAGAGCTCCAGCTGGAGCCGGTCCACGCCCCGTTGCGCGCGGTCTTCGATGGCCCGGCGGTCGGCAGGGTCCTCGATGGCAGGGCGGACGCCACGGATCTGGCGACCCTGGAGCGCCGGTTCGCGGCCTTCCTTGCGGCCGTGGCGGAGGCCACCCGCGTCGAGGGCGATCCGGCCGTGGCGGCCACCGACGTCCGAGAGCGGACGGGCCGCGGATTCGCGGCCGCGGCCGGGGAGCTGGTACGAGCCGATCGCGCGGCCCTGCTCGGCTGGCTGGCCCTGTCACGGATGGGCGCGCTCGCGTCCGGAGCCGATGTGGCCGCCACGAGCACGGCCTGGTTCGATGAGCTGCGTCTCGCGCCGGTCCTGGCCGGCGGATTCCGGCGTGCCGGGCTGGGTGAGGCAGAGGCCTGGGCTGCGGCCGATCTCGTCCGCGTGCTGCTCGCCCTCCCCCGTCCTTCGGGCACTCGGTCGCGTGGCCGGCGGGGGGATGCCCGCCTCCTGGACCGATGGCTGGCGCTCGAGCCCGTTCGGACCGCGATGGGCGTCAACACCTGGCAGGGCGAGACCTTCCTCGACCGCGACCGGTTCGAGACGCTCCTCCGCTGGGCCACGCGACTCGACTCGATCGACGGGGCTGCCCCGGCCGACGAGGCCGTCGTGACCCGTCTGCTCGATGCGGCCGCTGCGGCCGACTACCAGGTCGAGGCGCTTCGCGCATCGCTGCACGCACCGGCCGCCCGCAAGCCCACCCGAGCGACACGAACGGCCACGCCACGCCGGGGATCCTGAGCCGCTCAGGCGACATCACCAGCGTCGAGGATGTGCCGGGCCACCGCCATCATGTGACGCAGACCCTCGGTACGGGACTCGCCGGGGCGGCTGCCGCGCATCCCCGTCATGGTGGGATCGAGGGCGGCGCCGATCGTCCCGAGCACCACATGCCAGCGAAGCCCAAGGGCGAGCCGATACGCCAGGCGAACGTCGCGTTCGGCGTCGATGCCCGACTCGCGGAGGCCGTCGAGGTATCCGGTGAGGACCCGGCGCTCGATCTCCTCGAGGTGATCGGACTCCGCCTCCCCACGTCGGACCGAGCCGATGACGAGGGTGGCCAGGTCCACGCCGAGCGGACCTCGGCCGACGTTCTCCCAGTCGATCGCCGCCGTGGATGACGAGCTCAGGGCGAAGAGGTTGGAGCGAACGAGATCGTGGTGCAGCGGGGACTGCGGGAAGGCAGCGAGGCTCGCGATCCGCCGCGACGTCGATCCGATGAGCGCCTCGGTACGGCGGAACCCGGGATCACCGAGCCGGCCCATGGTCTCCCTCGCCGCAGGGGTCCGGTAGGACGACAGCAGCTGGAGCGCATCCGCGGTGCGCGTGGGCTGTCCGTGACGCTCGGCCCACGCGTCCTCGCTGTCGAACCCCGCCGGCATCGGCGTCGTTCGGCTCCGGGCGTCCCAGGACGCGATGTGTCGCGCCGCGAGACCGAAGCGCGACACCGGCCACCGGCCCCCGTGGGCATCGCGCAGATCCTCCAGCCAGAGCTCGACATACTGGTCACCGTCATCGGAGGCGAGCAGGACCGGTCCGCGAAGGCCGGTCGTCGGCTCGGATGCGGCGATACCGAGCCGGTAGGCCGCCAGCTCGCGGTGCGCGGCACGCAGGCCCGGGCCCGTGGTGCGCTTGATGACGGCCGTCCATGGCAGGTGCGCGCCGTCGACCGACGCGGCGATGCCGGTCACCCGCTCGACATGGCGGCCGGGCAGGTAGGGGTCGTAGTCGATGGGTGTCCGGGCCGTCAGGGTGGCCGAAGCGATCCTGCGCCCAAGGGCCGCCTCGGCGGCCTGACGGAGGTCGATCGACGAGCCCTGGCCCAGAGCGTCGCCGGGGCTCGGCTCCATGGGTGGTGTCATCCGCTGCGTGTGCGAGCCACCGTAGCGCATGCGCTGGCGAGCCTGGGACATGGTCGGACTGCCGCACCGCTAGAGTGGACGGCGTGGACCCCGCCGACGAGAGCTCATCGATCGAGGAGCTGGCTCGCGTCTGGCTCGCCGCCGAGCGGGCGGCTGTGGAACGGGGCAACGAGGGCGGGACGGAGGAGCGGGCTCGTCGATCGAGTGCGGCGTTCGAGCAGGCCGTCGCAGGAGCATCGCGAGAGGATCTGCTCGTCGCCTGGCACGCGGCCAGGCAGGCACAGGCCGAGTGCGAGATGGGCTCCGCGGACTGGTCGGACGCGCGCGCCGTCTCGGAGCTGCTCCGAGTCGAGTACCTCGCCAGCGAGGAGTGACCTCGCAGGGTCCTGGTCATGTGGTGCGCCTGCGCGCGGGATCCGCTATTCGGAAAGGTCGACCACCAACCCGCCGATGGCGACGTCGATCCGCGCCGCGAAGCCCCGACGAGCTGCGGCCAGCGAGGCGTTCGGGTCCGTTCCCGGCCAGAGGTGCGTGAGCATGAGTCGCTCGGCGCTCGCCCGGTGCGCCTGTCGACCGACGTTGGCGGCGCAATCGAGGTTCCCGAGCGACGCGGGGGGAACCGCTTCGACGTAGGTCGCCTCGGCCAGGAGCAGGTCCGTCCCGCGGGCCAGCTCCACGAGCACGTCCGTCGGGCCGGCGTCGCCGGTATAGGTGATGGACCGGCCGCCGGCGGCGATGCGGAATCCCGCATTCGGCACGAAGTGCGGCAGCGATCGCGACTCGACCGCGAACGGACCGATCGACAGCGTGTCGCCGGCGTCGAAGGCACGCACCTCGCAGGCGCCGATGAGCGACTCGGCCTGGTCGAGTGCCAGCACGGGGCGGAGGGCACCCGGAAGGGCGTACGCCGGCAGTGCGGGCAGCGGATCGGCGCGCATCGCGCGAGCGCGGAGCAACGGATCCAGGTCGGCGACGTGGTCGGGATGACCGTGGCTGACCAGCACGGCGTCGATCGCGTCGGCCGATAGGAGCTCGAGCAGTCGGGGGAGGATCGCGTACCCCGGATCCACGAGAAGCCGAAACCCGTCATGCTCGACGAGGTAGCCGCTGCACGCGCCGCCGGCCGGTGGCCAGCCGCCGGATCCGCCAAGGACCGTCAGCCTCATGGGCGGTCCACCTCCTCCCCAGGGCATCGTCGTCCGCTTGACCTATATCCGTCACGGATATAGTATCGTGCCATGGCCGAGAAGCGAGCCGACGCACCGCTCACCCCGGCGGTCCTCCACATCCTCCTCGCATTGTCCACGGAGGAGCGGCACGGCTACGGGATCATGAAGCAGGTGGCGCTGGATTCCCAGGGGCGGGTACGGATGGGGCCGGGCACGCTCTACGGCTCCATCGGTCGGATGGTCGACGCAGGATTGGTCCGCGAGCGTCCCGACCGCGTCGATCCGGCGCTGGATGACGAACGCCGGATCTACTACGGCCTGACCGACCGCGGCCGGCGCGCGCTCGGGGCGGAGCTCGACCGCTATCGCGACGTCGTGGCCGTCGCGGCACGGAAGCGGCGCTCCCCTCACGCGGTGACCGATGGGCGCTGAACGGGCGATCCGCCGGTATCGGGGGTGGTACGTCCGGCTGCTGCGGCTCTATCCAAGGCGCTATCACGAACGCTTCGGCGACAGCATGGCGCAGACCTTCACGGACCTCTGCAGGGAACGCAGCGATTCCCACCGACCACTGCTGGCGTTCGTCCTCTGGATGTTCGCCGAGACATCCGCGGGCATCATCAAGGAGAACCTCGTGGCCGAGCATCCAGTCCAGGCCGAACGACCGATCGGCATCACCCTGCTGGCGATCCTTGCCTTGATCGGCGCTCCCATCCTGCTGTTCGCTGCCCGCATCTGGATCGTCATCGAGCGTGTCGGCGGCCTGCCGTTGGCGATCGCCGTGGCGACCCTCCTCCTCGCGCCGCTCTACCTCGTGTTCGCGTTCGCCGCGTGGACCCTGAAGCCGTGGGGCTGGGCGCTGGGTGTCGTCGTCGGCGCCGGCACGGTCGTCACCATGGTCCTGATGCTGTTCAACGAGATGACCAACTTGATCGATGAGGCACCGATGCTCGAGATCATCGCCGGCGGCATCATCGCGGTGGCCCTCGTCGGGCTCCTCCTCCTTCGGAAGTCGGACGTGCAGGCCGCGTTCGGCCGCGCCTGAGTCGAGGCGAGGCCCGCCAGCACGATCGATCAGTTTTCGAGAAGCCATCGACGACGCGGCTCCCTACCATCAGGGTCTGACCGATCCAGATCTCGCACAGGGAGACCGACCATGCCGGACACCAAGAAGTCGACCAAGGCCACGACCACCAGCGACAAGACGGCCCAGGTGTTCTCGGACGCAGAACGCGATGCCATGAAGGAGCGAGCACGCGAGCAGAAGGCCGAGGCGCGCCGCGGGGCCGACAAGGCAGCAGGCGAGAAGGACGTGCTCGCGAAGATCGCCGAGATGCCGGAAGCGGATCGAACGATGGCCGAGCGCATCCATGCGCTCGTCAAGGCCAATGCGCCGAGCCTGTCCCCAAAGACCTACTACGGGATGCCCGCCTATGCCAAGGACGGGAAGGTCATCTGCTTCTTCCAGCCTGCCGACAAGTTCAAGGCGCGGTATGCGACCTTCGGCTTCAACGACGACGCGAACCTCGACGACGGCACGATGTGGCCGACGTCCTGGGCGCTGAAGGAGCTGACCGCCGACGACGAGAAGCGGCTCGGCGCGCTCGTGAAGCAGTCGGTGGGCTGAGCGCGGCCCCGCGCCGAGGGCGGGTCGCCAGCGCCAGGGTCCGGGGCGAGTCAGCCGCCCCGCAGGAGGCGGTCGAGCAGACTGCGCTTCGGTTTCGGTGGTGCCGCGCCGATCCGCGCGAGTTCGAGGCGGACCAATTCCTCCTTGTCGAGCGCGGCCTGATGCTCGGCCGCCTCGGCAGCCTGTCGGCGGCGCGTCTCCTCAGGGGAGAGAGCCTCCAGCGTGACGCGATCCCGACCCGGGACGAACCCAGCCATGCGGATCTCCTGGATACGGTCGCACCCATGATACGGACGTGGGCGCGAGGTCACGGACGACGCGTCAGGACCCAGCCGATCACGAGCATGCCCGCGCCCCAGAGGAGGAAGCCGACGTCGTAGACGGCTTGGTCCGGCCCGGGACGGACGTGGTGGAGGTCGAGCAGGTGGTGGTCGACGAGCCCTTCGACCACGTTGAACAGGCCCCAGCCGACCAGCAGTCCGCCGATGAACCGGGTGAGTGCGCCCTCCTCATGACGAGCGCCGTCGGAGGCGAGGAGCACGAACACGCCGGTGACCGTGACCACCCACGTCGCCGCGTGGAAGAGCCCATCACCCAGCGTGTTGAGCTCCAGATCCTCGACGGTGTCGGGTGGCGCGGGGGTGCTGATCATGTGATGCCACTGCAGGATCTGGTGCAGCACGATCCCATCGAAGAACCCACCCAACCCGATCCCGAGGAGGACGGCGGCGACCAGGAGCCGACCACGGCGCGGTCGGGCGATGTCTGCCATCAGCGGGGCCTCCTCGGTGCAGGTCGCCACGCTGCCGCGGTCGGCCCTCCCGACGGGCCGTCCCCCGCCGCCCAGGCGGTGCCAATCTCGTGTCGTCCGCGCAGGCTGGTGCTGGTCAGCTCACCCGAAGAGCATCCGCCGAAGCAGGGACGTCGGTGGCGCGCCGTGGGCGATGACCGATTCGAGGTGGTCGCGGTAGCGGAAGCCGGGCGTCTCGCCCATGCCGCCCGGCAGGCCGTCATCGGTGAGGGTGTCGTCGCCGGCCGCGCGGCGACGCGCTTCGAGCTCGATCGCCCACATCTCCATCGAGCCCGCGAAATAGGTCGACAGCTGGGTCGAGGACAGACGGGCGCGGCTGTACTTGGCCCGCGCTTCGGCTTCCTCCTGGAAGCCGCCGTCGACCATGAACGAGACGGCCTGGTCCTCGGTCATGCCCTGGGTCTGGATCTTCGCGTCGATGATCGCGTTGGTGACCGATCGGAGGTAGAACTTCCAGTGGGTCAGCAGCAGCGCCGCATCATCCGCGCCGTATCCGGCGTCCATCATCACCTGGGTCACGTAGACCGCCCACCCCTCGGCGAACAGCCCGCTTCCGAACACGGAGCGTGGCAACGACGCCGTCCGATTCGCGTAGACGCCCTGGAGGTAGTGCCCGGGGACGGCTTCGTGGATCGTCAGCAGCCGGAGCATCCGCGCGTTGTCCTCGCGCAGGTAGGACTCCTTGCGTTCCGGCGGCCAGTCATCGGGCATGGGGGTGATCGCGAAGAACGCCTTCTCGCCACGATCCAGCGGCCCGGGCGAGATGAGCATCGCGCCGCCGAATGCGCGTAGGAAGACCGGCGTCCACTGGATCTGCAGGGGCTCATCGGCGAGACCGATCAGGTCCCGCTCACGGCAGAACGCCTCGATCCGCTGGTTCTCGGCTCGGCAGAAGTCGAGCAGGTCGTCGGCCGCGGGATGGTCCGCCGCGATCGCGTCGAGGACCCCGCGGACGAGCGCGCCGTCGTCGGCAGGCCGCTCGTCACCGGGGCGCCAGCGCGACCAGAGCTCCCCGGCGAGGCGGACCATCTCCGTCCGGACGAGGCCGAACTCACGCTCCGCCGCTGCCAGGATCCGCTCCGGCGTGAGCTCCTCCGAGCGCATCGTGTGACGCATCTTGCGGGCGAACAGGTCCGCGCCCAGCCGCGCATCGCCATCGCTCGCCGGTAGCACGACATCACGCAGGTGCGTCGCGAAGTCGGACAGGGCGGCACGCGCCGTCGTGGCCGCGGCGTCCAGCCGCGGCCGGACCGCGGCCACCGCGGGATCCGCTGGGTCGATGGCGGACGCTGCGGCCAGCGCGTCCGCGATGAGCTCCTCCACGCCCGGCAGCTGGCTGATCGCGGTCTCGGTCTGGAAGCGGCCGACCGGTCGCCCCTCGAGTCCCACGAGCGCAGCCTTCGCACCCTCGAGCAAGGCCGGCATCGTCTCCAGGCGCCCCGCAACGGACGCCAGCCGCTCGCCGAGCGGGGCGAACTCGCGAGCCACGAGGGTGAACAGCCCATCGCCGAGGAGGTAGACCCAATCGAGCGGGTTCCAGCGCTCCTCCTGGAGCTCCATCTCGCTGAACCACATCGCCTCGAGCTCCATGATCACGAGGTCGCGGTCGATCTCGTCGCCGTCGGAGAGGTCGGGCAACCGACCCAGCGTCGTCAGCCACCGGTCGATGAAGTCGAGGTGCTCCGCCCGGCCCGCCTCGCTCGCATCGGGCCAGCGATCATCGTGCCGATGGTCGCCGATCGCGGTCGCCCAGACCGGCTGGATCGCCACGAACTCGTCGAAGAAGGTCTGGAAGTGGCGCGCGAAGTCGGACATGGAGAAAGTCTAGGGCGCAGCGGCCCGCTACCATCCGGTCCCATGCCGACGCCTGCCCAGACCTGGGTCCTGCCCGTCACGCTCGAGGGTCCGCGCATCCGCATGGAGCCGCTCGCCGAGCGCCATCTGGAGGGTCTGGCTCGCGTGGCGTTCGATGACGCGATCTGGCGCTGGACGATCGCCGGACCCCAGGACGACGCCGGCCTCCGACGGTGGCTCGAGACCGCCCTGGCCAACGCCGCGGCCGGCACCGAGTTGCCCTTCGCGACCATCCTGACCGACACCGGCGAGGTGGTCGGGAGCAGTCGCTACATGACCATCGTGCCGGAGCATCGGCGGCTCGAGATCGGCTGGACCTGGGTGGCGACGGCGGCCCAACGCACGGGCGCGAACCGAGCCGCCAAGTACCTGCAACTGCGTCATGCCTTCGAGACGCTCGACGCCGAGCGCGTGGAGTTCAAGACGCATGCCCGCAACGAGCGGTCACGGGCGGCCCTCCTGGGCATCGGCGCGACGTTCGAGGGCGTCCTGCGCCACCACACGATCATGCCCGACGGCTCGAACCGCGACTCGGCGTTCTACAGCGTGCTGGCCGGCGAGTGGCCGGCGGTCAAGGCCCGTCTCGTGGCCCTGCTCGCGCGATGATCCGGGAGCCCATCACCACCGTCGACTACCACACGGGTGGCGAGCCGTTCCGGATCGTCACCGGTGGCGTGCCACCGCTCGAGGGCGCGACGGTGCTCCAGCGCCGGCGGTGGGCCGGTGCCCATGTCGACGATGTCCGGCGCCTGCTCGTCAACGAGCCACGCGGCCATGCCGACATGTACGGCGGGTTCGTCACGCCGCCCAACGACCCCGGGGCCGACCTCGGCGTCGTGTTCTTCCACAACGAGGGGTACTCGACGGCCTGTGGGCACGGGACGATCGCGCTCGTGACCTGGGCCATCGAGTCCGGGGTCGTCCCGGTCGTGCCAGGCGCCCGGTCCGTGGCGGTCACCGTGGACGTGCCGAGCGGCCGGCTGGCGTGCACGGCCCGGCTCGAGGAGACGGGCCGAGTGGCGGCGGTCCGCTTCCGCAACGTGCCGTCGTACGTCCGGGCCCGGGACGTGGCGGTCAACACCACACGTGGACGCCTGACCCCGGACGTCGCGTTCGGCGGCGCGTTCTATGCCTCGCTCGACGTTCGTACCCTCGGCCTCGCCGTCAGCCCGACTGCGTTGCCCGAGCTCATCGCCCTGCAGCGCGAGCTGCGCCCGGCCCTCGAGCGGGCGATCACGCTGGTCCATCCAGAGGAGCCCGACCTCCAGGGCCTGTACGGCGTGATCTTCTGGGAACCCCTCGAGCCGAGCGCAACCCCGACGGATGCCCTCGGCCAGCGGAACGTCACGGTCTTCGCCGACGGCGAGGTCGACCGCTCGCCGTGCGGCTCGGGGACGTCGGCGCGGCTGGCGATCCTGCACGGCCGCGGCGAGCTGGCCGTGGGGCAGCGCCTGCACCATCGATCGATCGTCGACAGTGCGTTCGACGGCTGGGCCGTGGAGCCCGGACCCGTGGTCGGCGGCCATCCGACGGTCATCACGGAGGTCGAAGGTCGGGCGCACCGGACCGGTGAGCACACGTTCACGCTCGACCCCGACGATCCGCTCGGCACTGGCTTCCTCCTCCGCTGACCGTCGTCGAGGGGTGCCACGGCCGCCTCGGCCGGGCTATCCTCGCCGTGGGCCATCGGCCCGCACGGGACGCGGGTCGCGCTGACGGTCGTCGGCGGCGGGATCGTCCAGCAGAGGGAGGCTCGGATGAAGGGTTTCGTCATCGGGACCATCGCGACGGCGATCACATTCGCGATCGTGGCGTATCTCCTGCCCCAGATCGATTACGGCGATGACGTCGTCAGCCTGCTCATCCTGTCGGTCATCGCGGGCGTGATCAACGGCTTCATCAAGCCGATCATCAAGCTGTTCTCGCTGCCCCTCACGGTGATGACCTTCGGGCTGTTCGGGCTGGTCATCAACGCGGGCTTGCTGCTCCTCCTGGCATGGATCGCCGGCCTCATCGGCATCACCTTCGTCGTCGGCGGCTTCCCGCCGGACTTCGGTCTCGGCGCGATCGGTGCGGCGTTCATCGGTGGGATCGCGATCACGATCGTGGGGTGGCTCGTCGGCAAGGTGGTCCACGACTGACGCCATCGACGGTTGGGGGTTCCGCGGCCGATCCCTCGGCCGCGGAACCTCCCATGACCACGGATCTGGGGGCGTCCCTCCGGGCCGCCGCCCGCCGCTTCGGCACGCCCGCCTACGTGACGGACGTCGCGACGCTCGATGCCGCCGCGGCTGCCCTGACGGCTGCGTTCCCCGACCCATGGCTGCGGCAGTACTCGGTCAAGGCGAACGACGTGCCGGCCGTCATCCGGGCCGTGACGGCCCGGGGGTTCGGCGCGAACGTGGTCTCCCGCGGGGAGTGGGCGGCCGCCCGGTCCGCCGGCGTCCCGAACGAGCGGATCACCCTCGAAGGCGTCGGCAAGACGGCCGCGGACCTGCGGGCGGCGACGCGGGCGGCACGTGATGGCGAGCCGCTGCGCTGGCTGGCGCTCGAATCACCTGAGGAAGCCGAAGCGCTCGCCGCGATCGTCCGACGCGCGGGGGGCGGTCTTCGCCTGGACGTCCTGTACCGGCTCAACCCGGACGTCGCGCCAGAGACGCTGGCCGGGCTCGCCGTCGGCGCCGGCGCGTCGAAATTCGGCATGGACGAGACCGAGATCGGCGCGGCCATCGAGGCCGGCGGTGGCCCGGACGGCCCGCTCCGGCCGCGGGGCATCCACCTCCATGTCGGCTCGCAGCTCGGCGCGATCGATGCCTGGCGCGACGCCGTTCGCAAGGCGCTCGCCGTGACCGCCCTGTGGCGTGGGTCCATCGACACCTTCGACACGCTCGATGTCGGCGGCGGGTTCCCGGTCCGCCCGACCGGCGAGCCGGCACCACAGGCGGCACGGTTCGCGAGGGAGTGGCCCGGCCTCCTCGACGGCGTGCCGGCGGAGCGCCGACCGACGCGCCTGGCGATCGAGCCGGGCCGGGCGCTCGTGGCCCGTGCCGGGTGGCTGCTTGCCAGGGTCCTGCACGTTCGCGATCGGTCGGGCCGTCAGGTCGTGCTCGACGCCGGGATGACCGAGCTGATCCGGCCGGCGCTGTATGGCGCGTGGCACCCGATCGTCGCCCTGACGTCGCTCGGGCGACCGGTGGGGGTCGATGACGTGGCGAGCCAGCGGCTCGAGCCGGCTCGCGTCGAGGGGCCGATCTGCGAGTCGACCGACTCGCTCGGCGAGCACGACCTCCCCCCGCTTCGTCGCGGCGACCTCGTGGCGGTCGCCGATGCCGGCGCCTATGCGGCGAGCATCAGCTCTACCTACAACGGCCGTCCACGAGCGCCGCAGGTCCTGCGCGACCCGGACGGATCGCTGCATCTCGGGCGGGCGCGGGGTCGATAGCCGGCCCCGCCGCTACCCTTCGTTCGTGGACGGACGTCAACGCTTCCTCGAGCGCATCCGCACCGGACCGCTGCTCGCCGACGGCGCGATGGGCACGCTGTTGTTCTCGCGGGGCATCCCGCAACGGGCCGTGCTCGACGAGCTGGTCGCCACCCGGCCGGAGCTGATCGGCGCGATCCACCGCGAGTACCTCGCGGCCGGTGCCGACCTCATCGAGACCGCGACCTTCGGAGCGAACCGGCCACGCCTCGCCCCCAGCGGCCTCGGCGACCAGGCCGCTCGGCTGGCGCGGCGCGGCGCCCAACTCGCGCGTGACGCGCGCGACGTCAGCGGCCGCGAGGCGCTCGTGGCCGGGTCGATGGGGCCGCTCGGTGCCCCCACCAGCGAGCTGCTCCGCCTTCGCGAGTCGGATGTCCGTGCCGCCTTCCGCGAATCGATCGATGGGCTCCTGGAGGGTGGGGTCGACCTGTTCTGGATCGAGACCTTCTCGCTCATCGATCACCTGCGGATCGCCGCGGACGAGGCCCGGCGCGCGAGCGCCGACACGCCGATCGTGGCGCTCATGACCTTCGGCGATGACAGCGCCCTGCCCGACGGCACGGAGCCGGCGGCCGCCGCGGCTGCCCTGGTCGATGCCGATGTCGACGTCCTTGGCGTCAACTGCGGTGCCGGGCCGGTCGGCTGTCTCGAGGCGCTGACCGCGATGGGCGGCACGGAGCGCGCGATCCTGCCCAACGCCGGCCTCCCGCAGCGGATCGAGGGCCAGTTCGTCTATGCGGCCGATCCGGCCTACTTCGGCTCGATGGTCGCTGACATGCTCGCGGCCGGCGCGGCCGTCGTCGGCGGCTGTTGCGGGACGACGCCCGAGCACATCGCGGCGATGCGGGCGGCGCTTGACGCCCGGGCCGGCGCGGGGGACCAGGCGCCCGGTGCGGCACGGGCGCGCGCGGCACGCTCCACGATCCGGGACCGAGGCCCGGCCCCGGCGACACCCGACGACGTCCCACCTCCGACCGGCCTCGCGCAGGCCCTCGCTGACGACAGGTTCGTCATCTCGGTCGAGATCGACCCACCGCGGTCGGTCCGGATCGAGCGCACGATCGAAGCCGCCAGGCTCCTCCAGGACGCGGGCGTCGACACCGTCAACATCAGCGACTCGGCCATGGCCCGCGTCCGGATGGGGGCCCTGGCCGTGGCGTTCGGGATCCAGCACGATCTCGATCTCGAGTGCGTCGTCCACGTCACGACCCGCGACCGGAACCTCATGGCCCTCGAGTCGGAGCTCCTCGGGGCGCACGCCCTGGGCGTCCGCGACATCCTGGCCCTGACCGGTGACCCACCGCGGATCGGCGACCTGCCGGGTGCGACCGGCGTGTGGGACGTCGATTCGATCGGCCTGGTCGAGATCCTCGCGCGACTCAATCGCGGCGAGGACGCCGCCGGCTCGCCGATCGGCCAACGGGCCGGCTTCACGATCGCCTGCGCACTCGATCCCACGGCCGCCGATGCCGCCACCGAGTGGGATCGGCTCGAACGCAAGCTCGGGGCCGGTGCTCATCTGGTCATGACCCAGCCGCTCTACGGCATCGCCCAGGTCGAGGCGATGGACGCCGAGGCCCGCCGTCGGTTCGGCCCCCGCGGCTTCCCGGTGCCGGTCCTGCTGGGGGTCCTGCCGCTGCAGAGCACGCGACACACCGAGTTCCTGCACCACGAGGTGCCTGGCATCACGATCCCGGACGCGACCCGCGCGACGATGCGCGAGGCCGGTGAGCACGGCGCTCGGGCGGGAGTCGAGATGACCCTCGAGCTCCTCGAGCAGGTCGACTCGCTCGTCGCCGGGACGTACGTCATGCCATCCTTCGGGCGATACGAGCAGGCGGCCGAGGTGGTCCGACGCCTGCGCGCCCGCCACGCCCGCCACGCCCGACCAGGGGTCCCTGCATGAATCGTCGCGCCATCGGCCTGCTCGCGGTCGTCGCCCTGTGGATGGCGGCGCTCGCCGGGGCACCCGGAGTCGTCGCGGCCGAGGCAAGCGCACCGCCCGCCGGCCCCCCGTACCCGGATCCGGTCGATGGTCAGGCGGTCTACGACTTCGGCGGCATGTTCACCCCGTCCGCCATCGAGCAGGCGGAGTTCGTCATCGATGCCATCGAGGGCCAGACACGGGCCGAGATCGTCGTCTACACCCAGGCACTGGGCACCGACGACTTCGACGAGGCGACCGCCGAGGCGCACGCCGCCGCGCTCATGGACCAGTGGGGCATCGGGCGGGAGGGCGTCAACGACGGATTGGTGATCCTCGTCGATCTGGATACGTCGCTCAAGCACGGCCAGGCGCGGCTCTTCGGCGGGTCCGGCTTCCTCGAGCGGTACGCGTCGATCGACGACCTCCAGGGCCTGGCCGACGGCACGTTCCTCCCGCTGCTTGCCGCCGGGCAGAACGACGCCGCCCTGCTGTCCACGCTCGGTCAGCTGGTCGATACGACCATCGGGGCACCCACCGATCCCGGCGACCCGACCTCTCCGAGCGCGCCCGGCGGGATCATCGCCCCGGGCCCACCGTTCCCCGACCCAGCGCCCGACCGGGCCGTCTACGACTTCGCGGGCATCCTGACGCCCGGCGCCATCGCCGAGGCGGAAGCGGCCATCGACGAGATCGAACAGCGGACCGGCGCCGAGGTCGCCGTCTACAGCCAGCTCGTCGACTACGGGGTGTCGACCGAGGAGACCGAGTCGCGCGCCCGCGCGCTCATCGACCAGTGGGGCATCGGCCGCGCCGGCTTCGATGACGGGATGGTGATCTTCTTCGACATCGACCCATCGCTCGAGCACGGCCAGGTACAGCTCTACGCGGCCCCCGGGTTCGAGGCGACGTACCTCACCAACAGCGATCGACAGGCGATCTACGAGAACGACATGGTCCCGCACCTGCGCAACGCCGACTTCGATGGCGCGCTTGCGGTCGCGCTGGAGCGCGTCGATGCCGCCGCCACCCCGGAGAACGCCGCGCGGCTGCAGGCCGGTCGTCAGGTCAACGCCGTCCTCGGCCTGGTCGGCGCGCCGATCATCTTCCTCGGGCTCAGCGGCTGGGCCTATCTGTCGTGGCGGCGCTTCGGGAAGGATCCGGTCTACCTCGACGACCCGTCGATCCTCATGCCCGCACCGCCGCCCGACCTGACCGCGGCCTCCGGGGCGTTCGTGATGGACGGGGGCACGTCGCGTCGGGCGTTGACGACCGCGATGCTCGATCTCGCGTCGCGTGGCCTCCTGTCGTTCCGCGAAGACCGGGGCCTGCTGGGGCTGTCGGACAAGGTCGGCGTCGACGTCGATCCGCCGGCCGGCGACGCGGTCGAGGAGGCACAGCGGGCGCGCAACGCCCGCCGGCCCATCGGACCGGCCGAACAGGTCGCGCTGCGTGAGCTTCGACAGCTCGCCCAAGGCGAGGACGAGGGCTACATCGAGGCCGACGACCTGCCCAAGTTCGGGACGTCCGTCGCGGACTTCGACACTGCGTTGGAGCGCCACGTCGTCGAGCGCGGCTGGTTCGTCGACAAGCCGTCGAAGGTCGTCGGCCGCTGGACGGCCAAGGGGATCCTCGCGATCGTCGCCGGCGCGGTCGCGTTGTTCATCGGCTTCAGCGTCCCCATCTCGGGTCTGGTGCTCCTCGGCGGGGCCGCGATCGCCGGCGGGATCGTCATCGTGGGGTTCGCCCAGGGGATGCCCTCGGTCACGATGCCCGGCTCGATGATCCGGGCGATGATGCATGCCTACCGGCGCACGCTCCAGAAGACGATGGAGCAGTCACGCACGATGCAGCAGGTCGTGGACGGTTCCGGGCTGACATGGCTGGAGACGCCGGACCAGGCCGTCGTCTGGGGGACGGCCCTCGGCTTGCAGCACGAGATCGAAGGCGTCCTCGAGCGCAGCCTTGAGGTGGCCCGCGAGGAGCCCACGCGGGCCTCGTCGGTCTGGTTCCCGACCTGGTATCACACCTCCAGCGGGCAGTCGTTCGCGGGCGGCGTGGCCGCCGGCAGTGGCGGAAGCATCTTCTCGGGCTCGGCCGTGCCGGACATCGGGTCGATGATGTCGTCGCTCGGCACGATCGGAAACTCGCCGGCGTCCTCGGGGAGTGGCGGGTCCGGTGGTGGCGGCTTCAGCGGCGGGTCGTCGGGCGGCGGTGGCGGCGGTGCCGGCGGCGGCTTCTAGGAGGGCGGACGGGCGCCGCCGCGCCACGGAAGAAGATGAGGGCGCACGCCAGCCACGCACGGGCGACGGTCGCGCCTCAGGGTGGCCGAAAGCCGGCCAGATCGCCCGGATCGCGACGTACCGTGCATCCGGATCACGTCCTGCAGGGTCGCGGGCGCCGGGGCGCCCGGGGGTCAGGTCGCGGTGGGCCCCCGACGAAGCAGGACGACGGCCAAAGCCACGATCCCCACCGCGACCAGCAGGTTCGCGACGACGATCGGGGCGAGCGTGAACCAGATCGGATCGGCCGGAGCTTGGGCCTCGAAGACGTCACCGGGCAACGAGCTGCCGGCGGCCGCAGCCTGCATGTCGTCGAAGACCGAGGTCATCACGCTGGGCACCTGGACGACGTAGTCACCGTCGCTGGCCTGCACGTCAAGGCGCGTGCCGGTCTGCACCACGTGTCGGACATCGCCGGCCGCGACCTGCCCGAGGAACGCGTCGTACGACCGCTGGTTCGACGTGCTGCCGCCCCACACGGCGGCCATGCCCGCGAGGCCGACGATCAGCACGACGACCGAGAGGCCTGGCAGGACCCAGCCGGGCCTCATGCTCCGAACCAACTGCGGCATGCATCCAACCCTTCGATCTCGACCGGCGGCCGAGGTCGCGACCGCCAGGTCGCCTCGGTCATCCGGAACTGCTGGGTCTCGCGCGACACGCCGTCAGGCGCGAGCGCGCCACGACCATTCTCCTCGTATCCGAGCCGCCGTGAGACCGCATTCGACGCTGCGTTGTCGAGGAACGCGCCGGACTCAGCGACACGCGCGCCGAGCCCATCGAACGCGAACGCGAGGACCGCGCCACGCATCTCCGTCCCGAACCCCTGACCCTGGGACGCGCGGCCCAGCCACGAGCCGGTATCGACCGTGCGATGCACCGCGAACGCCGTCGCGTGGATGCTCTGGCTCCCGATCGCCCGACCGTCGTGCTCGACGAGCAGGTTCAACGCCCACCGCTCGGGCGTCCAGGTCGCACGCTGGCCCCAGTGATGCTGCAGGAAGCCACGCTCGAACTCCGGGCTCGGCACGGTCGACCAGGCGATCCCGAACGGCATCTCGGTCGGCGGGTGGATGCCGGCCTGCGCCACGGCCATCAGACGCAGGAGATCGTCGTCGGTCGGGAGCCGCAGGAGCAACCGGTCGCTGCGGATCCGGAGGCCGTAGAGCGGCCAGGCGTGCACCAGCGCGGTCGCGACCGGGTCGACGGCGTCCATGGGCGGCCGACGGTACACTCCGGTCATGGGTGCTGTCGAGACGATGGAAGACTTCTTCGAGAAGCTGAATGCCGGTGATCGGCAGGGCGCGGTCGACCTCATGGACGAGAAGACCGAGATGCGCGTCCACGTCGGCGACAGCGTGCAGACGTTGCGCGGGGTGGAGCGTGTCGGTGGCTGGTTCCTGCGCGGCGAGTCGGGCCTGCGGATGATCCCGGGCGAGATCCGCGACACGGGTAACACCTACGAGGCGGACCTGCTGGTCGTGCGACCCGGCGCCCCGACCCAACACATCGACGCAACGTTTCGCGTGGAAGCCGGCCGGATCACGGCCATCAACATCGCACCCAGATAGCGCGGGCGCCTGACAGGCGCTCGGTCGCTATGGCTCGGGGGTCACCTCATCGACCTCTTCGGGCACGGCGATCGGGATGACGATCATGTCCCCGATGGAGATCTTGTCCGCGTCCTCGATGGTGTCCTGATTCGCCTCGAGGAGCTGCTCGATGGTGATGTCGAACTTCTTGGCGATCTTCGAGATCGTGTCGCCCTCCTTGACCGTGTAGCTCTGCGGGGTCGGCGCAGGGACGGGCGTCGCGGACGGTTCGACCGTCGCCGCGGTCGTCGGGCTGGGGCTCGGCGTCGCGCTCGGGCCACCAGAGCCCACGCCGAAGAGCGCGGGCAGGAAGAACAGCGCGACCGCGGCGATCCCCAGGGCCCCGGCGAGCACGGCGACGCGCGGCAGGCCCGGGACGCCCGCCCGGGTCTTGATCGTCGGATAGGCCTCGAACCGCCGGGATCGCTCCCACGACGGCCCTTCGTGACCGGCGGCGCGCTCGGCGGCTGCGGCACGTTCGCGTTCGCGCTCCCGGTCTCGAGCCGGGTCGATGGGCCGGGACGAGCTGACGGTCGGACGCTTGCCGGTCCGAGTGGGCGGCGGGTACCGCTCGCCGCCGTCCGCGCCCAGGGAGGCGTCATCGGCTTGGTCGTCGGCGGCGCCGCTCGCACCCGTCCCAGCGCTGCCGAAGGCCGCCGCAGCAGTCCCAGCCGCCACCAGGTCGGCCAGCTCGGCATCCGGTCCGGACGACGGCGTGGCGTCGCCGTGGGGGCCGTGGGGCCCGCCCGCGTCACCACGCACCGATGCGCCCGGCGTGGCGCGCACGGACGCCGACCCGTCACCGAGGCTCCCGCTGCTGGCCAGCCGGTCGGCCGCGCTGCCGGCCAGGCCCTGTCCTTCGGACGACGCGCGCGCGCCGCCGAGGAAGGCTGGCGGCTCGACGTCCGGACCGGGGGCCACGGCGCCAGCGGTCCCGGCGCCCGCGGTAGCGGCACCAGCGCCCGCAGCACCGGCGCCCGCAGCACCGGCGCCCGCAGTGCCGGCGCCCGCAGCACCGGCGCCCGCGGCACCGGCGCCCACGGCACCAGCGCCCGCGGTACCGGCCGCTCCGGGGCCACCCGCCCAGGGCGGCGGTGCGGCCCAGTCGCGCGGCGGATTCCGACGGGGCGTCATCTCGATGGGCTGCTTGGGCGCCTCCGGGGATCCACGCCACTCGTCGGCGGGATCGTCGCCCTCACGGACCGACGACGCGGCGTAGCCGGACGCGGTCGCGGCAGCCACGGCCGACCCGTCCGAGCCGGCCGTCGTCTCGCCGGCGGACCGCGCCCTCGCGGACTCGCGGCGTGCCCAGTCCTGGAAGATCGGGCAGACGGGGAACGCGCTCGAGAGGCAGTACGCCTCCTGGTGGGCCAGGGCGCGCGGTGCCGGCGGACTCTCGGCGTAGCAGCGGTGGCGGTGGTCCGGTCGATCCGCCCGCTCATCGCGATCGTCTTCGAACGCCACGAACGGACAGGCCGGGGAGCCCTCGACGCTGGGCAGTCCTCGCTCCGTCATCGAAGCGGATGATAGCCGGGCAAGCCACCGTCCGGGCGCAGGCGCACGGGACCGCGTCGGCGCCGTGGCGCGTTTGACACGTCGATGCGGCCCTCGGACACTTCGATGCACCCACGATGTCGATAGGGTGTGACCCTGCATCCCCAGTGCGAAGGAGTCCCATGTCTCGCCTGACCCGTTGGCTCGCGCCGACCACCGTTGCCAGTGCCCACTGCGACCTGCCCTGCGGCGTCTACGACCCCGAGCAGGCCCGGATCGAGGCCGAATCGGTCCACAGGATCAACGAGAAGTACGCGGCCAACGAGGATGCCGCGTTCCGGACGCGGGCGATCCACATCAAGGAGGAGCGCGCCGATCTGGTCAAGCACCACCTCGACGTCCTGTGGCACGACTACTTCAAGCCGGAGCACCTCGAGAAGGTCCCGAACCTCCACGAGCTGTTCTGGAACGCGACCAAGCAGGTCTCGAAGGTGAAGGCCTCGACCGATCAGGCCGACTCCCAGAAGCTGCTCGATCTCATCGACGAGGTCGACGCCGCCTGGAAGGTGACCGGCGGCAACGAGAAGACCCGGGTCAACGGCCGCCCCGCCTGACGCCCGTCCAGATGCGCTTCTCGAGGCCCCGCCGAACGGCGGGGCCTCGTCGTTCCCTCGCCTTGCGCGATCGGCTGCGCGGACCGTGGCGCCTCGCCATCGAGCAGGCGAGCATGGAACCGACGATCTCGGCCGGCGACTGGCTCCTGATCGACCCCACGACCGATCGCTGGCCGCGCCGTGGCACGGTCGTCGCCTTCCGGGAACCGGATAGCGGCGTGCTGACGATCAAGCGCGTGGCGGCGGGACCGGGTGACCGCGTGCCATTCGAGGACGGCTTCCTCGAGCTCGCCGAGGACGAGGCCTGGCTGCTGGCCGACGCAACGGCCGACGTGACCGCCGCGGCCGGCTACGGCGAGCCGATCGATTCGCGTCGGTACGGGCCGGTGCCGGTCGAGCTCCTGGTCGGGCGGGTCTGGTGGCGCTATTGGCCCCGGCGCCGATCCGGCCGCCTGCCGAGTCCGCCGGCGGCTCCCGCATCGGCCTCCGTCAGCGAGCCGCGGCCGCCGGCTCCGAGAGGCTGATCCCGGCCGCACGGCAATCGTCGGCGAAGGCGGCCTGGGCGTCGGTCGTGGGCGACCAGCGGGTCGGGAAGCAGACGATGCGCTCCATCCCGGTCTCGCGCAGCTCTCCAAGGAGGTCGACCCGCCCCTGCCCCGCCGTCCGCATCTCCTCGTCCCGCGTGTACATCGAGAAGCGGAGGGTCGACGGGTCGCGACCCTCGGCCTCGCAGCGGGCCCGGACCGCGGCCATCCGCTCGACGACCTCAGCCGCGTCGAGGAAGACGTAGTTGAGCTCGTCGGCGTACTTGATCGCGTAGCCGGCGGTCACCTTCTCGCCGTTGCCGCCGACGATGATCGGGATGCGCGGCTGCTGGAGGCCCTTGGGGATGTTGATCGCGTCACGGACCGTGCCGTATCGCCCTTCGTACGTGGCGTGGCCGGGGCCGAGCATCGCGTGGATGACCTCGAGGTGGTCCCCGAAGGCGGCCATGCGCTCGGCCAGCGGCGGGAAGCCGTAGCCGTAGGCCCGCCACTCGTCCTCCTTCCAGCCGGCGCCGATGCCGAGCTCGAAGCGGCCGCCGCTGATCACGTCGATCGTCGACGAGAGCTTGGCCGTCAGCGCCGGGTTGCGAAACCCGGTGCAGACGACCATGTGGCCGATGCGCACGCGCTCGGTGACCATCGCCAGCGCGGAGAGCACCGAGAAGGATTCGAACGTGATCTCGTCGCTCGGCCTGGGCACCGTGTGGAAGTGGTCGAAGACCCACAGCGACTCGAAGCCGAGCTCCTCGGCCTGGTGCGCCAGCTCGACCGTGTTGGCCCAGGCGTCGGCCGGTTCCCAGCCGTCGTACTCGCCCTTCCAACCCTGGGGTGCCATCAGACCGACCTGCATCGTGACCTCGCTCATGTCGCTCGCCGGCGCGTCGTCGCCGTCCGTTCCTCGTCGGGTCAATGGTGACGGTTCGGGGCGGACGTCGCGCCGGATGGGTCATCGGCAGTCGCCGCCAGCACGCGGCCTATGCTCCGGCGATGGAGACCACGCCGTTCGATCCGACCGCCCCGCTGCCCGGCCCGCCCGACCCGTGGGCTTCGACCGACACGCCGTCCCGACGTGACGGGCCGCCGTTCCACATGACCGAGATGATCGCCGCCGAGCCGGCCCTCGCCGAACGCATCCTGGCGCGCCACGCGGGTGCGGACAGCGCGGCCGCGAACCTCGCCGCTCGCATCATGGACGCGATCGCTGCCGGCTCCCCGGTCGTGTTCACGGGCTGTGGGACTTCGGAGCACGGGGCCCTCGCGGCGGCTGAGATCCTGCGCGAGGCGGCCGGGCTCGGCTCCCCGCTCGTCTGGAGCGCCCAGGCATTCGAGCTGTCCCTCGATCCCCCGACGGGCGGCCTCGTCATCGGCATCACCCACGAGGGCGCGACGATCGCGACGAACGCGGCGCTCGAAGCGTCCCGGGCGGCTGGTGCCGACACGGCCGTCATCACGGTCACGGACCGTTCGCCGGCCGCCACCTTCGCGAGCGTGGTCGTCGGGACCGGCGAGCTGGATCAGAGCTGGTGCCACACGGTCGGCTACGTGAGCCCGATCGTCGCCGCGACCGCCATCGCCGGCCACATCGCCGGTGCGCGGGTCGACGGCGCCGCCGCTCGGGCGCTCCTGGCCGGCGGCCTGACGCACGAAGCCACCACGGCAGCCGAGGCCCTCGCGATGCGGCTGGCCGGACTGGACCGGCTCCTCGTCCTGGGGTCCGGGGCCGATCGGCACGCCGGCCGCGAGCTCGTCCTCAAGATCGAGGAAGGGACGTGGCTGCCGGCCGCCTACCGCGACCTCGAGACATTCCTGCACGGCCATCTGGCCGCCACCGACCGGACGACGGGCATCGTCGTCCTGGCGTCGGACCGGCGGGCGCGTGACGCTCGGGCAGCCCGGATCCGTGGGGCGCTCGCGGCGGCCAACGTCATCGGCATGCCGACCGCGGCCATCGTGTCGCCCGGCTACGACGTCCTGCTCCCGGCCGCGACCACCACCGCGGGCCGGATCGTCGTCGCGGAGGCCTCGGAGGACGTGCCAGCCGCCGTCGGCGCGCTGCTGTCCACCGCGACCGCGCTCCAGACGCTCACCGAGCGCCTGGCCCGGGTCCGCCGGGTCGATCCGGACCCGATCCATCGCGACGTCGATCGCTACCGCGAGGCGGCCGACGCCGCAGGCTGACCGTCTCGACGCCGTCCGGTCGGCGTTCGTCGCTACGCTCGTCCGACGAGCTCCTCGCCCATGACATCGATCATGTCGAGGTCCCACGGCAGCATGTCCTGGAGCATGATCCGCTCCAGCCCGACCGCCGCGAACCGTTCCAGCTGGGCGCGGGCCTCATCGGGCGTGCCGAACACCCAGCGCGCTCGGCGCTCTTCGAGCCACGCCTGGCTGGATTCGATCTCGTCCGGACCGAAGGCCTCGAGCAGGGCCGTCTCGCGGGCCTTGACCTCGTCGGCCGACCGCCCGATGAGCACGCCGGACATCACGGAGCGGGCCAGGGTGGCTGGGTCCCGCCCGATCGCCTGGCACGCGGCATCGAGCTCGGCGGCCACGGCGGCGGCCTTCTCGGGCGACGATGAGGAGAGATTGAACTCGTCGGCGTAGCGCGCCGCGAGTCGGAACGACCGGGGCGATCCCTGCCCGCCCACGACGATGCGCGGTCGAGCGCCACCGATCGGGGTCCGTGGGCGCCCGGGGACGTCGACCGGGCGTGGCCGGAACAACGCGCCGTCGACGCGGATCCCGGTCACGCCCGTGTGGCTCCATCCGTCGGGCTCGCCCCAGAGACCGTGGAGGATGGCCAGCTGATCCTCGAGCAGGTCGGCTCGCTCCTTGATCGGTGGGAAGGCCAGTCCGAGCTGGTGATGCTCGATCTCGTTCCAGCCCGCCCCGACGCCGACCTCGATCCGTCCGCCGCTCATCTCATCGACGGTCGTGACCACCTTGGCCAGGACCCCTGGATGGCGGAACGTGACCGGGGAGACGAGGACGCCGAGCCCGATCCGATCCGTCTCGCGGGCGAGGCCCGCGACGACGGACCAGGCGTCGGTCGTGGGCTGCCCGGGCTCCCCGGGGAAGCTCGCGAAGTGATCGGAGCGGAAGAACGCGTCGAAGCCGTTCGCCTCGGCTCGTTTGGCGGCGGCGAGCTGGTCGGCGTAGCTCATCCCCTGCTGGGGCTCGGTCATCAGGACGAAGCGCATCTCGACTCCTGCACGCGGCGTGGACCATTCATCTTGACACGATGTTTCACGGGCATATGATAGTTGACGTGACACGAACTATCGGCCAGCCGGCCATCTACGGGCTCGATCGCCCGGCGGCCAGCGACGAGCCGACCGACCGCATCATCGCCGACTACCGGGCCACCATGGGCCGGATGAAGTGTGCGATGAGCGAGCGGCTCGTGCGACTCGGGGTCAGCATGGCGCAGCTCAACATCATGTACACGCTCCAGCGCGATGGCGAGATGCCGATGAGCCGCCTGGCCGAGGTCCTGAACGTGTCGCTGTCCAATGCGACCGGCCTGATCGACCGGATGGAGGAGCGCGGCTTCATCGAGCGGACGCGAGTCCCCGAGGATCGCCGCATCGTCCTCGTCCACATCACCCAGACCGGGGTACGGACCCTCGAGGAGAACGACGCGTTGAGCGACGAGTTGCTGCGCGATGTCCTCGATCGCCTCGAACCGGCCCAGCTCCCGATCGTCGCGCACGCCATGGCGGAGTTCCGTGCCGCGCTCGAGGCGGCGACTGACGCACGACCGTCGGATCGCCATCCCGCCTCCACGCCCGCTCCACGGTCCCGTTAGACCATCCAGCCACCCGGCCTCGGCCCCAGCCGACGCCCATCCCACGCCCCAAGGAGGGAGAACCGCGCTCATGGAAGCCATCCCCACGAACTACGGCAGCGAACCGTCGCTGACCGAGGACCCGGCGCGGGGCCTGAGTCATCGAGCGAAGATGGAGATCCTCTTCGCCGTCATGCTCGGCCTCTTCCTGGGGGCGCTCGATCAGACGATCGTCGGACCCGCCCTGCCGACCATCGCGACCGAGCTGACGGGCAACGACCTGTACGTCTGGTCGATCACCATCTACCTGCTGACCAGCACGATCAGCGTGCCGTTCTGGGGCAAGCTGTCGGATCTGTACGGCCGCAAGCCCATCTTCATGACGGGCATCGTGATCTTCCTCATCGGTTCGGCCCTGTCCGGCCTGAGCCAGAACATGGGGATGCTCATCCTCTTCCGCGGCATCCAGGGCATCGGCGCCGGCTCGCTGTTCCCGGTCGCCCTCGCGATCATCGGTGACCTGTTCACGCCATCCGAGCGCGGCAAGTACCAGGGCCTCTTCGGTGCCGTCTTCGGTGTCGCGTTCGTGGTCGGCCCGCTCGTGGGCGGATTCCTGACCGAGAACATCAGCTGGCACTGGATCTTCTACGTCAACATCCCGATCGGCCTCATCGCCCTGCTCGTCATCCAGCGGCTCCTGCCGAACATCAAGACCCAGAACTCGTCGAGGAACTTCGACGTCCTCGGCGGTGCGATCTTCACCGTCGCCATCAGCTTCCTGCTGGTCGGCCTGACCAACAAGCAGTTCGGCGAGTGGACCGACCCGACCGTCGGCGGCTTCATCATCGCCGGCGTCGTGGGCTCGCTCCTGTTCATCGCCGCCGAGGCGCGGGCCAAGGAGCCGATCGTCCCGCTCCATCTGTTCCGCAACCGGACGTATTCGAGCTCGATGCTCTCGACGTTCTTCGCCAGCTTCGCGTTCTTCGGCGCGATCATCTTCCTGCCGCGCTGGTTCCAGTTCGTCCATGGCTTCTCGCCGACGAATTCGGGCCTGGCCGCCCTGCCCCTCATGATCGGCCTGATCTTCAGCTCGATCGTGTCCGGGCTCCTCGTGTCGCGGACCGGCCGCTACAAGTGGCTCGTCGTCGGCGCGATCGTGCTCATGGCGATCTCCACCGGCCTCATGACCCAGCTCACCTCGACCACGGATCTCGCCGTCGTCTGGTTCTGGATGTTCCTGATGGGCCTCGGCGTCGGGCCGACGTTCTCGGTCTTCACGATCATCATCCAGAACGCGGTGTCCTACCGCGAGCTCGGCGTCGCCACGTCGAACCTGACGTTCTTCCGCCAGATCGGCGGGTCCGTCGCGCTGGCCATCGTGGGCACGATCTTCGGCTCGACCTTCCTCGAGAAGATCGGTCCCGAGATGGCGACGGCCGGTGTGCCTGCACCGGTGGTCGCCGGCTTCGGTCAGGCGACCGCCAGTGGTCAGCTGGACTTCAACAACCTGACCGGCGTGGGCGACCTTGGAGCCCTGATCCTCGAGAACATGCCCGACGCGGTCCGCGCCGCGGTCGAGCCGTTCATCACCAGCATCGTGGCCGGCATCCACCAGGCGTTCAGCCTGGCCGTCGCCCAGACCTTCTGGGTGGGCGTCGGTGCCGCGGTCATCGCCGCGGTCGCCGCCGCGTTCATGATCGAGCACCCGCTCCGCGAGGATGCCCCCGCCGTCGCGGCGCAGGCCGCCTCGAGCCCGGAGGGCACGGCGGCGCTCCGACCGACCAGTCGCCCCGCGGACTGACCTCGTCCCGTCGCTCCTCCTCGACGACCCCGGTGGCACCGCCGCCGGGGTCGTCCTCCGTGCCGGCCCGTTCCCGGCCCACCCGATACGATGCCCCGGAGATGCCCGTGACCCCAGCCGTGTACCCGCCCCACCTGCAAGCGCCCGGGACGAGCGATGTCCCGTTCCGCCCCGTCCTCGACGTCGACGACCTGCCCGAGGGCGCCCTGCGCCGGGTCAGCGACGGCGACCTCGATGTGTTGCTTGCCCACACGCCGCTGGGCATCTACGCGACGGACGATCGCTGCCCACACATGAGCGCGCCGCTCTCGATCGGCGAACTTGATGGGTGCGTCGTGGCCTGCCCGCTGCATGAAGGCCGCTTCGACCTCGAGAGCGGCGATCCGGCGCAGATGCCCACGACCGGCGGGCTCGACCCAGAGGGCGTCTACCATCCGACCTGGTCGTCCGCGGGACGCGACCCCAAGGTCGATCCACCCGGCTTGAAGGCCGAGGCGCGTCGGCTCACCCGGAGCCGACGGTTCCGCTACTACCCGGTGCGCGTCGTCGACGGACGCATCGAGGTGGCCCTGCCGCCGGGCTGACCGGCGCTGTAGCTCAGCTCTCCGTCTCCTCCGGCTCGTCCGGGGCCTCGACCTCGTGGCCTTCGATCGGCTGGGTGCCCGGTGCGGCCTCGGCGGCACCGCCTCGCTTCTGGGACGAATAGGCATCGATGATCTCGCAGATCTCGCCGGGGTCGTCGGTGAGGCGAAGCAGGTCCGCGTCCTCGGGATTGATCGCGGCATGGCCGACGAGCGTCTCGCGGACCCAGTCGAGCATCCCCTGCCAGTAGGTCGTGCCGACCAGGATCACCGGGAAGTCCTGGATCTTCTTCGTCTGGATGAGCGTGAGCGCCTCGAACAGCTCGTCCAGGGTGCCGAAGCCGCCAGGGAAGATCACGAACGCATCCGCGTACTTCACGAACATCACCTTCCGGGCGAAGAAGTACCGGAACTCGATGCCGAGGTCGACGTACCGGTTGATGCCCTGCTCCATGGGCAGCTCGATGTTGCAGCCGACCGACAGGCCGCCCCCCTCCTGGCAGCCCCGATTGGCGGCCTCCATGATCCCCGGGCCCCCACCCGTGATCACGGCATACCCTCGCTCCCCGAGCATCCGCCCGAGCTCGCGCGCCTGCTCGTACGTCGGGGCACCGGGCTTGATGCGGGCCGACCCGAAGACGCTGACGGCCGGACCGACCCCGGCCAGGGCATCGAAGCCCTCCACGAACTCGGCCTGGATGCGCAACGTCCGCCACGGGTCGCTGTCGAGGAAGTCCGGCCGGGTCGGCCGCTCGAGCAGGGCCTCGTCCTCGGTCCGGCGGGCCCGTCGGGCGGCCGGATGGGGCGCGTCGCTGCGGATGGTCAAACGGCCGCTGCGTCGTCGTGCCGGCCCGTCGGCGCGGTCGTCGGCGGGGTCGTCGGTCGGCTCGTCGCGCTTGGGATCGTCCTCGTGGGGTCGGTCAGGCATGCCGGTAGGATGCCACCGGGGACATGACGCGGAGGTATCGATGCGCGGTCGGATGCTCACGGGGGCGCTGCTGGCGATCGTCGGGCTGGTCTGGATCGGCCAGGGCACGGGCATGCTGCCCGGGACCGGCTTCATGGTCGGCGATGGGCGCTGGGCGATCGCCGGCCTCGTGGCACTCGCCGTCGGGATCGCGCTCGGACTCAGCGCCTGGCGTTCGCGCCCGGCGGACCGCCCTTGAGCCAGCCCGACCAGGTCGCATCGGCCTTGCCGACGGTGTGCTCGGCGCCCATCCGGACGAGGGGCAGCCGCAGCAGCCGCTGATCGGCCTGCAGCCGCTCGGAGAGCTCGCGGTCGTCCATGGTCAGGTGGGCGAGACCGCCATCTCGGTACGAGCGCGACGTCTCGTCGAGCAGCGCCCGCGCTCCGAGCCGCTCGATGAAGCGGCGCAGCTCCGTCGGGGCCATGGGGCGCTTGCGCAGGTCGACGAAGCTGACCACGATCCGGCGCTCGCGGAAGAAGCGGATGGCGTTGCGCGTGGTCGCCGACTCCTCGGTCCCGAAGACCTGGATGTCGGGCATCTTCTTCGTCGGGGTCTTGCCGAGCGGGGCGGGCACGCCCGATAGCCTAGCGCGGTGACCGGGTACCATCGCGGACACACGATGGAGGTACCCGCGTGACGGTCTGGTTCACGGTCCAGCTCGACGATTCGCCAGGCTCGCTGGCGCGTGTCGCGACCGCGCTCGCGGAGCGTGGCGTGAACATCACCGGGATCGTCGGCGTGGCCGAGGATACCGATGGTGCGCTCATGCTCACGACCTCGGACCCGGCCGCGACCCGCGAGGCATTCGCGGGCCTGTCGCTCGCCTTCGAGGAGCACGACCCGACCGGCGGGCTCGACGCCGAGGCGATGACCGTCGGGGACCTGCGGCCGGGCGCTGCGGGCCGCGGCTCCCTCTGAGCCGGACGCCGCCCATGCCCCGTCGCCGCGCCACCGAGACGGCGGCGATCCGGTTCGACATCGTGGACGCACCCGAGGCGATCGGCTCGATCGTCGCCGCCGTCACCGACCTGGGTGGCCGCGTCCGGACGCTGGCGACCGTCCGGAGCATCGAGGGCGACCCGCCGTTGGTCGAGATCGAGCTCGAGGTCGAGGGCATCGACGAGACCGGGCTGGAGGCCGCCGTCACGGCCATCGACGCGGTTCGCAAGGTCCACCTGACCCGGGCGCTCGGCAGCATCTTCGGCAAGCGGATCATCGTCGTGGGCGGCGGGGCGCAGGTCGCCCAGGTCGCGCTCGGGGCGGTGAGCGAGGCGGATCGCCACAACCTGCGGGGCGAGCGCATCTCCGTCGACACCATCCCGCTCGTTGGGGAGCCGAACATCGCCGCAGCGGTGCGGGCGGTGGCGGACCTGCCGCGCGCCCGGTTGCTCGTCCTGGCCGGCTCGATCATGGGCGGCGACATCAGCATGGCCGCCGACGAGCTGCGTGCGGTCGGCATCCCGATCATCGCCCTGAACATGGTCGGCTCGATCACCGAGCACGTCGATCTCGTCGTGAGCGACCCCGTCCAGGCCGGCACGATGGCCGTGATGGCCGTCGCCGACACGGCCACGTTCGACCTCGAACGACAGCGCGGCCGCCGGTACTGAGTCGACCGATGCGGATCGCGACCTGGA
>DASPHN010000036.1:0-4895 GCA_035629655.1 Saccharimonadales bacterium (SeqCode) | reverse complement strand
TCCCGGCCTGGACCTCGTCCTGCTCGCCGCGGAGCAGTCCATCGTCTCCGACCACGACACCTCCGGCGCCCGGGATCTCGAGTCCATGGAGTCTTCGCAGGAACTTGGCCAGGGCGGACGGGGCCCTGGCATGGTCCTCGGGGCGGAGTGGCGTACCCGGCACCCAGCTCGTGAGCGAGAACGCCGGTCCGGCCCAGTCGTCGAGGCTCCAGTCGCCCACGATCGGCCTCGGGACGGTGGCGCCGAGCGCGGTCAGCCGGGCCATGATCGCGTGCTCCATCCGGTACGTCGCCGTCGGATCGCTCGGGTCGTTGGCGACCCGCAGGACGCTGCGCCGGTCTCGGCTGCGATCCCGCCCCCGATCGGCCGCCCGGACCAGCCAGGCGTCGCTCGCCAGGCCGAGCCCGATCGGTTCGAGGTCCGCGTTGCCAAGGCCCAGTGCGTCCAGGATCCGTCGTGCGGCGTCCTCGTCGGCCATGGACGCCGATGGTAGACCGAGCGGCAGCCGCGATCCGGGCCGTCGGTGGCTGTCAGCCGGTGGGTCGCACCGTCGCCGTCGACGTGCGCTGGGTCGTCGCCCGCATCGCCCGCGACCGCTCCACGAGCCGATCGACCACCCAGGCGGCATCTCGTCCGGCACCACCGACGAGCATCGACGCGAAGGCGTACTGGAACGGAAGCCCGACGAAGTAGAGACCCGGGAGAGCATCCGCCACGCCGCGACGTTCCATCGGCCAGCCGTCCGGACCGGTGACGGGCGCGTCGATCCAGGAGAAGTCCTGGCGGAACCCCGTGCACCACACGACGTTCGCGACGTCGAGGATGCGGCCGTCGGCAAGCACCGGCTTCCCGTCGCGGATGCCCTCGGTCCGCGATTCGGTGCGCTCGACGCCGGCCGCGTCGAGCTCCTGGCGCCGGATGCGCAGGAGTGGGCCGCCACCCTTGCGGACCTCGGGCCGCATCCGGCGTCCGATCGGTGTCCGGATCGTCGCCACGTGCCGGGCGAGGAGCAGGAGCACCGGGAACACGACCTTCGCGCGTCGGCTCTCGAGCGGGACGGGAAGCTGGCCGTGGATGCGCCCCGACAGGATCGTCTCGTGGCCGTGCAGGGCCGCTTCCAAGGCGATGTCCGCGCCGGAGTGGCTCGCCCCGACGACGAGCACCGGTCCGGGCTGCAACTGGTCCGGGGTCCGGTACTCGCTGGAGTGCAGCTGTCGGATCGCCGGGTCGAGCTCCGACGCGAAGGTCGGCACCTTGGGCTGGTGGAAGGCGCCGGTCGCGACGACGACCTGGTCGGCCTCGAAGCGCTGCTCGCCGGCCTCGATGACGAAGCCCGCCCCACCGTCGTCACGTGGTCGGACACGCTCGACGCGTACGCCGCTTCGGACGGGCAGGTGCGCCTCCCGGGCATACGCCTCGAGGTAGTCGCCCATCTGGGCGCCGGTCGGGTAGGCGGTCCGCCGGCCGGGGAAGGGGTGGCCGGGGAGGCCATCGGCCAGCGCTGGGCTGTACAGCCGCAGCGATGCCCATCGCGATCGCCAGTTGTCGCCGAGTCGTTCGCGCTCATCGAGCACCAGGAACGGGACCCCTCGCCGGGCCAGGTGGTAACCGGCTGACAGCCCGGCCTGGCCTCCACCGATGACGATGACCTCTGACCTGACGGTCCCCTGCTCGGCGCCCATGGCCTGCCTCCTCGGTCGGATTCGGAGGCACCCGCAGCAGCAGGTGCCGGGCGCACCGTAGTGGCGCGGCGGGTGGCACGGCATCGGGCGAACGATGCAAATCGTGCGTCGAGGCGGATGGGTCGAACTATGTAGTCGACTGGAGGCCGTGCTCGTAGGCGTAGGCGGTCGCGGCCGACCTGGTGGACAGGTCGAGCTTGGTGAAGATGTTGGCGACGTGCCGGGCGACCGTCTTCTCGCTGATCACCAGCGCCTCGGCGATGGCCCGGTTCGTCATGCCGGCCGCGACGAGTCGGAGGACCTCGAGCTCCCGCGCCGACAGGCCATCGGTGACCGAGCGGTCAGCGGCGCCCGTGTTCGAGCCGGTGGCCCGGCCGAGCAGTCGATCGACGCGCTGGAGCTCCGGCGTGGCCCGCAGGTCCGCGAACGTCACGCGCGCAGCCTGGAGCTCAAGCCCGGCGGACATCTCGTCGCCGGCGGCTCGACACGCCTCGGCGATGAGCACCCGGGTTCGGGCCGCCTCGTAGGGAGCCTCGAGGCCGAGCCAGGTCGTCCACGCCCGACGCAGGAGGCCGAGCGCGGCGTGCGCATCGCCCGTGGCGAGAGTCACCGCGCCCCTGGCTCGATCGGCCATGGCCCGAAGGAGCGGCGCACGGATCGCGTCGGCTCCGGCAAAGAGCTCATCGGCTGCGGCGCGAGCGCCCTGGACATCGCCGAGGGCCAGGCCGAGCTCGACGGCCGCATCGAGCAGTCGCATCCGGAGGGCCGGATCCATGGCCTCGTCCAGGGCTCGTCGGATCATCGCCATCCCCGACGGCGCATCCCCCTGGGCCAGGCGAAGGAGGGCGAGGCCGGGTTCGGGAGGTCGGCCCCACTGGCTCGCCTGACGATAGGCCCCTTCGGCCGGGCCGAACGCTCCGCGGAGCCGGTGAAGCTCCGCCTGCTGGTAGAACGCCGCCCCGACCGCCGGCTCGGGCGGCGGCTCGCTCAAGCGGATGTACGCTCGCTCGACCTCCCGGTTCGCGTCGTCCCAGGCACCGTGGAGCTGCATCAGCTCCGCCCGGTACAAGAGGCACCGGCCGCGGAACGGGACGAGGTCCGGCTGCGTCTCGCACCAGCGAGCGAGGGCCGCCGTCCATTCCTGCGCGCGTCCCAGGTCGAAGAGCTGCTGGCAGGCCTCGATCGTGGCGCAGTAGACGATGCCGGCCACGATGGGTATCACCTCACCGGCGGTCACCGCGACCATCGCCTCGTCGAGGTACGCGACACCCCGGTCGCGCTCCCCCATCGCCACGAGCGACGTTCCACGGCCGAGCCGCGCCAACGTCGCGAGGTCCCGGTCGCCGAACCGTGCCGCGATCTCCCCCGCTCGGGTGAACGCCTCGTAGGAGGCGGGCGCGTCGCCCGAATCGAGGGCCTGCAGCGCTCCCGGGAGGAGCACATAGCCCTGCGCCGGGCAGTCGAGCTCCGGCTCATGGATGAGCCCGGCCGCTCGAGCGACCCAGCCACCGCCGCGGGCGAACTCGCCGTGATGGATCAGCTTGAAGCCCAGCCAGAACGCGTCGTAGGCAGCGCGTGCGACATCACCCTGCCGCAGCGCCTCCTGATGCGCGGCCGCCAGCAGGTCCGTGGCCTCGTGGTACCGACCCACGAGCTCGGCGGTCAGGGAGAACGACTCGAGGTCGTCCAGGCCCAGCGGAAGGGTCGCGGCGGCCGTGGACCAGGCCGCGTACGCGTCCGCCCAGGCTCGGCGCTCGAAGGCGGCACGCCCACGGTCGGCAGCGTCGGCGTCGGTCACGACGAGGGGCTCGGAGCCATGCGCTCGATACTACGCCCGGCCCATCGAGGCGACGACCGGCGCTACCGTACGCGGATGCCCGCCCAGGACAGCGCCGTGCCGACCGTCCCGTCGCCGCTCGATGCACTCGGGTTGCACCGCGCGGTCGGCGCGATCGTGGCGACCGACCCAGACCTCCGCGGGATCGTGGATCGGCACGGACCGCCACCGTTGTGGGCTCGCGATCCGGGCTTCAAGACGCTCGTCCGCATCGTGCTCGAGCAACAGGTCTCGCTCGCTTCGGCGGAAGCGGCCCGGCAGCGGCTCGTGCGGGCAACCGGCTCCATCGAGCCGGCGGCGATCGTCGCGGCCGGCGAGGCGGCGCTGCGCGAGGCGGGCCTCACCCGGCAGAAGGCGCGCTACATCGTGGCGCTGTCCGGCGACGCCCTGAGCGGCCGACTGGACCTCGACGCCCTCGCAAGGGCCGACGACGACACGGCCCGCGCCGGCCTGATGTCGGCCCTGGGGGTCGGTCGCTGGACCGCGGACATCTATCTCCTGATGGCGCTCGGCCGTCCCGACATCTGGCCGACCGGCGACCTTGCCCTCGCCGGGGCGATGCGACGGGCCAAGTCGCTCCCGACGATCCCGACCGGTGCCGATCAGCTGGTCATCGCCGAGGCGTGGCGCCCGTGGCGAGCCGTCGGCGCGCGGATCCTGTGGCACGCCTACCTGGCCGGGGAACGCTGACGGGATCAGGTCGAGCGGCGGACCGAGCGCCCGAGCGCGTCTCGTGAGCGGGCCACGTTCGCGCTCACGAAATGGGCCTCCTTGAGCAGGGCGGCCGGCATCGGGGCGGCGAAGGTCACCCCCTCGGCCTGCAGTTCGCGGACGAGTCGCTGTAGCTCGCCATCGCCATCGGCATAGGTCGCGATGCGGCGGGCGGTCCCCGCCAGGCGACGTCGTGCGTCATCGAACCGGCCATCGCGATTGAGCTGGACGGCCTCCTGCCGGGCACGCGCAGCGAACTGCCGGCCGACCGCGCGGTCGACATCGGCATCACGCGGCTGGTCGTCGTTGGTCTGGTCGTCCGCGTAGGTCCACGTGAGGCGGACGTCACCGCCGCGGCCATCCCCGACGATCAGGCCGGTCTCGCGGCCGCGCTCGCCATACGGGAACGTGACGCGCAGGACGACCTCGACCGCCTGATCTGCGACGAGATCGCCGATGGTCACGATCGATCGGCTTCCGCGGCTCGTCACGCCGTGCGGCGAGATCGCCTCGACCTGGATGCCGTCCCCGGCGACGAGATCGAGTTCGACATCGCGGGCGACCACCTCCAGCGTCTCGCCGACCTCACTCGCGATGTGATCGCGGATCTGGGCCGGGTTCGCGATGTAGTAGAAATGGCCACCGCCGGCGTCCGACATGGCCTG
>DASPHN010000035.1:0-2113 GCA_035629655.1 Saccharimonadales bacterium (SeqCode) | reverse complement strand
GTGACCGGGTACCAGTAGTCGCGGAAGCCCAGGACCGCGGCCTCGTACCTGGGCCAGCTCGCCCAGTCGCGGCGGCCCGGGCTGAGCGTGCCCGTGCCTTCGAGCGGACCGGCCCGGCGTGCCTGCGTGTCGACCATCAGGTCCGGATTTTCGCACGGAGTCCTGTGCGATACTCGGTCGAAATCCCATTCTTCGGTACACGGGCCCGCATGACGGGACAGGAGGACCTCCGCAGGGTGGCGATCGGCGAGCGCATCCCGATGGTCGATTCGGTCTCGCGCGTCACCGGCGCGATGGACTACGCGCTCGACCTGGAGCTTCCGGGCATGCTCCACGCAAAGCTCCTGCGGAGCCCCTACGCCCACGCCCGGATCGCCCGCATCGACGCGTCGAAGGCCCGCGAGCTGCCCGGCGTGCAGGCGGTCCTGACCGGTCCGGACCTCCTGGCCCGCGAGGACATCGTCCGCACGTTCGGCCTGTTCATCCGGGACCAGGCGGCCGTGGCCCTCGACAAGGTCCGCCACGTCGGCGAGCCGGTGGCCGCCGTCGCCGCACGCGACGCACGGATCGCGCAGCGCGCGATCGACCTCATCGAGGTCGAGTACGAGGAGCTGCCCGCGGTCTTCGATGTCGAGGAGGCGCTGCGGCCGGGTGCGCCGATCCTGCACGACGGCCCACGCCTGCTCGCCAGCCGACGGCCCGACATCCTCGCCCGCCAGCCGGGCTTCGAGGGCACGAACACGATCCACCTGTTCACGCAGCGCAAGGGCGACATCGCGGCGGGCTTCGCCGCCGCGGACGTCGTCGTGGAGCGGACCTACTCGTCCCCGGCCGTCGGGCACGTGCCGTTCGAGCCGCACGTCGCAGTGGCCCAGTGGGGCCGCGATGGGCTGACCGTGTGGGCCTCCACACAGGCCCCGCACTGGGTCGGCGCCGAGCTCGCGAACATGTTCCGGATCCCGGTCAGCCGGGTACGCGTCATCGTGACGACCCTCGGTGGCGGGTACGGCGCCAAGATCGATCCGTCCATCGAGCCGATCGTCGCGCTGCTCGCCCAGCAGGCGCGGCGGCCGGTCCGCCTCGCGCTCGATCGCGACGAGGAGTTCAAGACCCACACGAAGCACGCCGCGCGCGTCCGGGTCCGGACCGGCGCCCTGCGTGACGGCACGCTCGTCGCCCACGAGGCGACCTGCTGGTACAACGGCGGTGCCTTCAGCAAGGAGACGCCCGAGAAGATCTTCCGCGGCTATGCCTCGATGGGCCCGTACCGCGTGCCGAACGTGCACGTCGACTCGTACGGGGTCTACACCAATGTCGTGCCGTCGGCCGCCTTCCGCGGATTCGGGATCCCGCAGATGTCCTGGGCACACGAGGGGCAGATGGACGTGCTCGCCGACGAGCTCGGGCTGGACCCGTTGGAGCTGCGCCTCCACAACGTCCTGGTCCCCGGCGACACGTTCTCGACCGGCGAACGGATCGACGAGGACCTGCACTATCCCGCGCTGCTGCGCGACGCGGCCGATCGCATCGGATGGGGCGGGGAGCGCTCGACCCGCGCGGGGACGAAGGTCCGTGCCAAGGGCCTCGCCACGATCATCAAGGGCATGTCCGCGTTCCCCTCGACGAGCTTCGTCAAGATGAACGTCGACGGCAGCCTCAACGTGCAGACGAGCAGCGTCGAGATGGGCCAGGGCGCGTTGACGGCCCTCGCCCAGATCGCGGCCCACGAGGCGACCGTCCCGGTCGAGCGGGTCCGGATGTCGACGCCGGACACCGCCCACACGCCATGGGACCAGATGAGCGCGGCCAGCCGGACGACGAACTCGATGGGCCGGGCGATCCGGGCGGCGGTCGTCGACGTCAAGTCGCAGCTGCTCGAGATGGCCGCGGTGCGGCTCGAGATCGCGGCGGCCGACCTCGAGGTCGTCGACGGCATGGTCCGCGCGAAGGGCTCGCCGGACAAGGCCCTGCCGTTCGGGGCGCTCGTCGGGATGACCCGGGTCGGCAACGTGCTCGGCCGCGGGGACTACCTCGCGGTCGCCCACCTCGACACCGAGACGGGGCAGGGGATCGGGTCGCCGCAGTGGCACCCGGCCGTCTGCGCCGTGGAGGT
>DASPHN010000034.1:0-20766 GCA_035629655.1 Saccharimonadales bacterium (SeqCode) | reverse complement strand
CAGCTGGTCGAAGAGGGCTACTCAATCGTCCTGCTCGGGACCCCGAAGCACCCGGAGGTCGTGGGCCTGCTCGGGTTCGCGCCGGACGCGATCGTCGTGGACGAGGAGGAGGACTGGGACCGCATCCCGCGCCGCAAGCGGATGGCGCTCATCACCCAGTCGACCCAGCCGCCCTGGAAATTCGAGAAGCTCGCCGCGTTCATGGTCGGCCGCGCCCACGAGCTGAAGATCGTCAACACCGTCTGTCCGGTGACCATCCGTCGCCAGGAGGACACGATGGAGACCGCGCGCGAGGTCGACATGATGGTCGTCGTCGGGGGTCGTTCCAGCGCGAACACCAAGGAGCTGACCCGGCTGTGCGAGATCGCCGGGACGCCGGCCATCCAGATCGAGAGCGTCCGCGATCTCGACGATCCCGCGGTCTTCGGGGATGCCCGCATCGTCGGCGTGACCGGCGGGACGTCGACCCCGATCGAGGATCTGCGTGACGTGACCCAGCGCATCCTGGAGGCCGCCGGCACCCCGGACGCGCAGGCCCGCGCTGCCGAGCTGGCAGCCGCGGCGCTGGAACGAGCCGCGACCCCGGCCGGCCGCACCACGTCCCTCCCGAATCTCACCGCCGCCCGACCGACAGCCGGCGCCGCCTGATCGTGGCCGCCCGACCGACCGCCCCGGCGACGAATCGCCTCGGCGGCGCGCTGCCGGTCGTGGCCATCGTCGGCCGCCCCAACGTCGGGAAGTCGACGCTCTTCAACCGCATCCTCGGGTCGCGCACGGCGATCGTCGAAGACCGGGCTCGGACGACCCGTGACCGCCTCTACGGCGACTCGGAGTGGAACGGCCGGCGGTTCGTGATCGTCGACACGGGCGGTCTCGAGCAGGATCCGGGCGACCCCATCGAAGCGCGGGTACAGGAGCAGGCGAGGCTGGCCATCGGGGAAGCGGACGTCATCGTGTTCGTCGTCGATGCCGTCTCCGGCATGACGCCATCCGATCTCGAGGCGGCACAGCTGCTCCGGCGCGCCAGTGCACCCGTGATCGTGGCCGTCAACAAGGCTGACAACGAGAAGCGGGAGCTCGAGGGCGCGGAGTTCCACGCGCTGGGCTGGGACGAGACGTATCCGATCTCGGCGACGCACGGACGCGGTACCGGCGACCTGCTGGATGCGGTGGTCTGGGCCCTGCCGGCCGAGAGCGAGCAGGAGCTTGCGCGCAAGGCCAAGGAAGCTGAGGCCGACGCCTGGGCGGACGAGGTCGCGGCGGGCACGCTCGAGCCGTTCGTCGTCGCCGACCCCGAGGCCGACGAGGCCGGGGAGGATGGCGACGCCGCCAGCCTCGACTTCGATGCCGCGGAGGCCGCCAAGTGGGACGCGGCGATGGCCGCCGACGCCGACACCTCGCCGGCCTCGATCGCGTTCGTCGGACGACCGAACGTCGGCAAGTCGAGCCTGCTCAACGCACTCCTTGGCGAAGATCGCGCGATCGTCAGCGAGATCCCGGGTACGACCCGCGACGCGATCGATACCCGACTGGCCTGGGGACGCAGCGAGGTCGTGCTCATCGATACTGCCGGCATCCGGCGGCGCGGCAAGGTCGCCTCGGGTCCGGCCGCCGAGCGCTATTCGACCCTGCGAGCGCTGAGCGCCCTGTCGCGCGCGGACGTGGCGGTGCTCGTCGTGGATGCGGTCGAAGGCCTGACCGCCCAGGACGCCCATGTCGCGGGGTACGCCATCGAGGAGGGCAAGGGCCTCGTCGTCGCCGTGAACAAGTGGGACCTCGTCGCCGAGAAGACCGACAAGACCTTCGACCAATACGTCGAGTGGATCCGCAACGAGACGCCCTTCCTCGATTTCGCGCCGGTCATCTCGATCAGTGCCAAGACTGGGCAGCGTGTCGGTCGCGTGCTCGAGGCCGCGGTCGACATCTGGGCCGAGCGCCGGCGCCGGATCCCGACCGGGGAGCTGAATCGCCTGCTGATCACCTCGACCGAGCGCACGCCGCCACCGATGGTCCGCGGCCGGAGGCCCAAGCTCTTCTATGCCACCCAGGCGGCGATCTCCCCGCCGACCTTCGTGTTCTTCGCTTCCGATGCCTCGGCCGTGCACTTCTCGTACCGGCGCTATCTCGAGAACCGACTTCGCGAGGCCTTCGGGTTCGATGGCACGCCGATCCGCCTCGTGTTCCGCGACCGGACCTCGGTGAAGCTGCCGCGCCGTCGCAAGTCCGCGGTGACGGGCAAGAAGCCGGCCCGACGCGTCTCGAGCGCGTCGAGGGCACGCCGCTCCCGCTGATGCCGACCGGCGGCCCGCGCGTCGCGGTCATCGGGGCGGGGGCCTGGGGCACGACGCTGGCCCGCTCGATCGGACGCACCGAGCCGGTGACGCTGCTGTGCCACAGCCAGGCGACGGCGGACCGCATCGCGTCGACGCGTCGCAACGACGCCCGGTTGCCGGGTATCGACCTTCCGTCGACCCTCGTGGCCACGGCCGACCCGAGCGCGCTGGCCGATGCGCTGGACCTCGTGATCGTCGCCGTGCCCTCGGCGCACGTGCGCTCGACGATGGCTCCGGTGGCCGCCGACATCCCGCCCGACGCGGACGTCCTGTCCGTCGTGAAGGGGCTCGAGCGGGGGAGCCTCCAGCGGATGTCCGAGGTCATCGCCGGGGCCGGCGCGATCGCGTCAGCACGCATCGCGGCCCTGTCCGGCCCGAACCTGGCGGCGGAGATCGCGCGCGGCTTGCCGGCCTCGGCCGTCGTCGCCGCCACCGATCTCGAGCTCGCGGCGCGCGTGGCCCAGCGGGTCGGCCGTCGGCGATTCCGGCTGTACGTCAACCCGGACCTGCTGGGTGTCGAGCTGGCCGGGGCGCTCAAGAACGTGGTTGCGATCGCGGCCGGGGCCGCCGACGGCCTCGGGTTCGGCGATAACGGCAAGGCCGGGCTCCTGACCCGCGGGCTGGCCGAGATGATGCGCCTCGGGATCGCGGCCGGCGCGAACCCGCTCACGTTCGCGGGCCTGGCCGGGATGGGAGACCTCATCGCGACGTGCGGGTCGACGCTGTCACGGAATCACCGCCTCGGCGAGGAGCTGGCGCGCGGCCGGACCTGGGCCGAGATCGAGGCGACCCTGCCGGGCACCGCCGAGGGCGCCTACACGGTCGAGGCGGCGCTCGCGTTCGCCGATCGACTCGGCGTCGAGATGCCGATCGCCCGCGAGGTGCATCGAGCGCTCTTCGAGGGCAAGAGCGTGAAGCGCTGCCTGGTCGACCTGCTCGCTCGCGAATCGAAGGACGAGCTCGTCGACGCACGGACCTGGCTGGCGGGCCTCCAGCGCGGCTGAGTCAGGGAGGGGGAGGGGTCGGCGAGCGACCGCGTGCTAGACTGCGCAGCCTTCGGGGCGTGGCGCAGTCTGGTAGCGCACCAGTCTGGGGGACTGGTGGTCGTCGGTTCAAATCCGGCCGCCCCGACCAATTCTCCCGCACACAACCGGCCTTCGGGCCGGTTTTCGCGTTTCTGCAGGTAGCATCCCGCCGCGGAGGCCCTCCAGTCCGGTATCACGATCGTGTCCACGGCTGGCCGTTCGCTCGGTGACAACTGTCAAATGGCACGAGCGGAGCTCCGTGACAGTTGTCACGCGCGGCACTCGGGGAAAACTGAACGAACTGCTAGCTCGTAGGCCAGGCCAGACCGTCTAGGACTCCCGTCACCGTTGCCTCGGCATCGCCAACACCGTCCTCCGTCGGGAACCGACGCCGCAGTTGCGTAAGGGCGACCGGCAGGTCGCCGTGAAAGGGCGGGTGGACGTGAAGGATGGGATCTGGCCCGCCCCGCATCTGGAGATGGGCCGCTCCTGACGGTGGTCCACGTCCGAGTCCGATCGAGCGCATCGTACGCCGCGATACGTGGGAGGTAACCGCCGATCCGACTCTACATTTGTGTGGCTCGCCCCCTCCGCGTCCGGACGACGATCCGGCTCGCCCGGCCAGTTCGAGCCGGAGCGACGCGCGGTACCGGCTGTCACCTGTCCGACATCCCGGCAGTGTCGGAGGGGCTAGCCAGGCACCACAGCCGGTCGTATGGTCCACGTCACGAGCCGCCTACCAGGTGACCCGACAGGCAAGGAGGACGATCGCCATGGGCGACGAGCAGAAGCCCCAGGACGAAGCCGGACCGGAAGAGATCGCCATGCGAGCCATCCCCGGTGAGGACAAGGACGTGGAGGGGCACGGAGCACGGAGCCTCAGCCCCGACGCCCCCGATGACGACGCCGATGCCCAGAAGCCGGGACCCGATGAGGCATTTCCGCGCTACTGAAGGCCCGCGAAAGACCGGGACTGAGGCTCCACCGGAGAGGACCCTGGATCCGGCCAGGTAGCATCCCTGGTAGCAGTAGGGGCGCACAAGCCGGGACGCTAGGCCCGAACATTGGGCCGGTTCGTGCGTGATTGCGTCGTCAGCGGACCCCTGCGGACGCTACTGGCAAGGCTGGGGGACTGGTGGTCGTCGGTTCAAATCCGGCCGCCCCCCACCCAATCTTCCGCACGAAACCGGCCCTCGGGCCGGTTCTTGTGTGCCTGTTGGGGGGACCGTGGGGGGACCGATCCCGAGTGGAGGACCCGTCCGATGCCGGGATAGGGCCACCAGCCCGTCCGGGGTCTTGCTGGCGATCAATCGTTCGTGGTACTCGGCGACCGTAGCAGGAAGACTGGATGCCTTGCGGCGTCGGCGGCGAAGGCGTCGACTGCAGCTGTGGCAGGGCCGGCGAAGAATGGCCGCGTGATCGGCTCCATCGTGACGTACTCCTGGAGGATCCGGCCGGTCGCGATCGGACTGACCTCAGCGATCTCGCACTCCTCGCGCCGCCGACCTCGCGAAAGCCAGACCCGCCCCGCGACCCGGGCATTCTGGACCCAACTCACCTCGCCGTACGGGGCAACGAGCCAGCGCTCGGACCCGTGCTGGACGATAGAAACGGGCGTGGTGTGTGGTCGACCGGTTCGCCGACCGGTGACGGTCAAGAGGAAGCGCTGGCGTGGGGCGATCCCCAGGCGGATCCGGGTCCATTCGAGGAGATTGAGGAGCCGGCGCACCGGCGTCCTTGCGTATTGCATGACGACGCTCCTTCTGACGGCGGTGCCGCCGTCACATCGGCGATCTGATGGATCGCGATTCGGTGAACGTCGCCACGTCTGTGATCGACATCTCGGCCCTCGACCGAAGCAACGATCCGAGGACCTCGGCCGGGAGGATCGTGATCTGCCCTGCCATGACTATCGACACTTGCCCACGAGCCGGAGAGTGCCGACCCGCCCTCCATGGGGGGCCACCTGTCACGAGCCTTCCTCAGGCGGCGGCTCAGATGGATCGGCTAGGCAGGCGTCCAGCGCGACCTCGAGCTAGATGCCGGGTGTACTCTCGGCTTCTGGCGTTTCGACGTCGGCAACTCTGGGGGGTGGTCGGCGATCGGGGTGAAACGCCCACGGAGCCGGCGCGTTGCCCTCCCGGCCCGCCGGCTCCGTCCTTGTGCCGCTGAGTCGTGGGACTGCAGCCGGTTCTCAGGAGGCGTCGCTATGCCCGGTGGTGGTGCACGGGCGGTCTACCGTTGCCCCGGGCGTCTCCGAACCGGCGTAGGGTCGTCGGCCTAGGAGGGAAACGCCCCTAGGGCCGGCGGTCGGTAACCACAAGACCCTGTTACGCCCATGTGACGCAGCCGGCCGCCTGATGCGACCGGCCGTGCATGCCTCGACTCCTACGGTGCGATGGCAGTCCGATCCCAGACGCAGGTGATCGATCCAGAAGGACGAAGGCCTGCGTCACCACGCAGAGCGAGGGGTTGTCGTGGACAGCACGGATGCACCGTCGGCCGCAGAGCTCCTCGCGAGCTGGCGGTCCGCGCAGCGGGACACGATCGCCGCTCGAACGGCCCAACGTGTCGCGACGCTCGCGCTCGCGGCAGCCGAGGCCGCAGAAGGCGCGGCCAGCGCCGTCGATGCGGCTGCCGTGGCTGCCGCAGATGCCGCGGAAGCCGCGCGCGTCGCCGCGAAACGCGCGCGACAGGCGGCAGCGCTGGCCGCGGAGGACGCGAGGATCCTCTTTGCCTCGGCCGAAGGAGATGAGGCCCGAGCGGGGGTCGAGCTTGGGAAGGCAGAGTCAGCGGAGGCCGCTGCCCACGACGCCTACCAGCAAGCGCAGCAGGACAGCTCGCCCGAAGCCTGACGCGGCTGCCGCGTCCGCTGCGTCATTCGCGGGCATCCGACTTCCTGGCGTGCCGACCGGCATCGTAGGCGAGCTCGGCCGCGCGGGCGGTGTCGCGCCATGCTTCCAGGAGATCCTGGACCGTGGGCGTCTCGTCGATCACGATGACGATGCTGCCGATCTGGCGGCGGGCGGTCCAGCCCAGTCCCGTCGCCGACATTGCAGCCGCGTGACGGTTGTCAGGCGTCCGACGGCTGGAGATCCTTGGCGGCGTCGGCGACGAGGAGCCGGGCCTCGGCCTCCGAGATCGCATGCGCGACGCCGGAGTGGGTGAGCTCCTGGAATGCCTGCTGCAGGCGATCGCAGGCGCGTTCGGCCGCCTCTTGCTCGGCGGACCCTTCGGGCAGCGTGCCAGCCAAGCGCTCCGCTCGTCGCCAGGCAGCCATGATCTCGGCGACTAGCTTCTGCATCGGTCCCCTTCGGATGCGTCCTCCCCGGTCCTGAACCATCGTAAGGGCAGCGAGCCCGCTTGGATACGGAGCGACCGTCGGCGCCGCTCCACGCCTCCGTCGCCGCCCTGCGGAGCGCCCGCTTGTCGAGGATCCGGTGGAGATCCGCGCGGGTCACCGATGGCGGCAGTGGGTCGTCCTTCGTGGGCCTGAGGGCTGCGTGGACGAAGCCGCGCCTGCGCTACCGCGGTCGAGCGACGGTCTCTGCTGCGACCACGACGAAGCTGGTGTGGGGCATCTGGTCCGGGACTCCGGACGTGACGACGACGATGGCCTCGACGAACACCTTCCCCGGTCTGAACGGCACCTCGAGGCTTTCGACCTGCACCGCAAACGGCTGGCAGGCCTCGATGGTGGCACCGGCTGTCGCAGTTGATCGGAGGGAGTTCACGTAGACGTTGGTCGGTGAGACCTCGACGATCGTGCCCGGATCAGTGTTCGGCTCGCAGGACGTCGAGCCGGTCACGGTCGCGACCCCGGTTCTGGGATCGACGGTCACGGATTCCACGGTAAGGGTCACGAGCCAAAACTGGTCGCTCCCCACGATGTCCGCGGCCCTGACGGGGGCGGCCTGCACCAGGACAAGGAGTGCAAGATTGAGGAACAGCAGGCGCTTCATGGCGGCCTCCGGTTTGGATGCTCGCCGCGTGATGAACATCGACGCCGTCATCCGGCGAGCGATCATCACCGTACTCCCCGACCGTTTTGGTGCCGCGTCGGAGACGGCTGCGACCGACGGGCCGTCCGGCGCGATGCTGCCCCCGGCGGGGCCTACTTCACCTCGCCGTCGAGCAACTCTCCGTCGAGGTCCGCCGCGAGTTCCACGAGCGCCGGCAGGCCGCCGCTCGCCAGGGCCGCGCCGGGCCAGACGGCCACGACGTAGTCCACGCCATCGAGGGCGAGGGGCGTGATGGACACCTTCCCCGCCGCGAGTCCAAGGCGGCGCGCGACGATGTCGCTGAGATCAGTAGGCGCTGCAGTCACTGGCACTGCGAGCGCGGTCACACGCGCCTCCTCGACGGCGGCCGCGTGTTCCTGCGCCACCCTCGGGATGTTCGGGAGCTCGCTCAGCGGGATCAGCCAGTCGTCCCCGTGGCGCTCGCCGCGCAGCATGCCGGTCGCGCACCAACGGCCGAGGCGGATGACGGTCTGACCGGACCGCTCAGCCGCAACCTGCAGCGACAGCATCTCTTCGACCATGGCGAACCTGACTGTTGACGTCGAGGCATCGCCCCGAAAGAGACGCAGCGGATGCTGCTCCGGCGACTATCTCACGTCGACGCGGAGATCCGGCATTGCAATCTCCGGACATCACCGACGAGGGACGGGTGCGGCGGGCGGTTGCGCGTGGCCGGCGGTCGCGAGGGGCCGCCGGATCAGGGGACGGACGGCCCGATCGGCGGAACGGAGTCCGCGGCCGTTGGGGACCCGTCCAGCCCACGGCCACTCGGCCGGTCGCCGTCCTCCTTGAGCTCCACGAAGAGTGCGTGCGAGTCGGTCGTCCCGATGTTCTCGCCCGCGTGCTCCTGCGCCGGGATCCATCGCGTCAGGCCGGCCTCGAGCACGACATCGGCGACGCGGTCGCCCTGGGCGAGCCGTCGCTGGAAGCCACTCAGCGTGATCATCACGCTGTCGGGATGTCGATGCGGCATCGTCCGGTCACCCGGTCGATCCCGGTACTCGAGCACCCGGACACGCTCGTTCTCCATGACCACGCGATAGAGGGTCGGGTTCGTTTCGACGGGGTCGTCCTTCATCGTGCGATGGTATCGAGCCCGATGACCTCGGACATCGGCTCGATCCGCCGTGAGCCGGCCGCGAGGGCGCACATTCGTGGTTCGTCGTACGCTGCCCGCGGCGCCTCGTCGTCGATCGGCCATTGGGGGGCGATCGGCTCGGGGGCAGGCGCCATATCCGGTGATCCCCGAACGGCGCGCCGGCGCACCACATCCTGGATGGCGCCCTCGCGTGGTCCCAGTGGCGGCCAGTACCATCGGCTGCGGAGCCCCGCGGCAGATCGCAGTTGCTCCCCGAGGCAACTCTCGTCGCGGGGTCTCCGCCTCTCGAGCGCGCGGCAGGACGTGATCCGAACCGCGAACGTCAGCGTATCCATGACCGAGGACGAACCGCGTCGGCCCACGCCCGGGTCGGATGCGCTCGCGATCGTGGCCACTGCGTTGGCCGGGCGCCGGCCGGCGTGCAGGGTCCTGGGGGCCTCTGAGCGTCGGCCTGCGCGCCTATCATGTCCCCTTGCGCACGCACAAGGGGAGGTCATGACGCAGCCGCTCGATCCGCAGGATCCTCGACCGGACGACGCGTCCACCTCGCCCGAGCCCGCGGCTCCGACCTCGCCCGACGACCCGACCGTGGCCTGGACCCCGCTCGCGCCGGACGGCTCGGACGCGACGCTTGGCGCCGACACACCGCCGGGCAGCGCCCCGCTGACGCCCGACGCCGCGCCGCCGAGCCCCGCCGACGCGGCGCTGGGCGATGCGCCACCGCCCCCACCGGCGCCGGGGAGCCCGCCACCAGACGCCTCGTCGACGAGCCCGATCCTCAGTGCGACCCCGGCGGCCGGCGCGCCGATCGTCGGGTGGGAGTCGCCCGATGCGGCCCTCGCTCCCTCGGTGCGCGAGGGCTTCGTGACGGCTGGCATCGGCGCGCGGCTCGTGGCCTGGATCATCGACATCTTCATCGTCGGCCTCGTCGCCACGATCATCTTCGCGCTCATCATCGGTGTGACCGGCGGCTCGATCGCCGAGGACGCGACCACGCTCGCTCTCCTGTATTCGATCGTCGCCCTCGGCGTGGAGTTCCTGTACTTCGTCGGCTTCTGGACGAGCGGCATGCAGGCCACGCTCGGGATGCGGCTCCTTGCCCTGCGCGTCGTCGAAGCCGACGACGGCAGCACGCTCGAGATCGGGCCGGCCGTCATCCGGTTCGTGGCCTACGGGCTGCCGCTCTCGATCCTCGCCCTCCTGCCCGGCGTCCTCGGCGTGATCGGCTCCTACGGCACGACCGGCTGGTCCATCGTCCTGTTGCTGACCACCGCCATGCATCCCGCCCACCGCGGTCTCCACGACCGCTGGGCGGGCTCCTCCGTCGTCCGCCGCGCGGATGCGTCGAACAACGCCGCGGTCGTCGGCTGCCTCGTCATCGGCCTGATCCTGATCGGCTTGTTCATCGTGCTGCCCATCGTGGTCCTCATCGCGCTCGGGCCGCAGATGGAGGAGATCCTGTCCCAGGTCGGGGAATCGATCTGAACGCCGATCGAACGCTGCTGGAGGCCGCCCAGGTCGACGGGCTGACCGACATGGACCCGGCGACCTTCCGGGCCGCGGCCCATGCCGTGGTCGACGTGATGGCCGAGTACCTCGACACCATCGAGGGCCGATCGGTCTTTCCGGCGGTCGAGCCCGGCGAGATCCGGCCACGGTTCCCGAGATCAGCCCCCGACGGTCCCGAGCCGCTGGCGGCCATCCTCGACGACTACCGGCGGCTCGTCGAGCCGCATGCCACACACTGGCAGCACCCAGGCTTCCTCGCTTACTTCGCGACGACCGCGTCCGGCCCGGGGATCCTCGGCGAGATGCTGACCGCCGCCCTCGGCCAGAACCCGATGCTTTGGCGCACCTCACCGGTCGGGACGGAGCTCGAGGAGGTCGTCGTCGATTGGTTGCGCCAGGCCCTCGGTCTGCCGGAGGCGTTCGACGGGCTGCTGACGGACACGGCGTCGACGTCGTCGCTCACCGCCCTCGCCGGCGCGCGGCAGGCGGCCGGCATCGACGCCGCGTCGCTCGGCCTGACTGGTCGCCCGGACCTGCCCGCGCTCCGGGTCTACGCCTCCACGGAGGCTCACAGCTCGATCGAGAAGGCGTGCATGACCCTCGGCCTCGGCCGGGAGGCACTCATCCGGGTCGAGGCCGACGACGCGTTCGCCATGCGCCCTGCCGCCCTCGCGGCGGCCATCGCGTCCGATCGCGCCGCCGGTCGCCTGCCCATCGCCATCGTCGCGACCCTCGGCACCACGTCCTCGACCTCGGTGGACCCGGTCGCGGCCATCGCGGAGATCGCGGAGCGTGAAGGCCTGTGGCTGCACGTCGATGCCGCGTACGCCGGCGTCGTGGCGATGCTGCCCGACCGTCGTGGCCCGTTCGTCGGGTGGGAGCGCGCGGATTCGATCGTCATCAACCCGCACAAGTGGTTGTTCACGCCGCTCGATGCGTCGCTGCTGCTCACGCGCCGGATGGGCGATCTCCGAGCGGCGTTCAGCCTGCTGCCCGAGTACCTGCTCACACTCGATCGCGAGTCGCCGGTCCACGACTACCACGAGTACACCCCACAGCTTGGGCGCCGGTTCCGGGCCTTGAAGCTTTGGATCCAGCTGCGCTGGTTCGGGCTCGCTGGCCTGCGTCGTCGGATCGAGCGTCATCTCGTGCTCGCCCAGGAGTTCGCCAGGTGGGTCGACGACGATCCCGAATGGGAGCGTCTCGCGCCCGTCCCGTTCTCGACCATCTGCTTCCGCTGGCGCCCAGCCGGTAAGGCGTCCGAGGGCGAGCTCGATGCCCGCAACGCCGCGATCATGGATGCCGTCAATCGGACCGGCGAGGTCTTCCTGTCGCACACGCGCCTCGACGGGCGGTTCGCCATCCGCGTGGCGATCGGCAACCTGCGGACGGAACCTCGCCACCTCGAGCGGGCCTGGGTGCTCCTGCGCGAGGCCGCGGCCGCGTGAGCCCGACACCGCGTCCGCACGACGTGCAGTTCCTCGCGACGCCGGAGGAGCTCCGCGACTGGTTCGATGCCCATCACGAGACCGCCGAGGAGCTGTGGCTGGGCGGCTATCGCAAGGCCACGGGTCGGCCCAGCGTGGCCTGGTCGGATGCCGTGGATGAAGCCCTGTGTGTCGGCTGGATCGACAGCGTCCGGTACAGCCTCGACGAGACGTCGTTCGCCCAGCGATTCACCCCGCGACGGAAAGGCTCGAACTGGAGCGCCATCAACGTGGCCAAGGTCGCGGCGCTGACCGCGGCCGGTCGGATGCGCCCAGCGGGACTCGCCGCGTACGAGGCCCGGAACGCGGCGAAGACGGCCGTCTATTCGTACGAGCAGCCCGAGACCGCGTTCAGCGAGGACGAGCTGGCTCGGATCCGCGCGAACGCTGCGGCCTGGGCCGACTGGGAGAAACGGCCGCCGTCCTACAAGAAGGCGATCACCCATTGGGTGACGAGCGCGAAACGTCCGGAGACGCGGGAGCGCCGACTCGAGGCCCTCATCGAGGACTCGGCAGCGGGTCGCGCGGTCGGGCCGATGCGGGCGGCGGGTCGGGCGCGGGAGGGCGGGTGACCCCGGCGATCCAGCGTGCCCTCGCGGCGTCCGTGGAACGGCTGGAGACGCTCGACCTCGGCGATGCACCAGACCCGGGACCTGCGAGGATCGTCGTCGAGACCGGGTTGTCCGCCCTGTGCGTGCCCGTCGCGGCGGGCGGACTTGGCGCGACGACGGCCGACGCGGCCGAGGTCCTCATGGCGCTCGGGGCGATCGACGGCTCGGCCGCGCTCGGCTTCGCGATGCAGGTGCACGTCACCGGTGCCCTGCGCGAATCGAGGGACGTGGACCCGGGGCTGCGTGAACGGCTCTGGCGGGCCATCGTCGACGAGGGCGCGCTCCTGAACAACGCAGCCACCGAGGAGGGCGGCGGGTCCCCGGCTCGGGGCGCGATCCCGGGCACGACCGCCCGACGTGATGACGACGGCGGCTACCGCCTGACCGGGGAGAAGACCTGGACGACCTGGCTGCCGTTCCTGACCCATGCGATCGTCACGGCCCGGATCGACCCGACCGAGGCCATCGGGCGCTTCGTCGTCGACCTGCGCGAGCCGGGCGTGACGCGCATGCCGGGCTTCGAGGCACTCGGGATGCGTGGCTCGGCCTCGGGACGGCTCCTTCTGGACGGCGCGCGCGGCGAGCCGACGGTCCGACGCCCCCCGGACGACATGATGGGCGAGGCCGACGCCGAGGTTCGGGGCGCGACACCGGCCGCGTGGTTCGGCATCGCGGTCGCCGCCACGTACCTCGGCGTGGGGGAGGGTGTCCGCCGGCGCGTGGCCCGCTGGGCCCTCGACCGCCGGCCGGGCGACGGCTCGACGGCCGTGGCCGAGCTCCCGAGTGTCCAGGTTCGGCTCGGGCGCCTCGACATGGCCTTGCGGGCGGCACGGATCGTGGTCATCGAGGCCGCGCGGCGCTGGGATGGCGCGGGGGACGCGACCGATGTGCCGTTGGCGAAGCTGGTCGCGACGTCCGCCGCGGTGGACGCCACGGACGAGGCGCTACGCATCGCCGGCGGCCCCGGCTTCCTGACCGGGCCACTCGAGCGCGCGTTCCGGGACGCTCGGGCTGGGCTCATCAACCCGCCGCTCGAGGACGTCGCGCTGGCCGGGTTCGCTCGGGCGGTGATCGAGCGCGAGTCGGCCGGGTGACGACCCACGGCCCCGACGGCCGGCTGCACGCCGAGCGCGACTACCTGACCTATGTCGAGACCTATGCCGACACGCCCGGCGTCGAGATCGTCGATGCCCGCGAGGTTCGCATCCGCCTGGCCGAGGCGGACGACGACTACCTCAACCTCGTGTACGGCGCGCGGCTCGACGCGACGGACGTGGCGCAGGTCGCCCGCGAGATCGTCGCGACCGTGGGGCGTGGCGGTCGCCCGTTCTACTGGACGATCTGGCCGTCCGACGGCCCCACAGACCTGGCCGAGCGCCTGGTTGCGATCGGCTTCGAGGACCACGGGACCGATCCGTTGATGCAACTCGACCTGACGGTTCGCGGCGCGCTCGACACCGGTGGTGGGCCGCCGGCCCTCGCGATCGCCGAAGCCCTCGACCCCGAAACACGCCACGCGCTGGCCGGCTTCGCGGTCGGCTCGCTGGGCGACGCCGCCCCGGGCGGGTCGGCGTTCGCGGACACGCTCGAGCGGCTGGCGTCGGAACCCGATCCGCGGCTGCGGCTGTTCGGCGGGTGGGTGGACGGGACCCTCGTCACCACGAGCGGGCTGTTCACCGGCGCTGGCCTGGCCGGGATCATCGCGGTCGCCACCAGTGAGGCGTACCGGGGTCGCGGGTTCGGTCGGGCGCTGACGGCCGCAGCGATGGAAGCGGGGCGAGCGGCCGGCATGACGACATCGACGCTGATGGCCAGCGAGCTCGGGCAGCCGGTCTACCGGCGCCTCGGCTTCTCGGAGGTCGGCCGCGTCCGATTCCTGCGCTGGCCGGGTGGACCAGCCCCCGCCTGAGCGACCTCTTGCACGGTGGTGCCGAGGACCGCACACTCGGTCCACGCGAGCCCGCGTGGATCGAGCAGGGGAGGGCGACCGATGTCGGGACAGACCTCACCGCCCGGCAAGACGTTCGAGGAGCGTTGGCCGGATGACGTGGCCGAGGCGAACTTCCTCGCCGGCCCGTGGATCCCCGTCGCGCTGGGGGGCCTCGCCGGCCTGTTCGGCGTGCCCGTCCTGCTCAGTGGGCTGCTGCGTGGGCAGACCGTCCCCTTCCTCATCATCGTCATCGGCGCGCTGGCGCTCGCCTCCTATGCCGTGCCACGCACCGGCGGCAAGGCACGCCGCCGGCTCCTCTCGCTCTGGAAGGTCGCGGCCTGGGTCCTCCTGGCGTCGGGTGCCGGCATCCTCATCGGCTGGATCTCGGTCGCCGTCTGCGATGCGGCCTGCGCCGCGGGCACCAGCACCACGGACCGCACGATCCCGACCGGGATCGTGTTCATCACGACGGTCGCGGCCTCGGTCGGGCTGGCCATGGCGGTCGATCGGATGGGTCATCGACTGCCGAGGCGCGAGCCAGCGACGCGATACGACTGATGCGATGATGGCGATCCTGCCACGTCACCCGCTGGAGGCTCCGCCAGACCTGTGCCGCCGATCACCGAGCTGACCCGCATCGAACCCGTCCACCTGTCGCGCCTCGAGCGCCAGGGCACCTTCACGACCGGCCTGTTGCTCGAACGATCCGAGACCCCCACCCGACGTCAGGTGCTGGCCGATCAGGTCGACGCGACCCCGAACGATGTGCTGATGTGGAGGGACGAGGCCCTGCTGCTGAACCTGGCAAGCTTCGGGCCCGATGAGCACCAGCTCGCGATCCAGGCCGGCATCGAGGGCCTGCGCGATGTCCTTGCGCTCGACGCCGATCGATTCCGCGACCTGCTCCGGCGCGCGGCCGTCGAGCTGAACACGACACCACCCGAGGACCTGACGATCGCGGGCTGGTGGGAGCAGGCGCGGACCCTCGAGGAGGAGTGACGCCAAGGGTCCCCAGCCCGGGACGGGCTAGGATGGGCCGGTGCATGGTCTCGCCGCGCGGCTCGGCTCGCTCGTCATCGGTGTCGCGACCGCGCTCGTGATCCTGGCGGTGACGATGCCGCTCTTCCTCAATCCATGGTGGGTCTCGTTCGAGCAGGGCCGGGCCGAGGCGACGGCCTGGACCGGCTACAGCGTGACCGAGCTGCGCGCCGCGACGGACGCGATCCTGGCGGACCTCGTGCTCGGGCCCCCGACGTTCGATGTCGAGGTCGCCGGCGCCCCGGTCCTCATCGAGCGCGAGCGCGCACACATGCGGGACGTCCGGGGCGTGTTCGTCGGGTTCTTCGCGCTCGCGGCGATCCTCGGCCTGGCCGCCGTGGTCGTGGCCGCCAGACGTCGCGATCCGGTCGGCCGGCATCGGTCGTGGCGAGCGGTCCGCGCCGGATCGATCGGTCTGATCGCGGCCCTGATCGCCGGTGGCATCGTCTCGTTCACGGCGTTCGACACGCTCTTCGAGGTCTTCCACCAGCTGTTCTTCGCCGGCGGCTCCTACACCTTCGATCCGGCCACCGAGCGCCTGGTCCAGCTGTTCCCGTTCGCGTTCTGGCAAGAGACCGCGATCGCCGTCGGCGTCGTCGCGATCGTCGTGGCGGCGATCGTCGCCATCGTCGCGTCCAGGCGGGCGGCCACGGCACTCGAGCCGGCCGCGCGGCCCCACGGGGATCCGATCACGGCGCCGCCGATGCCCCAGACGCCTCGCGGAGCCGAGTGAGCGCCATGCCGATCGCCAGACTCTTCGGCTTCGAGATCCGGATCCACCTCTCGTGGGCGCTCATCCTGGCCGTCATCGCGGTCACCGTGGCCACCCAGGTCGGACGTGTGGCTCCGGACAGCACGAGTGCGGTCCGCTGGCTGATCGGCGGCGTCGTGGCGGCCGCGTTCCTGCTCTCCGCCCTTGCCCACGAGCTGGGCCATGCGATCACGGCCCGACGCGCCGGGTTCCCGGGTGGTCCGGTCGTCGTCTACTTCTTCGGCGGGGCCGCATCCGCTCGGACCGATGCGCGGACGCCCCGCGACGAGATCGTCACCGCGCTCGCCGGTCCGGCGGTCAGCATCGTCCTCGGGCTGTGCCTGCTCGTCCTGACGGTGATCGGCGAGGCGGTCGGGAGCGGGCCTGTCCAGGTCATCGGCCGCGTCGCGCTCCTGGTGGGCGGGATGAACGTGCTCCTGGGCCTCGCGAACCTCCTGCCGGCATTCCCGCTGGACGGGGGCCGGGTCGCGCGCGGCGTCGTCTGGTCTCGGACCGGCGATCCTGCCGTCGGCCTGCAGGTGGCCGCGAGCATCGGCCGCTGGCTCGGGATGGCACTCGGGGTCGTCGGCATCGTGCTCATCCTGCTCGTCGACTCGGTCGACGGCCTGATGCTCGCCCTGGCCGGCTGGTTCCTCGTCTCGAGCGCCCGGACGGTCGCCCGCAGCGGTGACGTCGACGCGCTGCTCGAAGGCCTCCACGTGGACGACGTCATGGACCGCGACGTCACGTCCGTGGCGCCGGGGCTGACCCTCGACACCTTCGCGTCGCAGGTGCTCGACGGATCCTCGGCGACGACGCTGCCGGTCGTGCAGGGCGCGGAGCTCCTCGGCGTGGTCGGCGCGACCCAGGTCCGTCGTCTGCGGCAGAACCGCTGGGCCGAGACGCGGGCCGGCGACGTGATGGTCGGCGGGGACGCGCTGCCGCGGATGGCGCCCGACACGACCCTGCGCGCGGCGCTCGATGCGTTCCATCGGACGGGTCTCGACGGGCTGCCCGTGATGGAAGCCGGGTTGCTCGCCGGGATCGTCACCCGCAAGGCCGTCGCGCAGGCCGTCAGCGATCGGCTGCAGGCCCGCGGCGCAGCCTCCTGATGGACCGGTTGCTCTCGGTCGAGGAAGCACTGGAGCACGTGTTCGGAGCGATCGACGGGCCGGTCCCGGCGGAGCATGGCTGGCTGTCGGAGGCGCTGTGGCGGGTCGCGGCCGAGGACGTCGTGAGCGAGATCGCCCTCCCGCCCTGGGACAACTCGGCGATGGACGGCTATGCGATCCGCAGCGCCGATGTCGCCGGGGCCACCGAGACGGGCCCGGTCCGCCTCGAGGTGATCGGCGAGGTCCGGGCCGGCCAGGCACCGGACACGACGGTGCGCCGGGGGACGGCGATCCGCATCGCGACCGGCGCGCCGATCCCGCCCGGCGCCGACGCGGTGGTGCCCGTCGAGGCGACGACGCCCCTGGACGCGGCCGGCAGCCCGGCCGGACCGCGCGGCCGGGACGCCACCGGACCGCTGCCGCCCGGCTGTCTCGTCCATGAGGCCGTGGCTCGAGGCGGCTCCATCCGAACCGCCGGGAGCGATCTGGCTGCGGGGGTGATCGTCGTTCGCGAAGGATCCGTGCTGACGCCGGCCGCGATCGCGCTCGTCGCGGGCACCGGTCACGACGCCATCCCGGTCCGTCGAAAGCCACGGATCGGTGTCATGGCGACGGGAGACGAGGTCCGCGCTCCGGGCCGCGACCTCGGCCCGGCCGGCATCCCGGATGCGAACGGGCCGGCACTCGTCGCGCTCATCGAGGCCGCCGGCGGCGAAGCGCACGTGCTCGGGATCGCCGCGGACCGATTCGACGACGTCCGGAGTCGTCTGTGCGCCGGGCTCATCGAAGGCCTGGACGCGATCATCGTCTCGGGTGGGGTCTCGGTCGGGCCGTACGACGTGGTGCGCTCCGCCTTCGAGGCGTTCGGCACCGTCGACCTGTGGCGGGTCGCCGTCCAACCCGGCAAGCCCTTCGCGTTCGGCACGGCGCGGGCGCCCGAGGACGACGGCACGGACCCCGAACGGCCGGCGACGCTCCTGTTCGGATTGCCCGGCAACCCGGTCTCGACCTTCGTGACCTTCGAGCTGTTCGTGCGGCCGGCCATCCGAAGGCTGGCCGGTCATCGAGACGACGCGCTCATGCGGCCCGTGGACCGGGCGGTCCTCGGCGATCCCGTCTCCAAGAGCCACGGCCGCCGGGCCTTCATCCGGGTCTTCGCCCAGCGTGACCCGGTGGGGTCGCCGGTCCGCGATGAGCTGGGCCGCGTGCGGATCTCGCTGTCGGGCGGACCGACGGGGCAGGGGAGCCATGTCCTCTCGGCCCTCGCGGCCGCCGACGCCCTCGCGGTCATCCCCGAGGCCGACGACACGCTGGCCGCCGGGGCCGAGGTCGCGATCTGGTGGCTGGACCGGGCCTGACGCCCCGACCGTGCGCCGCCCGCCGGGCTATCCTCGACGCGTGACCGACCACTACCGCGACAAGGGCCTGCCGCCGCGCGCCGAGCGTCGCCGCCTCTCGCACGTGGATCGCGGCGGGCGGCCGCGGATGGTCGATGTGTCGGGCAAGCCGGTGACCGCCCGGCGGGCCGTCGCCGAAGCGACGGTCAGCCTCTCCCCGGAGACCATGAGCCTCGTCATCGATGGCGGGGGATCCAAGGGCGACGTCCTGGGCGTGGCGGAGCTGGCCGGTGTCATGGGTGGCAAGCGGACGAGCGAGCTCATCCCGCTCTGCCATCCGCTGCCGCTGACCGACTTGCAGGTCTCGATCACCCCCGATCGCACCGGCGGCGTGCTGCGCATCCGGGCCGAGGCCGCGACGACCGGCCAGACCGGGGTCGAGATGGAAGCCATGACCGCGGCTTCCGTCGCGGCGCTGACGGTCTACGACATGGTCAAGGGGGTCGAGCGGGGCGTCGAGATCGGCGGTGTGCGGCTCCTGAGCAAGAGTGGCGGCAAGAGCGGCGACTGGACCCGGACGCCGAGCGACGACCCGACCGGTGGCGATGGTCGTCGACCAGGGGACCGGTCGGCGGGTCGCATCACCAAGCATCCCGGCGGCAAGCCGCCGTCGGGTGGTCGCTCCCGCGGCTGATGCGGCGAGCGCTCGTCCTCACGGTGAGCGACGGGGTGTCCGCTGGCGCGCGCGAGGACGCCTCCGGGCGAGAGGTGGGGGATCGGCTGACGGCCCTTGGCTTCGTGGTCTCACACGCGCTGACGAACGATGACCTTCCGGCGATCCGGGCCGCTCTGACGGACGGGGCCGCGGCGAACGACCTGGTCATCAGCACGGGCGGCACCGGCCTGACGCCACGGGACGTGACGCCCCAGGCGACGCTCGGCGTCATCGATTACGAGGTCCCGGGCATGGCCGAAGCGATGCGGGCGACGGGCCGGGCGATCACCCCACTGGCGGACCTGTCACGCGGCGTCGTCGGCGTGATCGGTCGCGCACTCGTCGTCAACCTGCCGGGGAGCCCGAAGGGCGCGATGGAGTCGCTGGCCGCCATCGAACCCGTCCTCGAACACGCCCTCGAGACCCTGGCTGGCCCGTTCGACCACGCTGGCGCACCTCCGTGACGCTGTTCGAGCCGTTCGCGGCCGTGCCGTCCTACCTGCTCGTCTTCCCGCTGTTCTGGGGTGCCGTCGCGTTCTTCTGCCTGGCCATGGCCCGTCATCTGCGGGTCTTCGCGGCAGCGCGCGCGTCCGGTCCGAGCCCGTTCTCCGACATCTCGCGACGTGTCGGCGGCCTGATCGAGTACGCCTTCGTCCAGACCAAGATGTTCAAGGACCGGCGGGCCGGCCTCATGCACGCGGGCATCTTCTGGGGCTTCGTGCTGCTGACGATCGGCACGGCCAACGTCGTCACGGGCGGGGTCATCGAGCAGATCCTGTCGATCCCGTTCGACGGCCTGCTGTGGACGCTCATCAGCGCGATGCAGAACGTCGTCGCGGTGCTCGTCCTCGTCGCGATCGGGTGGGCGTTCTGGCGGCGCCTCGTGACGCGACCGCCGCGGCTCACGTTCAACCGCGATGCGCTCGTCATCCTGGCGATGATCGGCGGTGTCGTCGCCACCGAGCTCATGGCCGAGGCCTTCGAGTTCGCGCGGTACGGCGACGAACCCGGCGCGTTCGTTTCGGCCGCGCTGGCCGGACCACTGCGCGCGGCACTCTCGACCGAGGCGCTCGAGATCGGCTTCGCCGTCCTGTGGTGGGGGCACATGGCCCTCGTGGCGGCGTTCCTCTGCTACCTGCCGTTCAGCAAGCACCTCCACATCGCCACGAGCTTTCCGAACATCTGGTTCCGCAAGCTCGCTCCACGCGGCGAGCTGCCGGCCATGGACCTCGAGGACGAGAACGCGACCTTCGGGCTCAAGACGCTGCAGGATCTCGGCTGGAAGGATCTGCTCGATGGCTTCACCTGCACCGAGTGCGGCCGCTGCCAGGAGGCCTGCCCGGCCCATCTCACGGGCAAGCCGCTCAACCCCAAGACCTTCATCATGGGCATCCGGGACATGAGCGTGGACGCCGAGCACGGCTTGAACCTCATCCCGAACTCGCCCATCGTCCGCGAGACATACGGCCTCGATGATTCGCGGCCGGCGGCTGCGGCGCTCGCGGCCCCCATCGTCGATACGGCGATCCCCTACGACGCGGTCTGGGACTGCGTGACCTGCGGTGCGTGTGTCGAGGCCTGCCCGGTACTCATCGAGCACGTCGACAAGATCGTGGGCCTGCGCCGCAACCTCGTCCTCGAGGAGTCGCGTTTCCCGCAGGAGCTGACACCCGCCTTCCGGGCCATGGAGGGCCAGGGGAACCCGTGGGGCCAGCCGGCCTCGACGAGGCTCGACTGGGCCGCGCCGCTCTCGTTCGAGGTGCGCACGGTCAAGGACGTCCAGGCGGCGGGTCACCT
>DASPHN010000033.1:0-3219 GCA_035629655.1 Saccharimonadales bacterium (SeqCode) | reverse complement strand
CGCGTAGCCCGGCGGCATCCGGAACCCCCGCTCGCGCACGACCGAGAGGTAGGCGCGGCGCAGCGCGAACATGTCGAACCGCCCGACGAACGCCGGGCCGTCGTGCAGCCGGTGCACGGCGGCGGCGAGCCGGTCGACGTTGGCGGCGACGTCGGCGTCGACCCAGGTGCGCCCGGGCAGGAACGCCACGACCATGACGCCGCGGCCCTCGAGGTAGTCGACGACCGGGGCGCCGACCCCGGCCGCCGCGGCCGCCAGGGTGTTGACGTGCTCGCGGTGCCGATCGACCCCGAGCAGACCGGTCTGGGGCGAGGACACCCGCACGACGACGTCCAGTCCTGCGTCGGTGCGGACCCGGTAGTTGGTGTTGGTCAGGCCACCGGGCAGGGGCGTCACGCAGCGCCCCCGCCCGGTCAGGACGGGGATGGTGTCGAGCAGCTGCTCGAGGTCACGTCCCGTCACGTCTGCCACTCAGACCGGGTCGCCGGGCTTCCAGTCGTGCGCCTCGCCACCGTGCGCGCTCTTGCCGCGGTGCTCCATCGCGATCTCGTCCGACGAAGTGACCCCTTCGGGCAGGTCGATCGTCATCTTCGGCCCGGTGAACCACTTCTTGGCCGACAGGTGCCAGCCGATCCACAGGGCCAGTAGCGCGCCGCCCATGAGGATCGGGGCGTAGTTGACGAACTTCCACTGGAAGTCCTCGTTGAGCGGGTTGGCCGCCGGGGTGAACGGCAGGACGAAGTAGACCGAGATGACGAGGATCTCGATGACGGCGACGGGCGCCATCCACTTCCACTTCGTCCCGAGGTTCCACTTGCCCTGCTTGAAGCTGTCACCGGCCCGCCAGCGCAGGTAGATCGGGATCGCGAAAGCCGTGTAGAGCCCGATGACGCCGATCGACACGACCGCGTAGAAGGCGGTCGGCACGATGATCGGGGCGTCGTCGGTGCCGATGTTGACCTCGACGAGGGCGGGGATGGTGATCAGCGCCGCCACGACGACGGACAGGAGCACCGCGTTGGCTGGGACCTTGCGCGAGTTCAGCTTCGACCAGTAGCGAGAGCCCGGGACGGCCCCGTCACGGCTGAACGCGAACAGCATCCGGCTCGTGGAGGTCATGCAGGCCGTCGTGCAGAAGAACTGGCCGACGCTCGCGATGAGCAGCACCGTGCCGGCCCAGCCGGAGCTCAGCGCCTGGTTGAAGATGACGGCGACTCCGCCACCGCCGGCCGTCACGGCATCCGCGTCCTGCACGGCGAAGAGGAAGGCGAGCAGGAGCACCCAGCCGCCGATCGCGGAGTAGAAGATCGAGCGCCAGATGCCCTTGGCCGCACCGTTTGCCGCGTCGTGGGTCTCCTCCGACAGGTGGGCCGAGGCGTCGAAGCCGGTGATCGTGTACTGGGTCAGCAGGAAGCCGAGCGGGAGCACGTAGAACCAGAAGCCCCATCCGCTGGTCTCACCTCCGGCGAGGCCACCGCTGTTGTTGACCCGCATCGTGAACACGTCGTTGATGCTCATGTGCTTCTCGGGCAGGAAGATGAGGATGAGGATGATGACGGCGGCGCCCGCGACGTGCCACCACACCGAGATGTTGTTGAGGATGGCGAGGATGCGACTGCCGAAGATGTTGATCAACGCGGTCAGCACGAGCACGACGAGGAACAGCCAGAAGACCCGGGTCAGGCTGTAGTCCGCTGCCCACGACTCGCTCATCGTGCTGAACGACAAATCGAAGAAGGTCGCGGCGCCGTAGGCGACCGAGGCGTCGATGGCCAGGAGCCCGATGAGGTTGAGCCAGCCGGTGTAGTACCCCGCCTTGGCGCCACCGAGCTTGCTCGCCCACCAGTAGATGCCGCCCGACGTCGGGTAGGCCGACACGAGCTCGCTCATGCAGAACCCGATGATGAGGATGAACACGGAGATGAGCGGCCAGCCGATGGAGATCGCGATCGGGCCGCCGTTGTTCCAGGCCTGGCCGAAGGTCGTGAAGCAGCCGGCGAGGATCGAGATGATCGAGAAGGAGATCGCGAAGTTCGAGAAGCCGGACCACGTCCGGTTCAGCTCCTGCTTGTAGCCCAGCTCGGCGAGGTGTCGCTCGTCGTCGTTCAGGTGCACTGCCACGGTTGCTCCCATGGGTCCGGCCGGCCCGGAAGTGACCGGCGTCATAGTGGTGCGACGAGGCGATGCTAGGGGTAGCGGCGGGTAATTGGTATGGGTTAGGGCCATTTCTCGCCGTCGGGTGTGGCGCCGACCGCCTTCGGACTCCGCCGACGCGGGTTGGCACTTCCTCCCGAAGACGGATCGCCATGCCGCCGCAGACGTTCCGGCCTACCCCGGCGAGTACGTCCTGGACCTGCACGGGACTCCGCAACCCGTGCAGGGCGTCGACGCAGCGATGATGGATGCCGATGCCTTCGCCGACGTGGTCAGAAGGCGCACCGACTGGGACGGCCAGACCCCGATACGGTTGTTCTCGGGCGACACCGGCGCCGCGCCCGGCGGCTTCGCGCAGCAGCTGGCGACCAACCTCGGCGTGGACGTGTCGGCGCCCACCAAGCCCGTGTGGTCGCAGGCGAATGGAACACCTTTCGTCACCGACATCGACCCGGTCACAGGTGGGCAGTGTGGCCGCCGAACGGCACGTGGGAGCACTTCACTGCGTAGCAGCGAGAGAGGCATCATGAAACAGGTTTCCGTCTTCCAGCCGGACTGGATCAGGACCGCAGACGATCAGCGCCCGCCGCTGAACAAGGAGCGCCTGTCGGAGGAGGAGGCCGCCCGCGTGGGCGACTATCTCGAAGCCGGCGCGACGGTCATGCACACGACCGCACGGGGCGTCGACATCCTGAACAACGACGGGAAGGTCGTGCCGCTGACGATCCGCACCGACGGCGAGTACGTGTGGACCGGACCGGTCACCTATTACGTGCAGACCTACGCCGTCGCTCCCGACGCCGACTTCCTCGCCCATGTGCGGGCCCGCGATTATCAGATGGGCGAGGTGAGTGCGGCCGAGGTTGAGGCCGCCGCGGCGGTGCTCGCCCCGCCGCGCTGACGGCTCACCGCGATTCGTCGGCGGGGACGAGCACGAGGGTGTGCCGGCCGAGAGCTCGTTCGTCCTGTTCCTCCTGGGGTTCCTCGCCCTGCTCGTCGGTGGCCTCCTCTGGGCCGCCCGCCTCCGCCGGGTCCCGCAGGCGCGGACCGCGGCGGTCGGGCTGG
>DASPHN010000032.1:0-8200 GCA_035629655.1 Saccharimonadales bacterium (SeqCode) | reverse complement strand
TCCTCGAGGGACGCGGCGTCGAGATCCTCCATCGACCCGATCGTCGAGTGGTGATACGGATGGTCCTCGGGGTAGAGGTGGCCCTGCAGCTTCTCCTGCCACGAGCCGTAGGGCCGGTTGTCGTAGGAGTAGCGCTTCTCGTTCTTCACGACCTCGCGCTGGTTGTCGAGGTTCTCCTGGCTGAGCGCGTCGAGGAGCGTCGCCATGCGGTCGGCTTCGAGCCAGAGGCCCAGGTCGAGCTGGTGCGATGGGAGGGTCTCGAAGTAGTTCGTGCGGTCGAGCCAGGTCGTGCCGTTCATCGTCCCGCCCGCGGCCTGGATGAGTGCGATGTGCTCGGCCTTGGCCACGTGCCGGCTGCCCTGGAACATCACGTGCTCGAACAGGTGCGCGAAGCCGGTCTTGCCAGGCTGCTCGTGCTTGGATCCGACGTCGTACCAGACGTTGATCGCGACCACGGGCGCGAGGTGATCCTCGGCGACGATGAGGCGCAGACCGTTGGCAAGACGCTCGTCGCTGAAGGCGACCTGGGGGACGGTGGTGGGCACGCGGGTCTCCTGGTGGACCGGTTCTGACGGACATCGATCGGTGGAAGGAGCCGATCGTACCCCGTCGGCGCCATGGACACCCTTGACACATCGCGCCGCTGCCTGTTAGATATCCATCTAACATCCGTTAGAGCACACGACCCACCTGATGTTGGCCGCTCGACCCTCGAACCGCTCCACCGGCACCGCCACGCCGCCCCGAACCGGGGGGGCGACGACGCCCCAGGTCCGCGACTACGCGAGCCCTGCGGCCGGCTACGCGATCGACTGGGACGTCCGGCCGGTCTACGACTTCCTGTTCAGCCTCAACGACGACCCGGACTTCCCGCACGACCTGGCGGACGTCGATCGGCGCTGGCTGAACGAGTCGCGGGCCGCCCTCGAGGCGGAGCGGCCGGAGGACGTCAAGACGCTGCTCGCGGCCGAGATGAGTGTGTACGTCGCCGCGTTCGCGGTCGAGCACCCGGAGCTCAAGACGGTCGACGCCTTCCTCGACGCCCTCGAGATGGTGCCCACGCCCGACCTGCTCACGACGATCCTGTGCGACCTCGCCCGCGACCCGGACCTGGGCACGCTCGTGCAGGCCGCTTCGACCGGCGGCTCCGACGCCCTGGACGCGCTGCGCGATGCGCTGCCTGACCACAAGCTCGGATTCCAGACCCTGCTGCGCGACCCCGAGGCCGGTCACCGCCGGCTGGTCGAGGTCCTGCGCGCCTGGGCCATCCCGTTCGCGACCATCGAGTCGCGTATCCGCGCCATCATCGAGCGTGACCATGCGCTCCGTGCCGTCGACCGCGGCGCGCAGACCGGCACCGACCTCATCGAGCGCACGACAGGTGGCATCCGGTGGCTCCCGGAGGTCGGCATCCGACGCGTCGTGCTCGCCCCGACGTACTTCAGCCGGCCCTACAACATCCTCCTCGCGGGGCCCGACTGGCGGTTCTTCGCCTATCCGGTCGCGGACGACGCCCTCGAGGTCGAGGATCGGCTCGCTCCGCCGCCGTCGGTCATCCGCCTTCATCGAGCGTTGGGTGACGACACGCGGCTGCGGATCCTGAAGCTGCTCGCCGGGCAGGACCTGTACCTCACCGAGATCGCCCAGCACCTGGACCTTTCGAAGCCGACCATCAAGCACCATCTTGCCCAGCTGCGAGCCGCCGGGCTCGTGACCGTCGTCGAGGCTGGCAACGTCATCTATTACAGCCTGCGACGCGATCGTATCGAGGCCGCATCCGGCGACCTCGGGCGCTTCCTGCGCGACTGACCCCGCCTGTGACGAACCCTCCGCTCCTGCGACGGCCACACGTTAGATATCCGTCTAACCACAAGAAGACATCTCCCTCCCCCATCAGCGCGAAAGGAGCCCCGCGATGGATCCCATGATCGACCTGGTCCGCGACCGCACCGCCGACCTCCAGCGGACCGCAGATGCGGTCCGGCGCGACCGCCGTCGCGACCACGGCACCACCGAGGTTGCCGCAACGACCCCTCCGGCCGGTCTGGCGGAACGCGCCCCGGCAACCCTGCTGGAGGCGGCGGAGGTCTCGTGCGCCGACGCCGAGTGCGCGCCGGCGACCGCCCGACACGCCGCCTGAGCGCGCGGCGACCATGCGCGTCGGCCTGCAGCTCCCGAGATTCGCGTTCCCGGGCGGGTCGGCGTCGATCCGGCCCACCCTGACGGCCGTCGCCCAGAGCGCTGAGGCCAATGGCTTTGCGAGTCTGTGGGTGATGGACCACCTGTTCCAGCTGCCCGAGGACACCGGTCTGGGCGGAGCCGGCGAGCCCATGTTGGAGGCGTACACGACGCTCGGCTTCCTGGCTGCTGCCACCGAACGCATCGCGCTGGGACCGATGGTCGCGAGCGCCGTCCTGCGCCCGCCCGGTCTGCTGGTCAAGGCGGCGACGGCCCTCGACGTCCTCGCGGGCGGGCGGACCTACTTCGCGGTCGGCGCCGGCTGGTACGAGCGCGAAGCGCGCGGCCTGGGCACGCCCTGGCCGTCGCGCCGCGAACGCTTCGAGCACCTCGAGGACACGCTTCGGGTCGCCACGGCGATGTTCGCCGACGATGCGTCACCGCTGGAAGGGACTCACCACCGGCTCGCGGAGCCGATCAACCACCCATCGCCGATCGCGCGGCCGCGGATCATGGTCGGCGGAGGCGGCGAGCGCAAGACCCTCCGCCTCGTGGCCGAGTACGGCGATGCCTGCAACATCCTCGTCCCGGACCCCGGCGAGAGCCGGCACAAGCTGGAGGTCCTCGCCCGGCACTGCGAGGCGATCGGACGCGACGTCAGCGACATCGAGACCACCTCCCTCATCGAGACCGATCTCCGACCGGGGCGCCAGTCCTCGGCCGACGTCGTCGCTGCGCTCCGAGCCCAGGCCGACGAAGGCATCGAGCACGTGATCGTCAACCTCCCGGACGTCCACGTCCTCGAGCGGCTCGACGCGTTCGGACGCGAGATCATCCCGGCCGTCGCCTGAGCCCGATCGTCGTCCTGCCTCCGTGGGACGTTGGTCGGGCGCGCGGTCGCACGGCGGCGGTCAGACGGGCAGGGCGACGAAGGCCAGGGTGATGACCAGGGCCAGTGCCGCGCAATAGGCGGCCATCACGATCGCGGCCCGACGGTCCGTCGCCCGTTCCCCGTCGTCCGTGATCTGTTCCGGTTCGCCCAGCGGCCCGAAGTTCCGAAATCCCGCGAGGGCAAAGGCGGCGCAGAACCGACGGCGCGCCTGCTCGAGGCTCACGAACCCACCCGCCAGCGGCACGAAGACGATCAGGCGAGTCCACGCGGGCGCGCCCAGGACGACCAGAGCGATCGCGAGGACGACCGCGATCCCGATCCCGATCAGACCGGCGCGACGGCGCCGCGCGATCTCCTCCGGACCGATGTTGCACGCCCCAGCGCGATAGCCGTCGTCATCCGAATATGCGATCTGCACGAACTCTCCCGGGATCCATCCTGCCTTCGTCTGTCAGTTCGCCCGCCGGCGCTCGCCGGATGTCGTCCCGCGTCGCGCAGCCGGGCAGCCCGGCGCGACCACGCTCGAGGTTTCGTAGACTCCGACCATGCAACCACACCTTCGATGGACGCGCCGGTGGGCGCTCCCGGCAGCCGTCGCCGCGCTGCTCCTGCTCCCGAGCGGTGTCCTCGCGCACGCCGAGCTCGACGTGCCCACCCCAGCCGATGGTGCGACCGTCGAGGGCACGCCGACCGAGATCTTCGGCACCTTCACCCAGGCCATCGAACCGGATGGCAGCTCGCTGATCCTGCGAGACGCGGCCGGTGACGAGGTGGCGCGCGGCGGCCTCGATCCGACGGACGACCAGCGGATGGTCATCGACCCGGTGCCGGTCCTCGCGCCGGGCGAGTACGAGGTCCGGTGGACGACGATCTCCGCGGAGGATGGCGAGCTCGACCGCGAGACGTGGAGCTTCACGGTCGTGGCCGCGGCGTCACCGTCGCCGACCGTGGCCGCGAGCGCATCTGCGACCGCCGAGCCGAGCGCCTCGCCGATCGCCAGCGCAAGCGCGAGCCCGATCGCGTCGGCGGGTCTGAGCCCCGCTCCTTCGCCCATCGATGGGTCGGCCGCCGGCTCGACCACCGATGCGATCTTGCCCATCGTCGTCGGCCTCGCCCTCGTCCTGCTCGGCGCCGGCTACCTGCTCTCGCGGCGGGGGCGGCCGACGGGCGGCGCGTGATCGGTCCGGGTCGCCGACGATCGGTCGCGCGAGCCGCCGTCGGCGCGATCGGGCTGGCGCTCGTCGCGCCCGGAGCGGTCCTCGGCCACACCCTCAACGCGACCTACACCAGCCGCCTGCCGCTCGCGGTCTACCTGGCGGGGGCCGCGGCCACGGTCGCCCTCTCGTTCATCTTCGTGCTCCTCCGGGATGTCCGGGCCGAGCGGCCGGCGCCCGGCGGACCCTCACACCTTCCCCCTCCGCTCGTCCGATACGGCCTGCGGGCCGTCGGGCTGTTCGCGTGGCTCTGGATCGTGGTCCAGGGCATCATCGGTGGGGAGAGCAGCGGGGCGGTGGCGCCGCTCTTCCTGTGGATCTATGGCTGGGTCGGCGTGGCCATGGCGTCGTTCCTGATCGGGCCCGTGTGGCACTTCCTCGATCCGTTCTCGACGCTGCACGATCTGGGAGCCGCGCTCTTGCGGCGACTCGGCGTGGCCTCGTGGGACCTCGCCACCTACCCGGCGTGGCTGGGCAAGTGGCCGGCCGTCGTCGGCTTCGTGGTCGTCGTCTGGCTGGAACTGGTCCTGGAAGCGGCCCCGTCGACGTTGTTCATCGTCCTGGTCGGCTATACGGCGCTGACCGTCGCGATGATGGCCCAGTTCGGGCGTGATACCTGGCGCTCGAACGCCGAGGTCTTCACGGTCTGGTTCCGGCTCCTCGGCCGGCTCGCACCCTACGAGCTCGCGGACGAGGACGGGCGGGTCCGGCGCCGCCCGTTCGCGAGTGGCCTGCTCGAGCCGGGCTGGAGCCGGCCCGATGTCGTGATCATCGCCCTCGGGGTGGCGTCGATCCTGTTCGACGGTCTCCAGCAGACCCAGGTCTGGCTGGGCACCTTCGGGGCGCCGGGCCTCGGCGGGACGACCGTCCTGCTGTTCGCGTTCCTCGGGCTCGTGGTCACGGCCGCGCTGGCCGTGCGTCGGGTCGTCGGCCTCGATGCGACCGCCGCCGGGCTGCTCCCGATCGCGGCCGGCTACCTCATCGCCCACTACCTGACCTACCTGCTCGTCGATGGGCAGGCCATCCTCGTCGCCGTGTCCGATCCGTTCCAGCGCGGCTGGGACCTGTTCGGGACCGCGTTCTTCGAGATCGACGGCGGGTGGCTCCCACCGGGCCTCATCTGGACCGCGCAGCTTGCCGCGGTGGTCGGCGGACACATGCTCGGCGCGTGGGCGGGTCATGTGGTCGCCACGCTGGACGCGCCGCCGGGCCTGAGTGCCGGGGCGCTTCGGACCCGGCAGCTGCCGCTGGCCGTCGTGATGGTCGCCCTGACGACCCTGACCCTGTGGTCGTTGGGACAGGCGATCGTCGTGACCCCCGAGGCAGCCGACGCGGCCGCACACGTCCTGCCGGGCGTCGGTCAGGCGATCGCCACCAGCGCCCGCGGCTGACCGGGCAGGGGCACCCATTCGTCGAGCGATCGGACGGTCGCCAGGCCGCCTGCGAGCGCCGGATCGAGGGCCTCGGCCGCCGCCACCGCGGTCTCGATGGCCGTCAGGCATAGGATCCCCTCGGCCGTCGCAGCCAGCCGGATCTCGGCCGCGTCACGGACCGCGCCGGAGCGAGGGGTCGGGGTGTTCACGACGAGCCGCGCTTCGCCGCTCGCGATGAGCTCGAGGATCGGCACCTCGCCGATGGCCGGATCGGCCGCCTCGCCAAGCTTGGCGACGGGCCGCGAGTCGTAGCCCGCGTCGGCCAGGGCGATCCGGGTCCCGGGGGTCGCGGCCAGTCGATAGCCGGCCCCGGCAAGCCCAGCCGCCAGCCGCGGCAGGAGCGCCTTGTCGCGGTCGGCGATCGAGAGCAGCGCGAGCTCGCCGGCCTCGCCGGCCCGTGGTGGCACGAGCGCCGCCCCCAGGAGCGCCTTGGCGAGGGCCACCCGCGAGTCCTCGTGGATGCCGATCACCTCGCCCGTCGATTGCATGCCGGGCCCGACGCTGGGATCCACGCCGCGCAGCTTGGCCGTCGAGAACGCCGGGGCCTTGACCGCGACGAACGGCGGCGGGGCGAGCAGGCCACCATCCCAGCCGAGCTCGGGCAGGGTCGCGCCGAGCGAGATCCGGACCGCCAGCTCGACCATCGGCACGCCGGTCACCTTGGACATGAACGGCACGGTCCTCGACGCCCGTGGGTTGACCTCGATGAGATAGACCCCGTCGTCGCGGACGATGAACTGGGCGTTGACCAGGCCCCTGGCGCCCAGGGCGAGGACGATGCGCTCCATGGTCGCGACGATGAGGTCCTGATCGCCCTCGCCGACGGTCTGGGGCGGGAAGACGCCGACGCTGTCGCCGCTGTGCACCCCGGCCCGCTCAACGTGCTCGAGGAGCCCGGGGATGAGGACGCGCTCGCCGTCGCTGATGGCATCCACGTCCACCTCGACGCCCTCGAGGTATCGGTCGATGCGAACCGGGCGATCCGGGTCCACCACCGTGGCCGCCAGCAGCTGGCGCTCGAGGTCGCTCGGCGAGTAGCAGAAGTCGATCGCCAGGCCGCCGATGACGAACGACGGCCGGACGATGACCGGGTAGCCGATCCGCTCGGCGAGCGTCAGCGCCTCCTCGATCGAGTGGGCCATGCCGCCCTCGGGCTGGGGGATCCCCAGCCGGTCGAGCAGGGCCGAGAACCGGACGCGCTCCTCGGCCTGATCGATCGCCTCGAGGTCACTGCCGAGGAGCTCCACACCGCCCGCGGCCAAGGGCGCGGCGAGGTTGAGCGGCGTCTGGCCGCCGAAGGCGACGACGGCCGGCAGGAGCCGCTCCCCCGGCGGGGTCTCGGCATCGATGACGCTGCGCACGCTCTCCGGATCGAGCGGCTCGAAGTAGAGCCGGGACGAGGCATCGAAATCGGTCGAGACCGTTTCCGGGTTCGAGTTGATCATCACCGCCTGCCAGCCTGATCGCCGGAGCGTGTCGGCCGCCTGGACCGCGCAGTAGTCGAACTCGATCCCCTGGCCGATGCGAACGGGGCCGCTGCCGATGACCAGGGCCGCGGGCCGCCCGACGGGGAACGCCTCCGGCGTCGAGCCCGCCGCGGCGTAGGTCGCATAGAAGTACGGGGTCTCGGCCGCGAACTCCGCGGCGCAGGTGTCGACCATCGCGTAGCCGGGCACGATGCCGAGCTGAAGACGCGCCGCGCGGAGGGCGTCGGGCGTCGTGCCGGCCAGTCCGGCCAGCTCCTTGTCCCCGAACCCGGCACGCTTGACCGTCGCGAGCAGCTCCGCGGCGTCGGGGTCCGTGGCCGCCTCGGCGAGCCGCGGTCCCATCGAGCGGGTCTCGGCCTCGAGGGCGACGTTGCGGCCCATCTCGGCGAGGAACCAGGCGGAGATCCCCGTCGCCTCGCCGACGACGGCTTCGGGCACGCCGCGGCGGAGGAGACCCAGTAGCCGCCACAGCCGGGAGTCGGACGGGGCGAGGAACCGCTTGAGGACGATCGGTGCGGCCGTTCGCTGGGCATGGCGCGTGCTCTCGCAGGCCTGTCCGGCGTCATCGACCCATCGGATCGGCTCGTCGGCCTCGGGGTCGCCGGCGTAGACCCCCGCGAGGTAGTCGAACGCCGGCGTCCACGTGGGATCCTCGGCGAGCGGTCCGACGCCGGCCTGCTCGAGGCCACGGAGCGCCTTGTTGAGTGCCGAGCCGAAGGTCCGATCGATGGCCATCACCTCGCCGGTCGCCTTCATCTGGCTGCCGAGCGTGCGGTCGGCGGTCGGGAACTTGTCGAACGGGAAGCGGGGCAGCTTGACCACGACGTAGTCGAGGGCCGGCTCGAACGCGGCGACGGTCGTGCCCGTGACCACGTTCGGGATCTCGGCGAGGCGGCGGCCGACCGCGATCTGCGCCGCGACCCGGGCGATCGGGTAGCCCGTGGCCTTGCTCGCCAGCGCGCTCGAGCGCGAGACCCGGGGGTTGACCTCGATGAC
>DASPHN010000031.1:0-3641 GCA_035629655.1 Saccharimonadales bacterium (SeqCode) | reverse complement strand
CCACCACAGTGCACGTCCACGACGCGCCCGCCTCGCGACAGGTCGGCAACGAGCTGCGGGAGTGCGGCCAGCGCCTCCTGGAAGAAGACGGCGATGTCCTGGCGGGTCAGCTTCTCGATCGCGACCCGGTAGCGGTCCGGTCGATCGGCGATCGGGGTGCCCGAACGGAAGAAGGCGGCCATCCCCGACCAGTCCATCGAGGCGACGACCGCATGCGCGAACTGGCCGCCGAGGTAGTCGGCCCGGTCCTCGTCGAGCAGGATCGCCGCGACATCGGGATCGATCGTCAGCCGACCGTCATCGAGGGCCACGAGGTCGTGGGCGTCGGCCGCCCAGGACCAGACGTCGACCGCTTCGGCGTGCGCGCCGGTGGCTGCGGCCAGCGCTGCGGGGGTGATGCCCTCGGTCCCGGCGGCGCGGACATGGGCGAACAGCCCCGTCTCGAGCCCGAGATAGACGAGCCACGACCGGTGGAATCCGCCGAGGCTGTCGATCAGATCGTCGAAGCGATCGCCGTGACCCATCGCGGCCGATTGTCGCATGTGCGCACCGGCGGCCGGGGTGTGGCGCGGCTACCGTACGGGGATGCAACGGTCGAGACGGCGGCGGCGTTCTGGGTGGTGATGCACGACGACGACCGCCTGATCACCGAGCTTGCGCGCGACCTCGACGGCTCGTTCGAGGCCCTCGTGCTGGCCCACCAGGACCGCCTGTACACGATCGCCCTACGGGTCCTCGGCGACCCGAGCGACGCCGAGGAGGTGGCGCAGGACGCGTTCGTGCGGGCCTACCGGGCGCTCGCCGGCTACGACACGGCCAGGATCCGCGAGCTGCGGCTGCGCGGTTGGCTGGCCACGATCGTCCTCAACCTGTGTCGCACGCGGGCGGGGCGGCGCGCCTCCCGCGGGCCGTCGCCGGCCTCGCTCGATACGATCGCAGCACCGGGCCTCGAGCCCGCGACGTCGGCGGCCACCGGACCGGCCGCGATCACGGAACGCCACGCCGAGCGCGACCGCTGGGCCGTCCGGCTCGCCGCACTGCCGCCGCCCTATCGGGCCGCCATCGTCCTCCGCCACGTGGATGGCCTGTCCTACCCCGAAGCCGCCCTCGCCCTCGGCCGACCCGAGGGCACCGTCAAGGCGCAGGTCCATCGCGGCCTCGCCCAGCTGCGAACGATGCTCGAGGCCGATGCGCGCCTCGCGCCCGAGGAGATGACCGCATGACCCGCGCCAGGACCGACGCCAGACCCGACGCCATCGAGACCGCCATGAGCACCCTGACCGTCGCCGCCCCGCCGACGCTGCGTCCGGACGTGCTGGTCGAGGTCGGCCTGCTCGATCGATACGCCCCCATCGACTCCCCGATCGGGCCGCTGTTCGTCGCCTGGAACGGCCGCGGCGTCTCGCTGGTCGACAGCGCGACCGACGACATCGAGTCGTTCGCGATCCGTCACCGCGCCACGACGGGGCGCCCCACTGAGCGTGCCGACGCGCTCCCGCCGCGCCTCGCCGATGCCATCGACCGCCGGCTCGACGGCGATCGACGCGTGCGGATCGACCTCGACCTCCGTGGCCACAGCGCATTCGAACAGGACGTCTGGCTCAAGGCCCTCGAGATCCCGCGTGGCGAGGTTCGGCCGTACGGCTGGGTGGCTGCCGAGATCGGCCGGCCGCGAGCCGTGCGGGCCGTGGGGACGGCGCTCGGGCACAACCCGGTGCCGCTCATCGTCCCGTGCCATCGGGTCGTCCGGACGGACGGCAGCATCGGCCAGTACTCGCTCGGGGGCCCGGCCAACAAGCGAACGATCCTCGCCGCCGAAGGCCTCGACCCCGACGGCATGGAGGACGCGGCACGGCGCGGTGAGCGGCTCATCGGCTGTGCCTCGACGCACATCGTGTGCTGGCCGTCGTGCCGGACCGGCCGGCGCATGCTGGCCCGCAACCGGCGCCCGTTCCGGAGCCTCGCCGACGCGGCCCAGGCGGGGTATCGGCCGTGCAAGGTCTGCCGGCCCGTGGCGGTCGCCGCGGCCGCCTGACCGCAAGACGTCGAGGCGACGTCCCGCCCGCGGGCGTCGTATGCTCTGACCTTGGACCAACCGACTATGCCAACGACGCCGCCTCGAACCGCCGATCGCGGGTCGATCTGGCTCGGGCTCCTGGTCCTGTACGTCGTCTGGGGTTCCACCTACCTTGGCATCGCGGTCGCCGTCCAGACGATCGCGCCGTTCCTGATGGCGGCGGCCCGGTTCCTCCTCGCCGGCGGTGTCCTGCTCGCCTGGTCGATCATCAGTGGGCGGCTCCGGGCTGATGCACCCTTCATCCCACCGACGCGGCGCCAATGGCGCGACTCGGCGATCGTGGGCGCGCTCCTGCTGGGCGGCGGGATGGGCATGGTCGCGTTCGGCGAGCAGACGATCCCGTCTGGCATCACAGCCCTGCTGATCGCCATGATGCCGGTCTGGGTCGCCATCTTCGGCGGCGTGCTGCTGGGGGAGCGGCTGCCGCGGATCGCGGTCATCGGCATCGTCGTGGGCTTCGTGGGGGTCGCCATCCTCGCGGGGCCGACCGCGTTCGGGGAGACCGGCGCGCTGGACCCGCTCGGGCTGGCCGCCGTCATCGTCTCGCCGATCGCGTGGTCCCTCGGCTCGCTGTTCGCCTCGCATCGGGCGACCCTGCCGAGCCAGCCGCTCGTCGCGACCGGTGCGCAGATGCTCACCGGTGGCCTGGTGCTGACCGCGATGAGCGCGGCCGCCGGCGAGTTCGGTCGGTTCGATCCGGCGTCGGTCTCGACCGCGTCGATCGCCGCGTTCTTCTACCTCGCGATCATCGGCAGCCTGCTGGCCTTCACGGCCTACGGCTGGCTGCTGCGGGTCGCCCCGCTGCCGCTCATCGCCACGTACGCCTACGTCAACCCGGTCGTGGCCGTGATCCTCGGGGCGTGGTTCCTGCAGGAGCCGATCGAGCCGCGCACCCTGATCGCCGGCGCGGTCATCGTCGGTGCCGTGGCGCTGATCATCACGGCGCGTGGCCGCATGCAGGGGCCGGGTCGGCCCGTCCGGCCGGTGGTCGCCCCGACGCGAGCCTCGACGGACGCCACGGCCCTCGGATCCGCGTCCGCCTCCACCGTCGACGGCTCGCGCTGACCGGGGCTCAGGCGCTCGGGCGCTCCCAGCCATCGGCGGGCCACGGCTCGCAGCGAAGCGGTCGATCCTGTCGATAGCCCATCGCGTAGTCGGCCTGGATCAGCGTGTGCAGTTGACTCGTGCCCTCGTAGATGACCGCCGCCTTCGAGTTGCGCAGGTAGCGCTCGACCGGGAACTCGTTCGAGTAGCCGTTCGCGCCGTGGACCTGGATCGCATCCAGCGCGCTCTGCACGCTGTGCTCGGTGGCGTGCCACTTGGCGAGGGACGTCTCCCGGGTGTTGCGCAGGCCCTGGTTCTTGAGCCACGCGGCGCGCCAGACGAGCAGCCGGCCCATCTCTGTCCCGGCGACCATCTTCGCGATGAGCTGCTTGACGAGCTGGTGCTCGCCGATCTCCTGGCCGAACGTCCGCCGCTCGTGCGCGTAGCGGACGGACGCATCGATGCACGCCTGCGCGAGCCCCACCGCCCCGGCCGCGACCGTGAATCGGCCCTGGTCGAT
>DASPHN010000030.1:0-2145 GCA_035629655.1 Saccharimonadales bacterium (SeqCode) | reverse complement strand
ACCGCCGGCAATCCATCGCTTCCCGGGTGCGATGGCCAAGCGCGTGCAGGAGCTCGCCACATACATCGCCAACACCTACGAGGGAGATGCGGGACGCCTGTGGACCGATGCGACCGACGGTCGCGACCTCCAGCGGCGAATCGGTGCATTGCCGGGATTCGGGCCGATGAAGGTGGCCTCGTTGACGGCGGTGCTGGCCAAGCGGCTCGGGATCGCACCACCGGGCATCGAGGATGTCCTGGCATCGCACCCGACGCTCGGTGACGTCGATTCGGCGCAGGCCCTGGCCGACTACCAGGCCAAGAAGCGGGCCTCCAAGGCGGCGATGCGGGCCGGCGAAGGCTGAATCCTCTCCAGCGATCGCGGAGACGGCCATCGGTCCTATAGGCGATCCGGGGCAAGTGGAACAGTTCCACTTACGCGCAGGCCTGGGGGCACTGCGGCGGACACTTCCCTGACGACCGTGAGTCGGACGCCAGCGTGTAGCTCACCGAGCCCACCGCTAGCCACCACGAAGGTTGTACAAGCGGCCCGGGCGAATACATCACCAGCCTCATCCTCGAGAACGAGCAGCCGATCGAGATGGAAGGGATCGTGGGAGCCGATCAGGTCGTGCGCCAGGCCGTCGGGGTGCTTGTCACCATCCCCGGCGAACGATCTCCCCACCTCGAGATCGGACGTGCCAGCCACTCGGTCGTAGCGGGCAGGTCGATCGTGGCGGTGGCGGTGGAGAACAGCGGCAACGTCCGGCTCAAGCCTCTCGTCGACCTGGAGCTGTTCGATAGCGACGGGGAGCAGGTGAGCCAGGCTAGCGTGCAGATGGACAGCTTCTACGCCGTGACCGACACGTCGGTCGAGGTGCCCCTGGCCGCCCTGTTGCTGCCCGGCGAGTACTCGATCCGCTTCACGATCGAGGATGCCGCTCAGGGTTCCCGAGCGACCGGAACGATCCCGTTGTTCGTCGCAGCCCCACTCGTTGCCTCCGCCAGCGACGGCCTGGTGCCCAGCCTCACCGACGTCAACCAGGACGCCGATGGGCAGCTTCCGCTGCTCCTTGCCGCCCTGTTCGCCGCGGTCGCACTCGGAGCGGTCGCTGCCTGGTTCCTGCTTCCCCGCCGACGCGCGGCCGCCTGAGCCCGCTCACACCGCGCGACCCGGAGACCGATACGGCACGAGGTCGCAGGCGTGCCGGAACCCGAGCGACTCGTAGACCGAGCGGCCCATCGTCGACGCCTGGAGCGCCGCGGTCGTCATGCCCCGCCGGCGACCCGCCTCGACCGCAGCCGCCGTCATCGCCGCCCCGATCCCCCGGCCGCGGGCAGTCTCGATGGTCGCCACGTTGTAGATGCCCGCGGCGCCACCGGCGGTGATCAGCGAGGCGGTCGACACCGGTTCGCCCTCGAGCAGCCCGACGAAATGCACCTCCGCAGCCTCCTCTTCGTAGCCGATGCGGCGCGACGCTTCCGCCAGCAGAGCGGTGAAGGCGGGCGATGGGCTGAGGATCGGCGCAAAGATCCGGACGTACGTGCCGAGCTCTGCATCCTTCGTGACGCGGCGGATGGCCAGCCCGGGCACCGGCGGCGGCTGCTTCATCGCGTCAATCTCGAGCGTCATCCCCGGCCATGGCTCGTCGGCAACGAAGCCACGGCTCTCGAGGCGGGCGGCGAGATCAACGGGACGCGAGCTTGGGGTGACCCACCACATGAACGGCGCTCCGCGACCGGCCAGATCGGCGACCATCCGGTCGATCACCGCGTCCGCCTCATGCGCCGGCAGTCGCGTGGTGAGCACGGGGTTGAGGTGCGGGTCCGCCAGCCCGGTGTGAAACCAGCGGAGGTCGGGGTCGTCGTGCAGCTCGTGGCCAGTTGCGTCGGCGAGCAGCCACCACGCGGCCGCGAAGTCGCGCTCCACCGTCAGGCAGGCATCGGAGACCATCGTTCGCGCGCGGCCGGCCGCGTCAGACGCGCTCGGAGGCGAACTCGCCGACCACCTCTCGCCCATAAGCGTCGAGGCAGTCCTCCTCCTCGCCGTTCACTATGGCCGCCATTCTGGGTTGGCAGTCGACTGCGTGAACGCGAGCAACGGCGACGGGTTGGCAGAGATTAGGTAGAGGCTGGCGCACGCTAGCCCGGTCCGAGCCTGGCG
>DASPHN010000029.1:0-2271 GCA_035629655.1 Saccharimonadales bacterium (SeqCode) | reverse complement strand
TGGCCCGAGTCGCCGATGCTGCCACCGCCGATGGCGCGCAGGTCGACGCCGCGGGCGGCGAGGGCCTCGGCCAGGGTCGCCATCGCGCCCGGCTCGTTCTTCAGCTGGACCACGAACTGGTTGGCCATGACGGGCTCCTTCGACGGACGACTGGGCGGGGTGATTCTAGCGGGCGCGGACAGCCGACCGTGGCGACTGGTACGGTCGCGCCATGACGATGACGATGGACCTCCCCGCCGCCGTCCGGGCCGCACTGGATGCCCCGGCTGCAGGTGAGCGTCGGACGGTCGAGGCCAGCGGCATCCCGTTCTCGGCCCTGACCTGGGGCGACCCGACCGATCGGCCGGTGCTGCTCCTCCACGGGGTGACGTCCTCGGCGGCGACGTGGTGGCGCGTCGGGCCGGCGCTCGCCGCGAGCGGCCGCCGAGTCACCGCGATCGACCTGCCTGGCCATGGGCGGACTGGTCACTGGCAGGGCCGTCATCGGTTTCGAGACACCGCCGCCGACGTCGCCGCGTTCGTCCGACAGGCCGGCCTCGACCGCGACGACCTCCAGCTGATCGGTCACAGCTGGGGGGCGATGACCGTCGCTGCGCTGCCGACGGCCGGCATCCGCCCAGCCACGATCGTCCTGCTGGATCCGCCGGCCGTCCCACTCTCGTTCATCTCGCTGATCGCCAGCGACCCTGCCCAGCGAACGTTCGACGACCTCCACGAGTCCCGGGCCGCCGTGACGGCGGCGAACCCCGACTGGATCGCCGGCGACATCGAGGCCAAGGCAGAGGCGCTGACCCAGCTCGACGAAGCCGCCGCGCGCTCGGTCGTCCTCGACAACGGCGACTGGGACGCGGGCCTGGCGGCTCTGCAGGATCCGGCAGCGGCCGGTCTACCCGTCTGGGTCATCCGCGGCGAGCCGGCCGCCGGCGGCTACCTGCCCGACGCCGCAGCGGCGCGGCTCGGGGCGGTCATCGGGGCGGACCATGTGATGACGATCGCCGGCGGCCCGCATTCCCCGCAGCGCACCCACCCGGTCGAGACGACCGCGGCGTTCCTCCGCGCCCTGGAGGCGTGACTGGCGCGGCCGCCCCGCTCCTTCAACCGCGGCGGATCGCCACCGCCCGTTCGTAGGCCTCGATGTAGCGCGGCGCCGAACCGGTGACCCAGTCGAAGTCGACGGCCATCCCGCGGTCGAGGAGCCCGTCCCACCGCGCGCCGCCTGCCGCACGCAGGGCGAACGCCGCCTCGCACGCCACGAGCAGGCTGTCGACCGTGGCGTCCTCGAAGACGAAGCCGGTCCCCTCGCCCGGGTGCGCCGTCTCATCGACCACCGTGTCCGCCAGCCCACCCGTCCGATGGACGATCGGCGGCGTGCCATAGCGCAGCGCGATCATCTGGCCCTGGCCGCAGGGCTCGAACCGCGAGGGCATCGCGAAGAAGTCGGCGCCGCCGTAGATCCTGCGGGCCATCGCCCGGTCGAACCGCTCGATGAACGCGATCCGGCCGACGCCAGTCCCCTCGGCCAGCGCTCGGAACGGCCCGGCAAGCTCCGGATGGCCCGAGCCCTGCACGATCAGCCGACCACCGCGCTCGAGGATCGCCGGCGCCGCGCCCGCGAGGAGGTCGAACCCCTTCTGCGGATCGAGCCGCCCGATCATCCCGATCACCGGGCCCTGATCCTCGGCATCGAATCCGACGCGCCGCAGCAGGTCGGCCCGACTGCGCGCCTTGCCGGACCGGTCCGCCCGCGAGAACGTCGCGGCGAGGTCGCGGTCGGTGGCCGGATCCCAGACGACGGGATCGAGCCCGTTGAGGATCCCGATGAACCGGTCGCCTCGCGATCGCAGCAACCCGTCGAGTCCCATCCCGACCTCGGGCGTCAGCGCCTCGCGAGCGTAGGTCGGCGAGACCGTGTTGACGATCTCGCACGCCTCGATGGCGGCGGCCAGGAGGTCGATGCCGTCGGCGTTCTGGCCCGGGGCCCCATCACCGGGTCGGAGCCCCAGCTGCGGCACCGCCGAGTTCGGCGTCCAGCCGTGGTAGGCCAGGTTGTGCAGAGTCGTGACGATCGCCGCCGGCGAGACGAGCGGGTCATCGGCATAGCGCAGGTCGCGAAGGATCGCCGCTGGTCCCGCCTGCCAGTCATGGAGATGGAGGACATCGACCGGTTTGCCCTCTGCGCGGATCGCCTCGAGCGCCGATCGGGCGTACAGCCCGAATCGCCAGGCGTTGTCGGCGTAGTCGCCGGAGGCGTCACCGTAGAACCCATCGCGA
>DASPHN010000028.1:0-2633 GCA_035629655.1 Saccharimonadales bacterium (SeqCode) | reverse complement strand
GGGCAGCGATCCGATGCTCGAGGCGCCCTCACCACCGGAGGCGATCCAGTTCGAGGAGCTCGGCCTCCGGTTCGTCGGGCTGCCGACCAAGGCGGGGACGCCGCCCGACTGACCCCGGCGACGAACGTCGGGCCGCGGCCGACGCGCCGGGCACGCCACCAGGAGGGACCGGATGACCGAGAGGGCACATCGGCAGGCGGCGCTGGGCGCCATCGGTCAGACGCCGGTCGTGCGGCTGGAGCGCCTCGTCGATCCCGGCATGGGCGAGGTCGACGCCTGAGCACGGCCGCCGCGCCGCCGACCTCGCTCGGGATCGGTCCGCTCGACTGGATCGCGAGCCGGCCGCGTCTCGCGGCGCTCATCGGGGCGTTGTGCATCGCGTTCTCGGGGATCTTCTACCGGTACGCCGCGGTCTCGCCGTCGACGGGGACCGTCTATCGCGCGTTGTTCGGCCTGCCGTTGCTGGTCCTGGTCGCCGTCGCCGAACGACGGCGCGGCGGTCCGCTCCCGGCCCGGGCCCGACGATATGCGGCCATCGCCGGCATCTTCTTCGCGGGTGACCTGCTGTTCTGGCACCACGCGATCGAGGCGGTCGGCGCCGGGCTCGCGACGGTCCTCGGCAATCTCCAGGTCCTCATCGTCGGCGTCGTCGCGTGGCTGGTCTTCGGAGAGCGCCCGTCACGCAACACGCTGCTTGCCCTGCCGGTCGTGCTCGTGGGCGTCGTGCTGATCTCGGGGGTCATCGGCGCGGGCGCGTACGGCGCGGACCCGGCGCTCGGCGTCGTCCTCGGCCTGCTCACTGCCTTCTGCTACGCCGGCTACCTGCTGCTCATCCGGGTCGGTGGTCGCGACCCACGCCGACCGGCGGGACCCGTGGCCATCGCGACGATGGTCACGGCCGTCAGCGCGGCCCTGGCCGGGACCGTGAGCGGTGACCTCGACATGACCCCACCGTTGGCCAGCCTGGCGTGGCTGGCCCTGCTCGGCGTGACGTCGCAATCGATCGGGTACCTGTGCATCTCGATCTCCTTGCCGCGCCTGCCCGCGGTCATCACCTCGATCATCCTGCTGGTCCAGCCGGTCACGACGGTGGGCCTCTCGATGATCCTGCTCGATGAGCGGCCCTCGATCGCGCAGCTGCTCGGTGTTGCGCTCGTGATCGGCGGGATCGCGGTGGCGACGGTGCCGATCACGCGGGTCCGGGACGGGATGCGCCGGATGACGGCCGCCGACGCGTGACCGACCGTCTCATTCGAGTGGCGGTGCGACGAGCGCTCCCAGGAGGCCGAGCGTGGCCTCGACGACAGCGGCCTGCTGGGCCGCACGATCGATCGTGGCGGGCGGATCGTTCGGCTGACCCGTGTACCAGCCCATCTGCTCGTGGTTGCCGCCCTCGATCGGGGTGAACTCGAGTGCGGGCCCGAGCAACGCCGCGTGCTCCGGGCTGGTGAACGACGGAGCTCCGGCATCGAGCGTGCCGTACACGGACGCCACGAGGACACCATCCTCGGAGATGTCCGCCGCGGAGTACGACGCCCAGAGGGCCAGCCCGTCGACGAGCCCATCGTGGCCATCGATGAACTGAGCGGCCATCGATCCGCCGAGCGAGTGCCCGCCGACGACCCAGGACGTGACCCCCGGGTGATCGTCGATGACCGCCTGGGCCGCATCGATCCCGAAGACGGCCAGATTGAACGGGACCGGCACGATCGAGACGAGGAACCCGGCCTCGGCGATCGCACGCGCCGCTGGGGCATAGGCGGCCGGCGGGACCTTCCCGCCCGGATAGAGGACCAGGCCGACGGTCGGCTCGCCGCCGGTCGGCGTGAACGTGATGCGCCCGTCGGGCGACGACTCGTACGTCGCGTCCGGCGTGGAGGCCAGCGCCGCGGTCGCCTCGGGGAGCAGCGGCTGGGGCTGCGCCCACCAGAGGAAGCCGATCACCATGGCGACGACGAGCGCGAGGATCGCCATGGCGACGATCCGCCCGATGCGGCGCGGCCCACGTGCGGCCGTCAGCGCTCCTCCGGGGCGGGGAGTCCGGCTTCGTCCTCGACGTCCTCGCCCCACTCGTGGACGTGGCCGGCAGGGGGGTCGGGCGGACCCTCGTATGGCGGGAGGTCGACGCGGGCGGTGTCGACGTCGTGTACCACCCCGGGATCGCCCAGCTCCACGAGCCGGCTGGGGGCGGTGGCGACGAGGATCTCGATGACCTCGGGGGGCATCCGATCGGGGCCGATGGCTCGCAGGGTGTCCAGGTGGGCGAGGGGCACGAGCACGGGCCAGCCGGGCTGACCGTTCCACGCGGGACGGAGCACCGCGCCCGCGTCCGGGCCGTGCGCCTCGATGAGCGAGGTGATCGTCTCCGGTCCGACCCAGGTCATCCGGGCCGGCCAGACGAGCACCGCGCTCGTGCCGTGCACCTCGGCGACGGCCAGCTCGGCGCCGCGCACGATCTGACCGACGGGGCCCGCCTCGTCCGGCGGCGGCAGGCCGTGGCTCGACTCGCTGCCGGCGAGGGCGCGGACCACGGTCCCATCGGGATCCGGGGAGACGACGACGACCGGAAGCGCGCCGCCCGACCACGCGATGTCGACCAGGCGACGCACCCGGGGCTGGCCCTCGGTCGGGGT